>NZ_CP126279.1:2166696-2476224 GCF_003234815.2 Curtobacterium sp. MCBD17_035 | reverse complement strand
GCCGGACGCCCGGTCCAGCCCTCGTCGCTCCAGGAGAAGGCGTCGAGGTCGATCACCTCCGACAGCCCGTGGACGCCGTCGGGCTGCGACAGCGTGCGCGGATCGGGGACCACCGCGTCGTCGTCGCCGAGTCGGAACCCGTACCGGGCGCCGACGACGGGCGTGACGGCATCCGTGCTCCACCAGTCGTGGTCGTCGCGGGTCAGTTCGTGGTCCGTGCCATCGACGACCAACCGCACGCGGTCGGCGTCGGGGGCCCACACCTCGTACCGGCCGGCACGGATCGGTCCGGAGCGGAACGAGGAGCCGGTGCGGACGGTTCCGGCGGGCGGTTCGGGGATCATGCGTGGCCTTCCATCGTGACGCCCGAGGGCTCGTCCGTCGTGTTGGCCGCCGGCGCCAGGAGCGCGACGGGGTAGGTGCTGAGCAGGTCGGCCACGGCGATACCGCGTCCCGCCCGGAACGTCCGGCCGGTGAGGACGTCGATGCGGTCCTCCGGCACGGGGTGGATCATCGTGTCCGCCCAGCCGCCGGTCCGTTCGAGTCCGATCGGGAGGCGCGTGGCCACGACCACGGCACCGCCGCGGTCGAACGCGACGACGTGGTCCGCGGTGACGCCCGAAGCCGGCACCGGCAGGTACCGCGTGAACAGCTCGGGCCGGTCGCGGCGCAGGTGCAGGGCGGCCGAGGTCACGAGGAGCTTCGCCGCGCCGGAGGCGTCGATCGGGGGCAGTGCGCCCTCCTCGACGGCGACGAGGAGACGTCGTCGCTCGGCGTAGTCCACGGGTCGTCGGTTGTCCGGGTCGACGAGGGAGCGGTCCCACAGCTCGGTGCCCTGGTAGACGTCCGGGACGCCGGGGCCAGCGAGCTGCACGAGCTTCATGCCGAGGCCGTTCGACCAGCCGGCGGCTTCGATGCGACGGTCGATCGCGTCGAGCTCCGCGACCACCTCCGGATCGTCGAACGCGGCGTCGACGAGCGCGTGCATACGCTCCTCGAAGGGCTCGTTCGGCGCGGTCCAGGTCGTGGTGTTCCCGGCCTCACGCGAGGCCTTCTCGGCGTAGGCGTGCAGCCGCTCGCGTGAGGCGGGCCGCGCGCCGACGATCGCCTGCCAGAGGAGGTTCGCGAGCACGCCGTCCTCGAGCGGTGCGAGGGCGTTCAGACGCTCGAACGCGGCGACCCACTCGTCACCCAGCTCGGCGAGCGTCGCGATGCGGGCGCGGGTGTCCTCGCTCCGCTTCGTGTCGTGGGTCGTGAGCGTGGTCATGGCGTGCGGCCAGGCGGCGAGGCGACTCTCTTGCGCGCGGTGGAACTCGGTCGGCGTGATGGAGAACACGCTCGGGTCCGTTCCCACCTCGCTCAGGCTCGTCAGGCGCGAGTAGCGGTAGAACGCCGAGTCCTCGACGCCCTTCGCCATGACCATCCCCGACGTCTGCTGCAGGCGGATCGCCGCCGGGTGCTCGGGGTCGGCGAGGAACGGGGCGATCCGGTCGATCACGGGGTCGAGGTCGGGACGGCGCTCGCACGCGGTCTCCAGGGCCTCGACGAGGTCGTGTGCGCCCTCGGGAAGGTAGGTCCGGTAGACGCCGAACGACGCGGTGACCTCGGCGACGGCGTCCTCGATGACACGAGGGTCCACGTCGGGCACCTCGGGCGCCAGGAGACGGGTCAGTCGGGCGACCTCGCTGCCGAGGATGCCGTCGGTCACGTCGCGCCGGGTGCCGTGCGTCAGGAGGTCCCACCGGAAGGCGTCCCGTTCGCCGCGCAGCCGCGAGTCGAGCGCGCCGAGCGGCTCCGCGCCGGCCGGGTCGACGAACAGGCGGTCGACGTACCCGAGGGCGTCGTAGCCCGTCGTGCCGTCGACGGGCCACGAGGCGGGCAGCTCCTCGCCGGGCTCGAGGATCTTCTCGACGAGGGTGTACGCCCCGCCGGTCAACTCGGCCAGGTCGTCGAGGTACCCCGCCGGGTCGTACAGGCCGTCCGGGTGGTCGATGCGGAGACCGTCGACCTGACCGTCGCGGAACCACTGCCCGATGAGGCCGTGCGAGGCGGTGAACACCTCGGGCTCCTCGACCCGGATCGCGGCGAGGGTGTTCACGGCGAAGAACCGGCGGTAGTTGAGGTCGTGGTCGGCGCGACGCCAGTGCACGAACTCGTAGTGCTGGCGGTCGTGGACGGTGCGCACGTCGTCGCCCGGGTTCACGGTCCCCGGGGCGGTCGGGTAGGCGGTCGTCCCGACCATGAGCTTGTCGCCCTCGAGCGTGATGGCGTCCAGGCCGTCCTCGGTGCCGCTCTCGAGGTCGTAGTCGAGCACGGGCACGCGGATGCGTCCGCCGCCCGCGGCCCAGTCGACGTCGAACGCGTCGGCCACGGCGGAGTCCCGCCCGTGGGTCAGCAGGTCTTCCCACCAGGGGTTCGACGCCGGGTCCGCGACGCCCATGTGGTTCGGCACGATGTCGACGAGGACCCCGAGCCCGGCCGCGTGCGCAGCGGTCGTCAGTACGCGGAACGCGTCGTCGCCGCCGCGGGACACGTCGATCCGGGAGTGGTCGACGACGTCGTAGCCGTGGCTCGACCCCGCTTCGGCCTGGAGGACCGGGGACAGGTAGACCCAGTCGGCACCGAGCGCGGCGATGTAGTCGACGACCTCGGCGGCGGCCGTCAGGTCGAAGTCGGCGGTCACCTGGAGGCGGTAGGTGGAGTCCGGGACGCGACGCGCGCCTCCCGGACGGCGAGCGGGCACCGCTGCCTGCTCGTTGTGGGTCGAGGTCACGTCGGGTCTCCCTTGCCGGCATCGGCGGTCGGTGCCGGGCGCGGGGTGCCCGGCGGGGTGGCGGTCATGGCCTCCGTCGCGGTGTCGACGCCGTCGGGGGCGGTCGGGGTCGCGGTCGGAGCGCTCGTGGTGGTCGTCGACACCGGTGTACTCGTCGGCTCCTGCGGGGGTTCCGCGCGGAGCACGAGCATCGAGCGCGCCGGCACGTCGAGCGGCTCTCCGGCGGCGACGATGTCGCCCTTCTCGCCCGGGTCGGCCGTGTCGATCCGGATCTTCCACGCGTGGGCGTACTCGTCGGACGGCACCGTGAACGTGACGGTCTCGGAGTGGGCGTTGAAGTACATGAGGAAGTTGACGTCGGTGACGCGTCCGCCGCGGGAGTCACGGCCGCGGATGCCGTCGCCGTTGAGGAACACCCCGACGCTCTTGCCGAAGCCGGAGTCCCATTCCTCCGGCTGCATCGCGTCGCCTTCCGGGGTGAGCCAGACGATGTCCGGCAGCGGCTCGTCCTGCCCGCGGCGCACGGGTCGGCCGTTGAAGTACCGGGTCCGTCGGAACGTCGGGTGGTGGCGCCGGAGGCGGACGACCTCGCCGACGAAGTCGATGAGCTCCTGGTCGGCGTGGGCCCAGTCGATCCAGCTCAGTTCCGAGTCCTGCGCGTACACGTTGTTGTTGCCGAGCTGCGTGCGCCCGAGTTCATCGCCGTGCAGGATCATCGGCACGCCCTGGCTGAGCAGGAGCGTCGCGAGGAAGTTCCGGCGTCGCTGGAGCCGGAGCGCCGTGATCTCCGGGTCGTCGGTGGGGCCCTCGACCCCGGAGTTCCAGGATCGGTTGTGGCTCTCGCCGTCGTTGTTGTCCTCGCCGTTGGCCTGGTTGTGCTTGTCGTTGTAGGAGACCAGGTCGAGCAGCGTGAAGCCGTCGTGGGCGGTGATGAAGTTGATGCTGGCCACCGGGCGGCGCCCGTCGTGCTCGTACAGGTCGGCGGATCCGGAGATGCGCGACGCGAACTCACCGAGCGTCGACGGCTCGCCTCGCCAGAAGTCGCGCACGGTGTCGCGGTACCGCCCGTTCCACTCGGTCCACTGCGGCGGGAAGTTCCCGACCTGGTACCCGCCGGGCCCGACGTCCCACGGCTCCGCGATGAGCTTGACCTGCGACACGATCGGGTCCTGTTGCACGAGTTCGAAGAACGTCGCCAGGCGGTCGACCTCGTAGAACTCGCGGGCGAGCGCGGCGGCGAGGTCGAACCGGAAGCCGTCCACGTGCATCTCGGTCACCCAGTACCGGAGCGAGTCCATGATGAGCTGGAGCGAGTGCGGGTGCCGGACGTTGAGCGAGTTCCCCGTTCCCGTGTAGTCGCGGTAGTACCGCTGGTCGTCGTCCATCAGGCGGTAGTACGCCGCGTTGTCGATGCCCTTCAACGACAAGGTGGGTCCGAGGTGGTTGCCCTCGGCCGTGTGGTTGTACACGACGTCGAGCACGACCTCGATCCCGGCGTCGTGCAGGGTCCGGACCATCGCCTTGAACTCCTGCACCTGCTGCCCACGGTCCCCACTGGCGGAGTAGTGCGAGTGCGGGGCGAAGAACCCGATCGTGTTGTACCCCCAGTAGTTGCTGAGGCCCTTCTGCTGCAGGATCGAGTCGTTCACGTACTGGTGCACGGGCATCAGTTCGAGCGTGGTGACCCCGAGCCGCTTGAGGTGCCCGATGACCGCTGGATGCGCGACGCCCGCGTAGGTGCCCCGTTGCTCCTCGGGGATGTCCGGGTGGGTCTTCGTCAGGCCCTTGACGTGGGCCTCGTAGATCACGGTCTCGCCGTAGGGGACCTTCGGGTGTCGATCGCCCTGCCAGTCGAAGAACGGGTTGATGACCACGCCCTTCACCATGTGCGACGCCGAGTCCTCGTCGTTCCGGCTGTCCGGCGCACCGAAGGTGTACGAGAACAGCGACTGGTCCCAGTCGATGTCTCCACTGGTCGCCTTGGCGTAGGGGTCGAGCAGGAGCTTGTTCGGGTTGGCTCGATGCCCGCGCTCCGGGGCGTACTCGCCGTGCACGCGGAATCCGTACTCCTGCCCCGGACCGACGTTCGGCAGGTAGGCGTGCCAGACGTAGGCATCGACCTCGATCAGGTCGATGCGGGTCTCGGTGCCGTCGTCGTCGAAGAGGCAGAGCTCGACGCGTTCGGCGGCCTCGCTGAAGATCGCGAAGTTCGTGCCGCTGCCGTCGTACGTCGCACCGAGGGGGTAGGGGTTGCCGGGCCAAGTCTGCAAAAGCGGGACCTCCTGGTCGATGACCGGCCCAACCTATCGGCACCGCTCGGCGATGTCCGGAGCGCAGCCACGCCTGTGGACGGTCGGCGGTCCCGTTCCCCTGTGGACGGCCGGGGTGCCCGTGCTCCCGCCGATGCTCGGGAGTAGCCTCGCGCGCATGACGAACATCGCGGCGCAGCTCGCCGACAAGGTCCGCCCGCTCGGGGTCGCCACGAACTACGGCGACCCGATCGAGGTCGGTGACGCCACCATCGTGCCCGTGTCGATCGGGTGGTACGGCTTCGGCGCCGGCGGTGACCAGGACGAGAACGGCGGTGGCGGGGGCGGCAGCGCGTCGATCCCCGTCGCTGCGTACGTCCGCCGCCCCGGTCGTGCGCTCGTGTTCGAGCCGAACATCATCGCCCTGCTCGCGGTCGCGACGCCGTTCGCGTGGACCGTCGGCACGGTCCTGCGCAAGCTGGTGCGCGCCCTCAAGAAGTAGCGGACGGGAGGCGCGGGGACCGGGCCTCCTGCCCGGCCACGGATCCATGCGTGGGGACGTGGCCCACCGCGCCTATACTCGGGGCCACACACACGGGAGTCCGCGACCTGCGGGCTGAGAGGGAGCGAACGGCGCTCCGACCGTCGAACCTGATCCGGGTCATGCCGGCGCAGGGAGGAGTCACCATGCGCGAGCGCGCGTCCACGCCCATGCCCACCGCGACCGGCCCCACCGCGACCGGCCCCACCGCGACCGGCCCCACCGCGACCGGCCCCGCGGCGACCGGCCCCGCCGACCGGGCAGCCGACCCGGCCCTCCAGACCGGCACCGCCGCTGTCACCGACGGAGCCCCGCAGCCCTCCCGTCGCCGTTTCCGGTGGCGCGTGGTCGACATCGTCGTCGCGAGCGTCCTCGGGGTCGCGGCGGGTCTCGTCTTCACACTGTGGGACCTCGGCTACTCCCCGATCAGCGTCGGACTCGGTCTGGTCCTCCCCGGGTCGCAGTCCCTGGTCGGCGGGGTCTGGCTGTTCGCTGGCGTGCTCGTCGGCGTCGTCGTCCGGAAGCCGGGCGCGGCGCTCTACGGCGAGGTCGTCGCCGCGAGCGTCGAAGCGCTCGTCGGCAACGAGTGGGGCGGCTGGCTCACGCTCGTGTCCGGGCTCGTCCAGGGCCTCGGCGCCGAGATCGTCCTCGCGCTGTTCCTCTACCGCGTGTACCGAGCGCCGGTCGTCGTCCTCGCGGGCGCCGCTGCCGGGCTCGCCCTCGGGATCAACGACTCGGTGCTCTGGTACCCGGCGTACGCACTCGCGTTCAAGGTCGTCTACATCGTCTGCGCGATCATCTCGGGTGGCGTCATCGCCGGTGGCGGATCGTGGCTGCTCGTCCGCGCGCTCGCCCGCACGGGCGTGCTCAGTGCGTTCGCTGCCGGCCGGGAGGCCCGTCGCCGCCCGCAGCGCCCCTCCCGGTCCTGATGCCCACCGCCGCCACCGACGGACGGACGCGCCCCGCGGCGATCCGGTTCCGTGGCTGGGGGCGTCGGTACCCCGACCGTGACGTCTGGGCCGTGCGCGGCGTCGACCTCGACGTCCGGCCCGGGGAACGCGTCGCCGTGGTCGGCGCGTCCGGCTCGGGCAAGTCGACGCTCCTCCGGGCCGTCGCGGGGGTCCTCGGTGACGACGACGCGGACGGCACGCAGCCGGGTGACGTCGGCGCGGGCGTCGAGGAGGGCGGCGTCCTCGTCGACGGGCAGGACCCGCGCCGCGTGCGGGGCCGCGTCGGGCTCGTCATGCAGGACCCCGAGGCGCACACCGTGATGTCGCGCATCGGCGACGACGTCGCGTTCGGCCCCGAGAACCTCGGCGTCCCGCGAGCCGAGATCGGTCCGCGCGTCCGCGAGGCACTCGCGCTCGTCGGACTCGACCTCCCGCTCGACCGCTCGACCTCGGCGATGTCCGGCGGGCAGCGGCAGCGCCTCGCCCTCGCCGGGGTCCTCGCGATGCGGCCCGGGGCACTCGTGCTCGACGAACCCTGCGCGAACCTCGACCCCGACGGCGTGCGGCAGGTCCACGACGCCGTTCGCGACGTCCTCGTGGCCACCGGGGCCACCCTCCTCGTCGTGGAGCACCGCATCGGCACCTGGCTCGACCTCGTCGACCGGCTCGTGCTGCTCACGCCCGGCGGTGGGATCGCGGCCGACGGGACGCCGGAGGAGGTGCTCGCCCGGCACGGCACGGCGCTCACCGCAGCGGGCGTTTGGGTGCCGGGCGCGGAACCCGACCCACGTCCGCTCCGGACCGGTGGGGAGCTGCTGCTCCGGGCCTCGGGGCTCGCGACGGCTCGAGGGCGTCGCAGCCCCGTCGGCCACGACATCGACACCGAGGTCCGTACCGGCCGCGTGCTCGGGGTGACCGGACCGAACGGTGTCGGCAAGTCCACCCTCGGCCTGACGCTCGCGGGGCTGTTCCCGCCGGCCGGCGGCGTCCTCGCGGCGTCCGACGCACTCGCGGCCGGTGCGGGGCCGATGCCCTCGCGGTGGTCGAGCCGCGACCTCGCCGCCCGGGTGGGGACGGTCCTCCAGGACCCCGGCCACCAGTTCGTGGCCCGCAGCGTCCGCGAGGAACTCGCCGTCGGACCGGTCGCCACCGGGCTCGACCGCCACACCGTCGACGAGCGCGTCGACGCGGTGCTCGCGGCGTTCGGCCTCGACGCCCTCGCGGACGCGAACCCGTTCACGCTCTCGGGAGGCGAGCAGCGCCGACTCGCGATCGGTACCGCGATCGTGGCGCGGCCGCCCGTCGTCGTCCTCGACGAACCGACGTCCGGCCAGGACCGCACGACCTGGCAGGCGATCGTCGACCGGCTCACGGAGCTGGCGGACGCCGGGTCCGGCATCGTCGCCGTGACGCACGACGCGACGCTGCTCGGCGCGCTCGGCGCCGACGAACTCCGGCTCGCACCAGCGCGCGTGGAAGCGGGTGCCGCGTGATCGCGCTCGACGGACCGCCGACCGCCGAGCGGCACGACCGGGGGCCCCTCGACCGCGTCGCCCCCGTGGCCTCGCTGCTCGGGGGCGTCGCCCTGGCCGTGTGCCTCGTGACGACCCTCGACGTCGTGTCGGCCGCGGTGGCGCTCGGCCTCGAACTCGTGCTCCTGCCGATCGTCCGGGTGCCCGTGCGGTCGCTGCTCCTCCGCGCCGCACCGGTCCTCGTCGCGGCACCCGTGGCCGGGGTGAGCATCGCGCTCTACGGACGCGCATCGGGCCGCACCTGGTTCGACCTCGGGTTCGCCCACGTCACGGACGGCTCGCTGGTGCTGGCGATCGCCACCGTGCTGCGGCTGCTCGCCATCGGGCTGCCCGCGGTCGCGCTGTTCGCACGCGTCGACCCGACGGACCTCGCCGACGGCCTGGCGCAGGTCCTGCACCTGCCCGCGCGGTTCGTGCTCGGCGCGCTCGCCGCCGTGCGGATGACGACCCTGATGCGCGAGGACTGGCGGCAACTCGCCATGGCCCGACGTGCCCGGGGCATCGCCGACCGCGGCCGGGTGCGGCGTGGCGCGTCGATGGCGTTCGCCCTGCTCGTGCTCGCCCTGCGCCGTGCGACGACGCTCGCCGTCGCCATGGAGTCGCGCGGCTTCGGTGCTCCCGTCCGGCGCACCTGGGCCCGGCCGGTCCGGTTCGGGGGAGCGGAGTGGGCGATGGTCCTCGTGTGCAGCGCGGTCGGCCTCGTCGCGATCGCCGCCGCCGTCGTGGCGGGGACCTGGCACGGTGTGTGAGGGCCAGGACGCCCGCGCGCCGCTGGGTGCCGGTGCCGCGTGGCCCGCGCCGGGCGCCGGGGTCCCGGCGACGGCTCGCTTCGTCGACGCCGAGGGGCGCCCGGTGGACGTCCGCGCCCTCGTCGACCGCATCCGTGCCGCAGGCGGCGGTGTCCGCACCGGTGCCACCCGCGCGAGTGCCGGGCGCACGGCTCCGGCACCGCGCGTGGTCGTCCTCGTCGACGGGCGGTCCGGTACCGGCAAGACGACGCTCGCGGACCAGCTCGCCGCAGCCGTGCCCGCGCAGGTCGTCCACCTCGACGACGTCTACCCCGGCTGGGACGGACTCCGGGCCGCCGCCGACGCCGTGGTGCGGGACGTGCTCGCGCCGCCGGACCCGACCGGACGCCCGGGATGGCGGCGGTGGGACTGGGCGGCGGGCCTCCCGGCCGGATGGGTGTCGGTCGCACCCGACCAGGACCTCGTCGTCGAGGGGTGCGGCGCGCTGTCCCGGGTCGCGTCGGGCATGGCGACGTTCCGGATCTGGCTGGACGGCGAGGACGACGCGCGCCGCCGTCGGGCACTCGACCGCGACGGCCCGGTCTTCGCGCGGGAGTGGGACCGGTGGGCCGCGCAGGAGGCCGCGTTCATCGCCGAGGAGCAGCCACGGGAGCAGGCTGACGTCGTGCTCCGGATCGCCGAGCCCGACGCGGGTCAGTCCCAGCCGAGCTCGTGCAGCCGATCGTCGTCGATGCCGTAGCAGTGCGCGATCTCGTGGACGAGGGTCGTGTGCACCTCGTCGCGGAGCTGCTGCTCGGTGTCGCAGGACGCCAGATGCGCGAGCCGGAACACGACGACCCGGTCCGGGAGCTCCCCGAACCCGTACCGGTCCCGCTCGGTCACCGCGACCCCGTCGTAACGGCCGAGGAGGTCCTCCCCGTCCTCGGGGGCGTCCTCGACGACGAACGCCACGTTCTCCAGCCCGTCCACCATCTCGTCGGGGAGCCGGTCGAGCTCGTCGACGACGAGGTCCTCGAACCGCTCGGGCGACATCTCCATCACGGCACGATCGTCGCACGGGGAGCAGGACCGTGCATGCGTCGGGGACGCGCGGTCACGCCTCCCAGACGGGTGCGACGTACCGTCGTCCCCACCCGTCGCGCATGCGGGTGATCGCGCGGTCGAACGCGCCGAGCAGGTCGATGCTCGGGCGGACCATGGCCTGGAGCTGCAGGCCCTCGTAGAGCGCGATGAGTTGCTCCGCGCCGCGAGCCGGCTGCATCGTCTGCGGTTCACGGCCCGCCTCGACGTCGTCGACCAAGCTCTGCTGGATCACCAGGTGGAACTGCCGGTAGCGGTGCTGCAGCATCGGCGCGAGCGCGTGGCCCGGCGTCGCCGCGATGCTGAGGAGCGCGACGAGGAACCGCATGAGCGACGGCTCCGCCGCGTTGTCCGCCATGATCGCCCGCACGAGCCGGATCGTGCCGTGCGACCGCGCGGTCGGGAGGAGCGGGGTCATCCGTGCGCTGTTCCACCGGTCGAGCGTGGCCAGGACCAGACCGTCCCAGGACGGGAAGTGGTGGCGGAGCGCCTCGAGCGTCAGGCCCGCCTCGGCGGCGACCGCCTCGGCCGTCACCTCGTGGAAGGCCGTCGTCTGGAGGACGCGGATCATGCCGTCGATGATCTGGACCCGCGAGTCGGCGGCGATCTGCCGGTCGGCCTGCGCGGCGTCGGAGGCCGTGTGCTGGTCGGTGCCGCGGCTGCCGGGTTCGTCCGTGCCGAACTCGTCGGTGTCGTGCGTCTTGCTACGCAGCGTCCCGAGCGGCAGGTGCAGGTGGCTCTGGATGTCGGTCACGGGCTCCTCGCGGTGTCACCGGGCGGACGCCTCCGGACGGCTCCGCTCGTGCTCCCATTCGACCGCCTCCGCGCGGTCGCCGCCAGGCCCAGAACTGGGGCGGCTGCGCCGGTTCCGCGACGCCCGTCGCGTACCGCTGCGCGGTCTGCTCACGCGACCACGGTCCTCCAACGACGAAGCGGATGACCGGTGTGGACCACCGCGGCCATCCGCTTCGTTCTCGGGGTGAGTAACGGGGCTCGAACCCGCGACCTCCTAGACCACAACCAGGCGCTCTACCAGCTGAGCTATACCCACCATGTCGCGTCCGGGGCGTGGAACGCGGCTCACCGATTGTAGTACACACGGGAGGCCCGGCGAACCACCGCCTGCGGGTCGCGCCCGTCATCCGGCCGGGTCGCGCGCATAGAATCGGCCTCGGCCCGCGCCTGCGAGGGATGCGGTGACGAGCACGACCACGACGGGACTGGCAATGACGGGCACGATCCACGACGACATCACCCAGGCGTTCGGCAACACGCCCCTGGTCCGCCTCAACCGGTTGCCCCGTCCCGGCAGCGCCGAGGTGCTCGCGAAGCTCGAGTTCTACAACCCCGGTGCGAGCATCAAGGACCGACTCGGTGTGGCGATCATCGACGCCGCCGAGGAAGCCGGCGACCTGCAGCCCGGCGGCACGATCGTCGAGGGGTCGAGCGGCAACACCGGCATCGCCCTCGCACTCATCGGAGCAGCGCGGGGCTACCGGGTCGTCATCACGATGCCGGACACCATGAGCATCGAGCGTCGCGCCGTCATGCGTGCCTACGGTGCCGAGATCGTGCTCACGCCCGGGTCGGAGGGCATGAAGGGCGCCGTCGCTCGCGCCGCCCAGATCGTCGACGAGACCCCGGGAGCCGTCCTCGCGCACCAGTTCGAGACGGCCGCGAACGCCGCGATCCACCGGCGGACCACCGCACAGGAGGTCCTCCGCGACACCGACGGCAAGGTCGACGTCTTCGTCGCGGGCGTCGGCACCGGCGGGACGATCACCGGCGTCGGGAACGTGCTCAAGGAGCAGGTGCCGGGCGTGCAGATCGTCGCCGTCGAGCCGGCGGACTCCCCACTGCTCACCAAGGGGACCGCGGGGCCGCACAAGATCCAGGGGATGGGTGCGAACTTCATCCCCGAGGTGCTCGACCGCTCCGTGATCGACGAGGTGTTCGACGTCGAGCTCGACGACGCCCTGCGCGTGGCCCGTGCCCTCGCCACCGACGAGGGCATCCTCGCGGGCATCTCGTCCGGCGCCATCATCCACGCTGCGATCGAGATCGCCGCCCGGCCCGAGAACGCCGGCAAGCGCATCGTCGCGATGGTGTGCGACACCGGCGAGCGGTACCTGTCGACCGTGCTGTTCCAGGACCTGGTTGCGTGACTGACCGTCCCGGAGGCGTCGTTCGGCGCGGCGGGTCCGTGGCTCGGGGTGCGTCTGCGGTTGGTGCGGGTGCTGGTGCGGGTGCTGGTGCGGGTGCTGGTGCTGGTGCTGCTGGTGCTGGTGCTGCTGGTGCTGGTGCTGCGGGTGCGGGCGCTGGTGCTGCGGGCGCTGCGGGTGCGGGGGCTTCCGGTGCTGCGGCTTCCGGTGCGCGGCACCGGTCCGAGGTCCCGGCGCCCGAGGCAGCGGCGGAGACCCCGGGCGTCGCCGTTGACGATTCAGGAAACGGGGTGCTTCCCCGGGCCTCCGGCTCTCGGACCCGCGTCGGCATCCTGAATCGTCTGCGCGAGGACGTGGCCACCGCCCGGCGCAACGACCCCGCGGCGCGCGCCGACGGTGAGGTCGCGGTGCTGTACTCGGGCCTCCACGCCGTGTGGGGGTACCGGATCGCGCGGCGCCTGTGGCGAGCTCGCGGTCTGCCCGGATCGCGTTTCGGGGCGCGGCTGCTGTCGCAGATGGTGCGAACGGCCACCGGGATCGAGATCCATCCGGGCGCGCGCATCGGTCGGCGGTTCTTCATCGACCACGGGATGGGAGTGGTGATCGGCGAGACGGCGGTCATCGGCGACGATGTACTGATGTACCACGGCGTCACCCTCGGCGGGAAGGGCGGCGGCCAGGGGCAACGGCACCCGCGCATCGGCGACCGAGTGATGCTCGGTGCGGGCGCGGTGGTCCTCGGTTCGATCACCGTCGGGTCTGATTCGGTGGTGGGAGCGGGAACGGTCGTGACGCATGACGTGCCTCCCGGCTCGCTGGTCACGGGCCAACCCGGCGTCGCGCGTCCGCGTCGGCGCTGACGGGCTGGCTGCTCGCGGCCGGGGGCCGGTTCCGCTCAGCGGCAGGTGATTGCAGTGCAGCTGGCGAGGGAAGGGCTGCGTGAGCGACGGGAGGGGCCGTGAGGCGGCGAACACGCTCACACGGTGCTTCGCGCGCACCGGATCGTGCCGGCCCTCCGTGTACGGGGCTCGGTATCGCGGCTACCAGGTGGGTGCGGGGAGGGGACCGCTGCGGCGGAGGTGCCACCGTCGCCGAGCACCGGGCGTCTCCCGCACCGCGCGCACCCATGCTGAACGGCGCCCGTGCGAGCGCGTCCTCGAGGCTCGCTCGACGGCGGCGACCACTTGCGGCCAGAGCGTCGCGATCATCCGCGCAGACACCCGAAGCGGGACCAGACCTGACGCGGCGATCGTGAGGTCCTTCCGCCGGTCTCGCTCGAACGTGGCCTCGTGGAAGGCACGACCGTCGATCTCGAGTGCGACAGCACCGTTGACGAGGAGGTCGACGCGTTCGCCGGTCGGGAGAGGAAGTTGGGGACGGACGGCGTGGCCCGCTCGGCGGAGTCTGGTCCTGGCGATGCTCTCCGGGTAACTGTCGCAGCGGGGATCCGCCCAGTCGAGGACGCCGCGAGCGTCTTCCGGGAGCGAGCCGACCGCGGCCAGGACGTCGCCGCGCGTCAGTGCGCCGGAGTGCATGGCCCAGTCGAGCAGTGCAACGGCCTCGTCGAACGGTGCGTCCACGATCGCACGGGCGAGTGCGTCACGAGGATGGACTGCCCACTCCGAGCCGCGGTCCTGCACCCGCGGCGGGTCGTACACGACGCGGACGCCACGTCGGGGCCGGAGACGGGCGGCGTTCCGCGGAACGGAGACCGTGATCGGCGCCGGTGTGCGGCGCCCGTCAGCGCTCCATGGCAGCAGCGGGGCCAGTGCGATGAAGCCGGTGAGCCGGCCCCCGACGCGGACGGCGACGAACCGTGGGTCCTCGGGCGCCCAGGTCGAGTACCACCCGCGGCGCGGGCGGCGGACGGTGCCGGTCCTGACGGCAGCGGTCAACTGTCGGTCGCGCACTCCTGCGCCGACCAGGTCGCGTCGGTGCAGGAGCCCGCCCGCCGCGGAGACGAGGTGTTGGACGTGGTTCATCTCGTCGATGGTGCCGGGTCGCCTCGGCTTCGTGCTCGCTCCCGGAGGAACCCGGGGACGACCGCCCTGTCGACGATGCTGTGGAGGGGGCACAGAGTGCGGGCTTCGTTGCTCGCTCAGGAACGGGCCTCCCGGTTCCGGCCGTTCCGGCGGTCTGGAGGCCGTTTTCCTGACTTGTCGACGATGAGATCGGCTGGCCGGCTGGCCGGCTGACTCGCGGCCCGGCCGGGCCGCCCGGCCGGGCGAGCGGCGATGGCGGCGGGGCGAGCGGCGATGGCGGCGGGGCGGGGTGGTGGCGGCCGTTGTGCGGGCACGCGAGGACGGTGTGACGGGCGGGCACAGTGTCCGGGGCTGTCGGCCGGTCCGGCTGTCGGCCGGTCCGGCGGGAGACGGCGCGAGCAGGCGGGGCTGCGACTCCAGAGCGCGGGTGAGCGATGGAGGAACGTCGCGAAGGGCCGGGCCAGCGTCGGTGGTGTGCGGCAGGGTCGGGGCATGGACGGGCCCGGACTGCACGCGACGGCATTGCGCGTCGCCGCGGGGCTGCCGGCCGTGACGCAGGGGCAGCCGTTCGGCGAGGGAGCTGAGGTCTTCAAGGTCGTCGGCAAGGTGTTCGCCATCGTCAGCGAGCTCCGCGGCACTCCGATCGTCTCCCTGAAATGCCGGCCGCCACACGCAGCGGCGCTCGTTCGGGATCATCCGGAGATCACGCCCGGGTACCACCTGAACAAGCAGCACTGGATCACGGTCGCGCCGGGTGCGGGGGTCGACGAGGTCCTGGTGGAGGATCTGGTCGGCAGCTCGTACGACCTCGTGGTCGTCGGGTTGCCTCGGCATCGGCGGCCGCTGGACCCCTGGCGCCGCGGGGACGTCGGGGACCTGCGGCCAGCTCCCGACAGCGCGGGATGAACCGAGTCGCGTCGGGCGTCGGCTCCCGAGTGGGCGGGCGGGTCCTCCGTGCGTTCGTGACCGTGCCGTCGTGACCGTGCCGTCGTGACCGCACGTCAGAGCGAGGCCGGGACCCCCGAGAGCACCTTCCGGGCGACCGCCTCGATCTTGTACGGGAGCCCGCGGCCGCCCTCGAGGAGCACGACCGCCTGATCCCGCCCGAGGCCGGCGAACACATCCGCGACCGTGATGCCGTGTGCAGGCCGGTCGAAGCGCTCGATCCGATCACCGACTTGGACGGCTCCGGACCGGACCACGCGCAGGTAGGCGCCGGTGCGGTTGGCGTCCGTGAAGGTCCGCACCCACTTGTCCACCTTCATGCGGCGAGCGAACGTCGCGCACGGGACCCGCGGCAGCGTCACCTCGAGCACGAGACCATCGCCGACCCGCCAGCGCTCGCCGACCACGGCGGTGCTGACCTCGATCCCGCTCGTCCGGAGGTTCTCACCGAACAGGCCAGGCTCCACCGGACGCCCGAGCACCGTACTGAAGTAGGCCGCGTCCTCGTCCGCGTACGCGTAGACGGCCTGGTCTTCGCCGCCGTGGTGCTTGCGGTTCGCCTGGACGTCGCCCTGGAGGCCGAGTGGACGCACCCGCAACGGATCGGTCACCGGCCGCTTGTCGATCGCGGTCACCCCGACCGTCCCGGAGTCCGGGATGAGCTGGTGCACGCGGCAGACGGCCGTGACGAAGGGCATGTCGCCATCGTTCCGCCATCCGGGCTCACGATCAACCTCACGGCGTTGCCGACGCCGCCGGCAGGGCAGGCGTTGCCCACGCCGCGGACAGAGCGGGCGTGGCTGTGGCTGTGGCTGTGGCTGTGGCTGTGGCTGTTGCCGTGGCAGTCGGCAGGGAAGGCGTCGGCGCCCGCGTGCGTGCTCGCGCTGTCGGCGTGCCTGCAACGCTGTCGGCGTGCCTGGAAACCGGCGACGCTGGCTCCCGTCGTCTCCGCGGCGCACGCGGCCCGCGCTCCGGTCAGCTGACTCGACTGGACGCCGGAGCGACCGCTCGCGCCCGACCCCGGCTCCGGACCCCGCTCGTGCCGCGGCCCCGATTCCGGTCCGCGACCTCGAGCGTCACGACGATCGCCGCCAACAGGATGGCGGTCAGCACCATCGAGAGCTGCGGGAGGAACGCGCTGAAGCCGGCTGCCAGGGTGAGGACGACCACGAGGGCGCTGGTGGGCCTCCCGAGCGTCGGCCGGAGCGCGAGCGCCCAGACGGCGAGCACGAACGCGGCGACCGGCACCGAGATGGTCGCGGCGGCCGCAGCTGGAGCGAGGCGCGCAGTGCCTTCGCTGGCGGCGATCGCACCTCGATCCCGGCGGGCATCGCGGCGGCGGCAGCGAACACGACGTAGTGACCGTAGCCGAAGGCCAGAGCCCTCGGCAGTGAGGTGATCCGGTCGTGCTGGCTGCGCGCGAAGGAGATCCACCACATCGCCGCCACGATGACGAGACCCGCGCCGGCCAGGGCCAGCAGGGGCCCGATGCGCTCCGACGCCGCCAAGGCCCCGATCACCGCGTTGGCGCTCGCGACCAGGCCCTCGCCCAGGACGATGAGCGTGAAGAGGCTGTATCGCTCCGCGATGTGCCGGGTGTGCCACGGGGTGGTGTCCGTGCGCTCCGCGACGACGGGGACGGCGAGCTCGGCGACGACGAGCAGGAGGAACGTCAGGGTCGACGCGAGATCGGCCAACACCGTGACGCGGAGGACCCAGAGCACCTGCACCACGGTGATCCCGACGGCGTACTCGAGCGCGGTGCGGCGGTACCGCGTGTGCGCCGACGCCGCCCGGAGCCACTGACTCACCATGGCGAGGCGCATCACCACGTAGCCCATCGTGGCGACGAAGTCGTCACCGTGCTCGATCGCCGGTCCGATGCCGGCCGCCAGGACGAGCACGCCGGCCATCTGCACGAACGTGGTGACGCGGTAGAGCCAGTCGTCCGTGTCGAACGAGGTGGCGAACCACGTGAAGTTGACCCAGGCCCACCAGATCGCGAAGAACACGAGGACGTAGCCGGTGACTGCGTCCGCGAGGTGACCACGCACCTCGAGGTGATGCAGGTCCGTCGCCGCGAAGGACACCGCGACGACGAACACGAGGTCGAAAAACAGCTCCAGCGGACTGGCTGCTCGGTGGGCTTCGGCCGGGTCACGGGGCACCATCCGCCGCAGGCCGGCGGCAGGCCACCGTCGCGTCGGGCTGTTCGGGATCGTCACGGTGTCATAGTGGCAGCGCCGGGGGCGGTGCAGGGGTGGCGGAACGTGCCGCCGTGGACACCGCGGCACGGCGACGACCTGTGGAGGGAGCGCCGTAACATCCGCCCGCCAGGAGGACCGGCTCGCGTCAAGCCCGGGAGGTCGCCGCCGGCACTGCGGCGAGCGCCTCGCCGGAGACGGTGTCACTCAAGGTCCCGCCGCCAGCCCGGCCGCTCGCGGTCCCGCCGCCGGCCCCGCCGCTCGCGGCCCCGCCGCTGGCTGCGTGCGCGGAGGGCGCGGAGTGCACCGACCCAGTTGGCGCGGCGGAACGACCGGAGGGCGCGGGCAGGGGCTCGACCTGTGCGACCCGCTCGAGCGCGTCGAGTGCCCCCGCGATGGCACGCAGGTCGCCGTCGTCGAGATCAGCGAGCAGCTGCGACACGATGCCCGCGCGCTCGTGGCGTGCCTCGTGCACGGCTGCGACACCCGCGGGGGTGGCCGTGATGACGGACGCGCGGCCGTCGAGTGGATCCGTGACCCGTTCGATGAGCCCGCGCGCGTCGAGGTCGCTGAGCACCCGCGTCATCGTCGGCTTCGTGACGACCTCGTGTCGGGCGAGATCGCCGGGCCGCAGCGGAGCGAGCCGCACGATCGTCGACAGTGCCGACACCAGGCCGTAGCTCAACGCGCCGGTGCCGGGCCGTGCCCTCCGATTGATGCGTCCGACCGCCACAGCCAGGCGCGCGGCGACGTCGCCGCGGTCGATCGGGGTCTCGGTCATGCACGCGCTCCGTCGGTCACCGGGTCCTTGGTCGTGGCGATGGTACCGGTGTCGCCGTCGGCGTGCACGTATCGCTTGCCTCGGATGAGCGAGGCGACGGCGGCCACGACGGACATGATCGCGGCGGCGGCGAAGACCACGACGAGTCCGTGGTGGAACGGCCCGGAGATGAGCTGCGGGAAGAACTCCTTGCCCGTGAGGGTCGCGGCGTCGACGCCCGGACGATGCAGCACCCCGGACGGCCCGAGCAGGTTGCCGATCGGGTTGTACCCGAGGAACGCAGCGAACAGCGAGCCCACGGGCGGGGTCTGGCCGATCTGCTCCGCCACCGTCGAGGGCACGCCGTGGGCGCTGAGGCCCCGCGTGAGCGTCCCCGGCAGCGTGGTCGACAGTCCGGCGATCATGAGCGAGAAGAAGATGCCGATGGACAGCGAGGTCCCGGCGTTCTGCACGGTGCCCGCCATGCCGGACGCCGCACCGCGCTGGTGCTTCGGCACGCTGTTCATGATCGCGCTGCGGTTCGGGGCGCCGAACATGCCCGAGCCCAAACCGCTCAGACCGGTGATGATCGCGAAGAGCCAGTACGGGAAGTCGACCGGGATGAGCAGGAGCGCGACGAAGGTCCCGGCGACCACGACGAGTCCGGTGGTGGCGAAGGCACGTGCGCCGAACCGGTCGGACAGGGTCCCCGAGAGCGGCCCCGCGATGAGGAAGCCGATGGTGATCGGCAGCATGTAGATGCCGGCCCAGAGCGGCGTGTCCTCGTAGGAGTAGCCGTGCAGCGGCAGCCAGATGCCCTGCAGCCAGATGATGAGCATGAACTGCAGGCCGCCGCGACCGACCGAGGCGAGCAGACCAGCGAGGTTCGCCATCGCGAACGCGCGGATGCGGAACAGCCCGAGGTCGAACATCGGCTGGGCGGATCGGAGCTCGATGACGACGAACGCGATGAGCATGAGCACGCCGAGACCGATCGCTCCGTCGACCCAGGGGTTGGTCCACCCGGTCGCGCTGTTCCCGTAGGGCTGGATCCCGTACGTGATGCCCGCGAGGACCGCGGTGAGTCCGGCGGCGAACGTGAGGTTGCCCGGGATGTCCAGTCGCCCGGGGCTCTTCGTCCCCACCTCGTGCAGCGACTTGTAGGACCAGATGGTGCCGATGATGCCGATCGGGACGCTCACGAAGAAGACCGCCCGCCAGTCGACCACGGCGAGCAGACCGCCGACGATGAGGCCGATGAACGACCCTGCGATCGCCGCCACCTGGTTGATGCCGAGCGCCATGCCGCGCCGGTGCGCCGGGAACGCGTCGGTGATGATCGCCGTCGAGTTGGCGAACAGCATCGCACCGCCCACACCCTGCACGAGTCGCCAGATGATGAGCCACATGGCTCCGGATCCGCCGGTCCAGGGGTCGAGCGCCAATGCCACGGACCCGAGCGAGAACACGACGAACCCGAGGTTGTAGATGCGGACCCGGCCCAGCATGTCGCCGAGTCGCCCGAATCCGACCACGAGGACGGCGGTCACGAGCATGTAGCCCATGAGCATCCAGAGCAGGTAGCTCACGTTCCCCGCGCCGAGCGGGTTCAACCGGATGCCCTTGAAGATCGCGGGCAGCGAGATGATCACGATCGACGAGTTGATGGTCGCCATGAGCATGCCGAGCGTGGTGTTGCTCAGCGCGATCCACTTGTAGTGGGGGTGGTCCTTGGTGAACAGGGCCGGGCGGGCTGTGGTCAACGTGCTGCCTCCGACACGATTGGTTAGCTGTTGTGAACCAATCATACGGCCGGGAGGACCGGGTGGGCCCCCGAGGCGACGTCACCTCGAGCAACCGTCACGCAGGGAGCAGATGCACCGCCTCGGTCGCGAGTTCGGCCGCGATCGCGTCTTCTGCGGCCGTCGCCGCCCGGAGAGCGCGCAACTGCTCCGTCATCCCCGCCCAGTCCACGAGCCGATCGAGGTCCCGTAAGCGGAGGCGGAAGGCCAGTCCGTCCATCGTGTCGCGACACACCCGCACCAGCGAGGCGTTGCCGCAGGCGTCGACGAACATCCCGAACAGGGCCAGCGCGTCACGGTTCGCCCCGAGGACGTCGTGGTTCGCCATCTCGACGATCGTCGTGTCGAGGGCGGCGAGCACCCGAGCACGTTCCTCGCCGGACAGACGTGGCACCGCGAGACGCACCACACCACCGAGGAGCACCCCCAAGGTCTGGAGGGCCTCGATCACCTGGGTGGGATCCGGCCGCGTCACGCGGGTGTAGCGGTTCGGCGCCATCTCGACGAGACCGGCGCGAGCGAGCTGACTCAGGGCCTCCCGGATGGGGGTGCGGGACACACCGAGCCAGGCGATCAGGTCCTCGTCGTTCAGGCGCTCGCCCGGCTCGAGAGTGCCGTCCATGATGGCCTCGTGGATGCGGTCGCGGACGGTGTCGCGGAGGAGCCGGTGATGCGCGGGCGGCGTCACGGGAACGGGCATGGCGGATCTCCCTCGTCGGGTTCGAGTACCGCGATGCTACCTGATATGTGACGTGGCGGATGCTGATGTCACCCGCCGAGCAGGTCCAGCGTCACCCGGTCCTCCTCGCCGCCGTACCAACGGTCCAGCACGGCGCGGAACGGTGCCGCGTCCTCCGCCACGTGCGCGAACAGCGTCATCGAGGACCGGAGCTTCACCGCGTCGATCTCACCGAGCAGCGCGATCGCGTCGCGGGCGGGCGCTTCTGCGACGACGGTCGCCGCGGTGCGCAGGCGTGGACCGAGGACGGCATGCGTGAGGTAGGCCCGTGCCTCCCGCTGCGAACCGATGGCGAACCGCACGGCCGTCGCGCTCTTGCCGAGGCCAGCGATCTGCGGGAACACGAACCACATCCAGTGCGAGCGCTTGCGGCCCGCGCGGAGTTCGGCGAGCGCCTGCTCGAAGACGCCGGCCTGCGCGCGCCTGAAGCGCTCGAGGTCGAAGGGGTCGGCATCCTCGTCGGTGGTGCTCATCGGACGAGGCCTCCCCATGCGTACTCGACGTCGACGCCGTCCCCGACGAGCAGACGGTCGGGCACGCGGTCGAGCAGACGGGGGAACCCGACGACGTCGGGCAGGTCGCCGCGGAGTTCCTCTGCCCGGGCGGCACGCAGCTGCCAGGGAGCGTGCGAGCGCCGCCACCACGACGTGACGCCGAGGTGGCGGGCGTGGACACCCGGGCGGTGCGTGAGAGCGACCGACAGCGCGTCCGGCGTGACCCCTCCGGCAGCACGGACCCGGACCGACGCTGACGCGCCGCCGTGCCGTCGGCGGGTGCGGTGGGCGAGGACGTCCCCGTCGCGCCGTGATCCCGCTCGCGCTGCCGTGTAGGGCACGCCGATCCCGATGCGCGCTGCGAGCACGGCCGGCACGTGTTGCGTGTCCACGGTCAGGTAGGTCGTTCCGTGTCGACCGGCGTCGTCGACGGTGGGCACCTCGACGGTGATCTCCGTCAGGCGACCGAGCGGCCCGGGCGGCGGCAGCGGCGGCACCGTGGTCCGGCGGAACTCGTACGCCGTCAGTGACACCCATGCGCTTCCGTCGATCCGGTCCGGCTCGGTCCGCGGTGGCACGAGGCTGGCCACCGTGTCCGCGTCCACCCGCCAGGACGCGAACACCACGTCCGCCCAGCGGTGCGCGGTGACGGCTCGGTGCGGGAGCGGCGCGGCCGTCTGCGCCACGAGGATGTCGGCGAGGGCGTCGAGCTCCTGGGGTCCGTTCGTCATGGCCTGCTGTCCATGCCGACGCGGAGGCCCCACCGCACGAGGGGCACCTGCAGCGGGAGGCGCAGCAGGGCCGCCACGCGCATCCGTCGCTGCGAGCGCGGGTCGTCGAGCAGGTCACGCGCCATCTTGAGGTTCGCGGGGAAGACCGCGACGAAGAGCGCGGCAGCCGCGAATCCGCCGATCCGCCGGGTGCGTGGCACCGCCAGCGCCGCCGCCACCGCCACCTCGGCGACGCCCGAACCGATCGTCGTCGCACGAGTCGGCAAGGCCTCCGGCACGATCCCGTCGTACACACGGGGACGGAGGAAGTGGGTCACGCCAGCCCCGGTGAACAGGATCGCGAGTCCGCGAGCCGTCGTGGCCGCGCGGCGCGCGCGTCGTGTTCGTCGCATCAGGCCATCCTGGACCGGTCGGCTGTGCTGCATCGGCATTCGAATCCGCCCGTGCGAGCGGGGCGGCCGGAGCGAGCGGGGCGGCCCGAGCGACCGGGGCGGCCGGGGCCGCCGGGGCGCCCGGAAGGCCCGGATTCCGCTGCGCGGGTCACGTCAGCGCTGTCGCCACGAGGTCGAGCACCACATGGGCGATCTCGGCCTTCGATCCCGACGCCTCGCGCACCACGTCGCCTCCGGCAGCCAGGACCTCGACGGCGTTGTGGCCACGCTCGAACCCGTGGTCCCAGCCGACCCGGTTCACCACGAGCAGATCAGCGGGCTTGCGGCCCAGCTTGTCGCGGGCCAGGTCCAGGCGAGCGGCGCGGTCGGGCTCGGTCTCGGCCGCGAACCCGACGACGAGCTGGCCCGCACGGCGCGCCGCCACGAGGTCGGCGAGGACGTCGGGGTTCCGGACGAGTTCGAGCGTCAGGTGGTCGCCCGCGTCCTCTTTCTTGAGCTTCGATGGTCGGACCTCGGCCGGACGGAAGTCGGCGACGGCCGCCGTCATCACGACGACGTCAGCGGCCACCGCGGCGGCGTGGACGGCATCGGCGAGCTCGAGCGCGGTGCCCACCCGGATGACCTCGACCGGGAGTGCATCGGGCGCGTCGTCCATGGCCGCGAGCACCGCGTCCTCGATGTTCGCCGCCACGAGGGTCACGACGGCTCCCCGGCGGGCTGCCTCGGCCGCGATCGCGACTCCCTGCCGCCCGCTCGAGCGGTTGCCGATGTACCGCACGGGGTCAACCGGCTCACGGGTGCCGCCCGCACTCACCACGACGTGGTTGCCCGACAGGTCCCCGCGTCGGGCGTCGGGGTGCACCGCGGTCTCGGGCGCGGTGGTCGACTCGTCGACATGGGGGACGGGAGCGGTCGGTGTCCACCCGTGGCGGGCCTCCCGGCTGTCGGCCGCGGTGGTGACCGTCGTCGCAGCGGACGACTCGTCGCGTCCACCCGTTCCGCTCGCGGGCAGGACGGCGAGCGCTGCCGCGAAGATGGCGTCGGGCTCGCTCATGCGCCCGATCCCCGAGTCCTCGCCGGTGAGCGGCCCGTCCTCCGGACCGACGACGTGGACGCCCCGCTCCCGCAGGGTGGCGACCGACGCGCGGGTTGCGGGGTGGTCCCACATCTGCGGGTGCATCGCTGGCGCCACGACGACCGGTGCTGTCGTCGCGAGCAGGGTCGTTCCGAGCAGGTCTCCGGCCAGTCCCGCCGCGGTCCGTGCCAGGAAGTCGGCCGTGGCCGGTGCGACGACGACGAGGTCCGCGCGGCGCCCGAGCGCGACGTGGCGGACCTCCGCGACCTCCTCGAACACGCTCGTCGACACGGGGTTACGGCTGATGGCCTCGAGTGTGGGCAGTCCGACGAAGCGCAGTGCTCCTTCGGTCGGGACCACGTGGACGTCGTGTCCGAGCCGTACGAACGCCCGCACGACTCCGACGGCCTTGTACGCCGCGATGCCGCCGGTGATGCCCACGACGATCGTCCGGCGCTGCTCGGACTGTGACACGGTCGACCTCCGCTCCGGCGGGGCCGATCCCCGCCCGGCCGACGGTACCAGCGGGCAGGGAGCGGCAGGCCGTCCTCCACAACGCATCGCTCTCTCCACAGTGCGCGCTGTTTCACGCGTCCGCTGAGCCTGGGCAGGGGCGTTCGGGCGCCATCGCGTCCACATGCTGCTCGACGTCGAGGCGCGTCCACAGGTGGGCAGGCGAGCCCCGGACGTCGTGCGGCGGGTGCGATGATCGACGCATGTGCACCGTCGTCGTCCGGGTCGAACCCGACACCGCGTGGCCGGTCACCCTGCTCGCACTGCGAGACGAGGACCCGTCCCGTCCCTGGGACCCCCCACGCGCCTGGTGGCAGGACCGCGGCGACGACGTGGTCGGTGTCCGGGATCGGACGGCAGGGGGCGCGTGGCTCGCAGCGTCCGCTCCTCGCCGAGCCCTCGCGGTCGTCCTCAACCGCGCCGAGCCCGTGCCCGCGACGGACGGCGGTTGGGCGACGCGGGGGTGGCTTCCGCTCGACGCCGTCACGGGGGCCACCCGGGCGAGCGAGCGGCCGACCGAGCGCTCCTACAACCTGGTCCACGCAACGCCGCAGGGGGTGCGCGTGACGTCGTGGGATGGTACGCGCGTCCTCACGCGAGGACTCGGACCGGGCGTCCACGTCGTGACGGAAGGCGCTCCGGACGACGTCGCGCTCCCACGGATCGCTCGGTGGCTCGATCCCTTCCGCCACGCATCGGCTCCGGTCGGACCGCCACCGTCGATCGAGCCACTCCTCGCGGCGGAGGCGCCGACGACGGGGCTCGGGGCCGATTGGGAGGACTGGTTCGCCGTGCTCCGTTCGGGTGCCGACGTCGCGCCGGACCGACCGGACGCGATCCTCCGTGACGATCTCCGTGCCGACGGCCGATTCGCGACCCTGTCGGTCGTCGCCGCGGCCGTCGGACCGTCCGGCGTGGTCCTCGAGCACGCGCGGTTGGCGACGCCCGGGAGGCTCGGCACGCGTTCCTGATGCTCCCGCGCCTTCCCGTCGCATCGCGGAATTCTGGCGTACTGAACCGGTTGTAGGATCATGCAAACGCATTGATCCGTCTGGAGGACTTCATGGGTGGCAGCGCATTTGGCAACATCAGCGGTGGTGGCGCGGGACCCGGGCGTCCGGTCGACGTCCCGCCCGCGGCGCCGGACCGGGTCGGAGCGGTCCAGCTCGGGCTCGACACGTTCGGTGACGTGACCGAGACGACCGCGGGTGTCCGTCTGACCCAGGCCCAGAGCATCCGCAACGTGGTTGAGCAGGCGGTCCTCGCCGACCAGGTGGGCATTGACTTCATCGGGGTCGGTGAACACCACCGCGTCGACTTCGCCGTCAGCGCACCCGAGGTCGTCCTGGCGGCCATCGCCGCGCGCACCGAACGGATCCACATGGGTTCCGCGGTCACGGTGCTGAGCTCAGACGACCCGGTGCGGGTCTACGAGCGGTTCGCGACCGTCGACGCGCTGTCCAACGGGCGCGCCGAGGTCGTGCTCGGCCGCGGGTCCTTCACCGAGTCGTTCCCGCTCTTCGGATTCGACCTCGCAGACTACGAGACCCTCTTCGAGGAGAAGCTCGAGCTCTTCGCCGAGGTCCTCAAAGAGGGACCGGTCAGCTGGTCCGGCACGAAGCGCGCCCCGCTCCACGAGCAAGAGGTCTGGCCGAAGACCGAACACGGCCGCATCCCGACGTGGATCGGAGTCGGGGGTTCGCCGCAGTCCGTGATCCGGGCGGCGAGCTACGGGTTCCCGCTGTTCCTCGCGATCATCGGCGGTCAGCCCGCTCAGTTCGCACCGTTCTCGCGCCTCTACCGACAGGCGCTCGACCAGTTCGAGCTCCCGCAGCAGCCGATCGCCATGCACTCGCCAGGGTTCGTCGCAGCGACGGACGACGAGGCGGCCGAGCTGTTCTACCCGTACCACAAGGACGTCACGGATCGGCTCGGACGCGAGCGCGGGTGGCCGCCCTTCGACGAGTCGCAGTACCGCGCTGGCCTGTCGGCGGGCGGTTCCCTCTACGTGGGATCGCCCGAGACGGTCGCGAAGAAGATCGCGCGAAACATGCGCATCCTCGGGGTCTCGCGCTTCGATCTCCGTTACAGCACCGGTCGACTCCCGCACGAACACATGATGCGGTCGATCGAGCTGTACGGCACGAAGGTCAAGCCGCTCGTCGAGGAGATGCTCGCTGAGGAGGTCCCCGCGGTCTGACCGAGGCGCCACGGGCCTCCCTGAAATGGTGATCCGTGACCAAACCCGGAGGCGGAGGGCACCGAACACAAACAAGGGGCGAGCCGCGTCGAGCTGTGTCATGCAGACGGCCGTCCGCTCGTGCCCGCGTGCACCGGATCCGATGACCCGAACTCGGGTCCGGTGCGCCTCCTCCCGTACGGCGGATGTGACAACGCGACGGCGGTGACCCTCGTGCGTCCGTCCGGCCGCGCCCCGGTAGCATCCAGCGATGGCCCACACGTCCAGCCGACGAGACCGCTCAGCGCGCGAGGAGCGGTTCCGCGGACGGATCCTCGGCGTCGGGACCACGTCCGGGCACCGCATCGTCGTCGGGATGTGGCAGGACTCCCCGTTCCGGCACTTCACCGACGTGTTCGTCGAGTTGCCCGACGGCAGCAGCCTGCTCCTGGCGCCGGACGAACTCGTCGAGCGGTACGTGTCGAGCACCTACCGGTTCGACGCGACCCGGGTCGTCGATGTGCACCTCGTTCGAACCACACGTGGCCTGGAGTTCGACGCCGGACCGCTCCACCTCGAGGTCACCGTCGGCGCGATCACACTCCTCGGCCGGTTGCTCCGGCTCGTTCCGCGGAGGATCGCCACCGATCCCCGATGGCTCGCGATCGTCGATCCGGTCGCGCGCCTGCTGGTGCGCGGGGCGGGGACCGCGGGTTCTGCCGGGGGAGGTCGGCGGGAGTACTACGGCGTGACCGGCGCTCATGCGGTGACCGCAGTGACGGGCACGTGGGACGGCGCTGACCTCGGCACCCTGACACCGCTCGACCCGCCGGTCCGGTTCGGCTTCGCCTCCATGCCCGCCACGCCCCAGGTCGTCGACGTCGAGACCGTGATCCGCGGGCCGGGCGTGGGGACCGACTGACTCGCCGCGGGCGCGGGAGGTCCCGGGGAACTCCGCCGGTGACACCCCCGACCGAGCAGACCGGCTTCAGGAGGATCGGTGCCGGTCGGGTGTCGGGCCTCTCGGCTGGCGCCGTTTTCCTGAGTTGTTGGTTGATCTCCCGCCTGCGGTCGATGGTTCAGGAGGATCGGTGCCGGGCGGGTGCCGGGCCTCCCGGCTGGCGCAGTTTTCCTGAGTTGTTGGTTGATCTCCCGCCTGTGGTCGACGGTTCAGGAGGATCGGTGCCGGTCGGGTGTCGGGCCTCCCGGCTGGCGAGGTTTTCCTGAGTTGTCGGTTGATCTCCCGCCTGCGGTCGACGGTTCAGGAGGATCGGCGCCGGGCGGGTGCCGAGCCTCCCGGCTGGCGCCGTTTTCCTGAGTTGTCGGTTGGTCTGCCGCCCCTGGTCGACGGTTCAGGAGGATCGGTGCCGGGCGGGTGCCGGGCCTCCCGGCTGGCGCCGTTTTCCTGAGTTGTCGGCGCTGCCGAGGAGGCGGGGCGACGGGCTCAGGCTCGGCCCTCCGGGCTGTTCGGAGGTCGTCACGTGGGTTGGTCTCGACGCGCCGCCTCGGTTGATCTGCCGCCTGTGGTCGACGGTTCAGGAGGATCGGTGCCGGTCGGGTGTCGGGCCTCCCGGCTGGCGAGGTTTTCCTGAGTTGTCGGCGCTGCCGGGGGAGGGGGCCCAGATCAGCACAGACGACAGCCGCGCCTCCGGGAACTGCGGTCCCCGGCGCCACACCCCGGGAACCGCACCCCGCGGAGCCGCGAGCCGCACCCCGCGGAGCCGCGAGCCGCACCCCGCGGAGCCGCGGAACCGCACCCCGCGGAACCGCACCCCGCGAGCCGCGAGCCGCACCCCGCGGAGCCGCGAGCCGCGAGCCGCGCCGGCGGGGGTCCGGGCAGCCACCCCGTCAACCGACCGCGCGCGCCTGCCCGACGAGCACGACCAACACCACCACGAGGCCGACGAGGACCATCGCGCCCTCGAGAGCCGCGAGCGTCGCGAGCCGGTGCCGCACGTGCCGGACGGCGAACCGCACGACGAGCATGGCGACGAACAGCGCGAGCACGAGCACGAGGCCGGTCCATCCCACGGCGGGCACGAGCAGCCCCATGAGCCACATCACGAGCCCGACGACGATCGCGGTGATGGCGCCGACCACGACCCAGATCGTGCCGTCCGAGGTCGTCAGGGCTGGCTGGTTCCGGACCAGGGTCGGGTCGTCATCGTGCGGACCGGTCATGGCCGGGACCGTACTCCCGGCGCCGTCGACCGGACCCAGATCCCCGAGTCGGTGGACCACCGCCAGCGGGCCGGTCCGCGTCCGCCTCTGCCTCTGCCTACGGCGGCCCCATCAGCCACAGCACCGCGATGAGCACCGGCTGCCCGACGAGCGCCCCGCTGACCATGATCCATCGCGCCCACGGCCGCGCGACGAGTTCGGGCGACCCCGTCAGCGGCGCGAGCGGCATGAGGAGCCGCGGGGTCGAGGCCATGGGGATCGACACGGCGAACACGTACAGCGCGTACGCGGCCGCGAACACGACGGTGACGAGCCCGAGCTCGCGCGTGGACCGCCGGGACAACCACACGCCGTACGCGACGGCCATGGCGATGACGAGCAGCACCCCGCCGACACCGACCCAGCGGGCCGCGGTGAGGAACCAGGGCGAGAGCGGCACGAAGTGCACCCGACCGATGAAGTTGACCCACCACGACATCTCGGTGTCGAGGTACGCGTTCGGCCGGCCGGTGGCATGCGACGCGATGACCGGCCACGCGACACCTGCGGCGGCGGTGACGAGTCCGGTCCCGATGACGGTGAGTCGCTCGCGCACGGGGAACGACCCGCGGTCCCGGACGTACCGGACGAGGGCGACCACCCCGAGTGTGAGGGGGATCGCCAGCTCGCCGGGACGGGTGAACGCCGCCACCATCGAGAGCAGGGTGAGTGGCAGGTACCGCCGCCGCTGCATGGCGAGGAGGGCACCGAACACGAGCGCCAGGAACATGCTCTCGGCGTACCCGACCTCGAGCAGGAACGAGAGCGGCCCGAGGCAGAAGAAGAACACGGCCCACAACGCGGCGGTGCCGCCGGCGCGCTCGCGGACGAGCGCGTGCAGCAGGTATGCGGCGACGAGGCCGGCGATGGTGGCGATGAGCGGCGCGCCGATCCGGAACGGGAGGCCCGTGGAGGCCGTCAGCATCCGGATCGTGAACGGGAACGCCGGCAGGAACGCCCAGTTGTTCTGCATGACGTGTCCGAGGGCGTCCGTCGGGAGCACGGACGGGTACCCGTGCAGGGAGATGTCCTCGTAGTACTGGCCGTCCCAGCTCGTCAGGAACGTCAGGAACCCGTGGTCGTTGCCCCGGATGGCGTTCGCTGGCTGCGCCCGCACGATGAGCGGGTACACCAGGGCGAGCCACGTGGTCGACAGCATCCGCGACGCCGCGAACAGGACGAGGACCACCGCCCATGCGGGTGTGCTGACGGCGAGGTCGGCGAGGCGGTTCCGGGAGGGACGGGCGACGACCGAGACGGCGGCGGGCCGAGCGGGGCGCTCGAGTTCGTCGGGGCCCCTCATGCAGCCACCTCACCGCGGGCGGGTGGCACCCTCCGAGCAGACCTCACGCCGCCACGATAGACGGCGTTCCTGGGGGGACCGCCGGGGCACGCGCGTCGGACTACGCTCGAACGGAGATGAGCGAGGCGACGACGCAGGCGCAGACCGGACGACGGCGACGGAGCGCGACGGCCCTGGCCGTCCTCGTCGCGGGCACGTACTTCATGGAGCTGCTCGACGGCACGATCGTCAGCACGGCGGCGCCGGCGATCGGGCGGGACCTCGGCGTCGACTCGGCGGCGGTCGGCATCGCGATCACGGCGTACCTCGTGACCCTGGCGGTCCTCATCCCCGTGAGCGGATGGGTGACGGACCGGGTGGGGTCGCGCACGGTGTTCCTCGGCGCGATCGTCGTCTTCACCGCCGCGTCGGGGTTGTGCGCCGCGGCGGACTCGCTCGCGACCCTGACGGCATGGCGGGTCGTCCAGGGTCTCGGTGGCGCGCTCATGGTGCCGGTCGGGAGGCTCGTGGTGCTCCGGAGCGCGGGCCGCGACCGCCTCGTGACCGCCATCGCGATCCTCACGTGGCCGGCGTTGGCCGCACCGATCGTCGCGCCGTTCCTCGGCGGGGTGCTCGTGGACGCGCTGTCCTGGCACTGGATCTTCCTCGTGAACCTGCCGATCGGCGCGGTCGCACTCGTCGCCGCGGCCGTCCTCGTGCCGCAGGAGCGTGGCGCCGAGCGCGTGCCCTTCGACTGGGTGGGCGCGGTGCTCGCGTGTCTCGGGCTGGGCGGCCTCGTGGTGATGGCGTCGCTGCTGTCCCTCACCCACGTGCCGGTGGTCGCGGCGACGGTCGCGGGCGTCGTCGGGGCGGTCTGCTGCTGGCTCGCGGTGCGACACCTCCGCCGGGCGGACCACCCGATCCTCGGGCTCGACGCACTGCGGCTCGAGACCTTCCGGGTGTCGCATGCCGGGGGCTCGCTGTTCCGGCTCGGTGTGTCGGCGGTGCCGTTCGTCCTGCCGCTGTTGTTCCAGGACGCCTGGGGCTGGTCCGCGGTCGCGGCGGGGTCCGCGGTGCTGTTCGTGTTCGTCGGCAACCTCGGGATCAAGCCGACGACGACGCCGCTCCTCCGCGCGTTCGGGTACCGGCCCGTCGTCATCGGCTCGACGGCGACGGCCGCGGTGTCCGTCGTGCTCATGACGTTCCTGACGCCGACGACGCCGTTCTGGGTGCTCGCGGTCCTGCTCGTGGTGAGCGGTGCCGCACGTTCTGTGGGGTTCACGGCGTACAACACGATCGCGTTCGCGGACGTCGAGCCCACGGCGATGACGCCGGCGAACACGCTCTCGTCGACGCTGCAGCAGGTGGCCGCCGGGTTCGGCGTGGCCGTGGCCGCGGTGGTGCTCCGCGCTGCGGCACCGCTCGGCGGCCCGGGGTCCTCCGTGCCCTACGACGCGGCGTTCGTCGTCATCACGGTGCTGCTCGCGGCAGCGTGCCTCGAGGGCGTGCTCATGAGCCGCGACGCCGGGTCAGCGGTGCGTCCGGCTCGCCGCGCGGCCGCCCGTTGAGCGGAGGCGCGACGAGCGGCGCGCCGCCGAGTGGTGCGCGCCGCGGGAGGATCCGCACCACCGGGCGATGCGTGGGGGAGGACCCGCCACGCGAGCGGGTCCTCCACGGTCTCACTGCTCGGGGCTGCCCGAGTCGACGTCGTCGCCGAGGTCGGCGTGGTCGTTCGTCCCGTGCAGGCCGTCGGGCATGTCCTCGGCGGACTGCTGGCGTTCGTCGGGCGCGTCGGTGTCCGGCTGCTCGGGCGCCTCGGGCGTGGTGGACTCTTCGGCAGGGTCAGGCTGGCTGTAGCTCATGACCCGAACGGTAGGGCCGGGCCGCTCCGCCGTCCGTCATTCACGGCCGGGGTCCAGGTGCCCCGTACCCTCGGGCGCCTCGCGGCGATACAGTCACAGCGAGCGCTTGCGTACCGGGGGTACGGTCCGAAGGCGGCGCCGGGGCCCTGCCCTGGCGCGCGACCACCAGGTCGGACGAACGACGAACGGCAGGATGCGAGGCGACATGCAGGGCGGAGAGCAGCGAGCCATCCGAGTGGTGAGCTACAACCTGCGCGAGCACACCGCGAACGGGGAGCTGGCCGCACTGGCGGAGGCGTCCCAGGCCGACGTGCTGTGCGTGCAGGAGTGCGACAGCAACGACCTGGCGCCCGAGGTCGGGGGGCTCACCCTCGCGGCGTCGACGAGCGCGAATCGGCTCGGGCTCGCGATCTACAAGCGCGACGACCGGTTCGATGTGCGCGACTTCACGATCCACTCGCTGCAGAAGTCCCTGCACGACCGCGTCCTGGCGCCCGCGCACGAGCGGCTCATCGCGATGCACCTCGAGGACCACGAGGCGGACGCGGAGGTCATCGTGGCGTCCTTCCACGCCTCGCCCCTGACGGCGACGAACAGCCTGCGGCGCAAGCAGATCGAGGCCGCGCACCAGTTCGTCCGTGACCTGTCGAGCGAGGCACCGGCGATCATGGTGGGGGACTTCAACTACCCCTGGTTCCAGACGAACCTCCGCAAGAAGATCGAGGAGCACGGCTTCGCCCTCTCGTTGAGCGACCAGCCGACCTACCTGCGGTACCGCCGGTTCACGGGGCACTTCGACTTCGCGACGAGCGTCGGTCTGCACATCGCGGGCGTCGAGACGCTCCCCGCGGGCATCTCGGACCACCGTCCGATCCTCGTCACCGCCCACTACGAGGCCCCCGCGATCAGCGGCGCTCCGTCGTCGGTCGCCGAGCCGGCGGCCTGACCCGCGCCATCCGCCGGGCCGGGAGGCGCGGTGCGAGCCGGTCCCGGCCCTCCCGTCCGTCGCGCCGGACGGGAGGCGTGGTGCGGGCCGGTCCCGGCCCTCCCGTCCGTCGCGCCGGACGGGAGGCGTGGTGCGGGCCGGTCCCGGACCTCCCGTCCGTCGTCAGCGCCGGAGCGTCGCCTGCGCCAACCGGTTGCCGACTAACTGGCCGAGCTGCACGATGACGACGATCGTCGCGACCGAGATGTACACGATCCACCAGTCGTAGCGCTGCGACCCGTAGGTGATCGCGTACTCGCCGAGGCCGCCTCCACCGACCAGGGCGCCTTGCGCGGTCATGTCGACGATGCCGACGAAGATGAAGGTGTAGCCGAGCACGAGCGGCCCGAGTCCCTCGGGGATGAGCACCGTCAGCACGATCGCCAGCGGGTGCGCGCCGGCCGACCGCGCGGCCTCGACGACGCCCGGGTCGAGGGACACGAGGCTCTGCTCGACGATCCGGGCCACGGCGAACGCCGCCGCGAGGGAGATCGCGAACGTCACCGCGGGCACCCCGATCGTGGTGTCGACGACGCCTCGGGACAACGGTGCGACGGCGGCCAGGAAGATCACGAACGGGATCGGCCGGACGATGTTCACGATGACGTTGAGGACCGTGAAGACGCCGCGGTGTCCGAGCAGGTTGCCCGGTCGAGTGGCGTACAGGGCCAGGCCGAGCGCGAGCCCGATGACGCCCGCGACGACCAACGAGACGAGCGACATGACGAGGGTGTCCCGGATCGAGGACAGGTACACGTCGATCGTCGTCACGAACCCCTGCAGTCCGGTGGTCATGAGCGGGCCTCCTCCGTTGTCGGGCCGTCGGCGATGTCCGGCGTCGGGGCGGTCGGTCGTTCCTCGTCCGCGGTGACCCCTGCCTGCCGGAGTGCCGCGAGTGCGCGGTCGACCACGGCGTCCGCGCCGGAGAGCTCGTAGGTCAGCGCGCCGATGCGGCGCTCGCGGATCTCGCTGACGCCGCCGTACACGAGCTCCGCTCCGACGCCGGCCGCGGCGAACACCGCGTCGATCCGCGCCTGGAGGCCGTGCTCGTCCGTGATCCGCACGGTCACGAGCCGGCCGGGGTGGCGGTCGCGGAGCCGGGTGAGGGTCGCCGCGGAGGGCCGGTCGTGCAGCGCCGATCGGACGAATCGACGCGCGGCCTCGGTGCCCGGCGCCGAGAAGACGTCGTACACGTCGCCGACCTCGACGACGCGGCCGCGCTCCATGACGGCGACGCGATCGGCGATCTGCCGGACTGCGTCCATCTCGTGGGTGATGACCATGATCGTCACCCCGAGCTCGCGGTTCACGCGGCGGAGCAACGACAGGACCTCGGTGGTGGTCTCGGGATCGAGCGCGCTCGTGGCCTCGTCGGCGAGGAGCAGCGGTGGGTTCGTGGCGAGCGCCCGGGCGATGCCGACCCGCTGCTTCTGCCCGCCCGACAGCTGCTCGGGGTAGGCGTGCGCGCGGTCGAGCAGACCGACGAAGTCGAGGAGCTCCGCCACCCGGCGGTCCCGTTCCTCGCGGCGGACCCCGGCGACGCGCAGGGGGTAGGCGACGTTGCCCGCGACCGTGCGCGAGCGGAACAGGTTGAACTGCTGGAAGATCATGCCGATGCGGCGTCGGGCCTGACGCCGGTCGCGTTCCGGCAGGCTCGTGAGCTCCTGACCGGCGACGGTGACCCGTCCCGACGTCGGCAGCTCGAGCGCGTTGACGAGCCGCACGAGCGTGGACTTGCCCGCACCGGAGTAGCCGATGATGCCGAGGACCTCGCCCTCCTCCACATCGAGGGTGACGTCGTCGACCGCGACCACGGGGTCGTCGTGGTCGCGGCGGACGTAGCGTTTCGAGACGGCCTCGAGGCGGACGAGCGCGGGCATGGGTCCTTCCGGTGGGGACGGGCGGACGCGCACGGCTCGTGACCGTGCGCGTCCGGGGTGGGGCGGGCCTCCCGGCTGGTGGGCCGGAGGGCCGACGGGTCAGCCCTGTGCGGCCTTCGCGTCCTGTTCGACGGACCGCAGCTCGTGCTGCAGTTCGGTCGCCGACGTGGAGCGCACGACCGCGTCCGGGTAGTCCTTCAGGAACACCTTCTGCACGGCGCTGTCGTGGAACAGCTTGGCCAACGCGAGGTACGTCGCGTCGTGGACGTCCGCCTTGCGCGCCGCGAACACGTTCACGTACGGGGCCGCCGAGGTGCTCGACGGGTCGTCCTGGTAGATCGCGTCGTGCTTCGACAGGCCCGCAGCGGTCGCGTAGTTGTTGTTCACGACGGCACCGTCCACCGAGCCGTTCTGCAGCGCGTTCGCCGTCTGCGAGGCGTCGACCGTCGTGACGTCGACCTTGTGCGACGTGATGTCGGCCGTCGTCGAGAACGCGCTCCCGCCGTCCCGGAGCTCCAACAGGTGGGCGGACTGCAGCACGAGCAACGCCCGGGCCTCGTTGATGGCGTCGTTCGGGATCGCGATCTTCGCGCCGTCGCTGAACCCCGACGGCTTGCTGACCGTCGTCGAGTAGAGCGGCAGCGGGTACACGGCGGTCGCGCCGATCGGCTGCAGCGTGTCGTGCGCCGTCACGTCGTAGTTCGCCAGGTACTGGATGTGCTGGAACTGGTTGAGGTCGACCTGCCCCTGCTTGAGCGCCGGGTTCGGGAGGCTGTAGTCCGAGAAGTTGACGAGCTTGACCGTCACGTCGAGTCGCGACTTCGCGAGCTTGGTGTACGTCGCCCAGTAGGGCAGGGACTTGTCGGCCACGCCGATCGTGACGGTCCTCGGCGCCGCGGAGGACGAGCCCGACGACGCGGTGTCGTCCCCGCCCCGGGTGGCGGCGACGACGATCGCGACGATGATCGCGACGACGACGACGATCGCGGCGATGATCCAGCCGAGGGGGCGTCGGCGGCGGGGGCGGTCGGGAAGGGTCGGTGCGGCGGACATCGGTGCTCCTGGTGCTCGGTGTGCGGTGGTGCGTCGTGCTGCTGCGTTCCGGCCGGTGCTGCGGCAGAACGTGCCTCCACTGTGCAGGCGCCTGTGGGGAGGGTCCACTCGCGTTCCGTCGTGTTACGGCGGAGTCCCTCGGGCGAGCGCGGGGTGGGCGGTGTCCCTCGGGCGAGCGCTCCACGAACGGGGGACTTGGCCGGCCCGCGACGGCGTTGCACGATGATCCAGCCCACCGCCCCCGCCCGTCCCTCGGGCCCACACCGGAGAAGACCGATGCCGTTCGTCCCCACCCTCACGGAACCGTTCCGCACCCAGCTCGTCGCTGCCGCTTCCGCGCGCGCCGCTGACCCGACGACCACCACCGCCTTCGTCGACTTCGTGCGACGCGAGTACCACGCGACGCAGGACTTCGAGCGCACCGCCGACGTCGCCGCGATCTGGGCGGCGTTCACGCACGTCCGCCCCGCGCGGTCCGTCCCGTCCGTCGCCACCGCGTCCGCCGCCTGACCGCAGCGGGCCGCCTGACCGCAGCGGGCTGCCTGGCCGCAGCGGGCTGCCTGGCCGCAGCGGGCTGGTGCGGCGTGTTCCGTCCGCGCCCGTCGGCATCGGTCGGCAACTCAGGACCGGGCCTCCGGGCCGGGAGGCGCGGCGGAGGTTCCGCACGATCCTCCTGATTCGTCGACCGAGGCGGGCCGGGCCGGGGTCGGCGCGGGCCGGTGCCGTTGCGGCGAGGGCCCTCCAGCGCCGGTTCGGGCGGCTGCGCGCGGGTGCGCGCCTGCACGCGGCATCGGTCGACAACTCAGGATCGGGCCTCCCGGTCGGGAGCCGCGGCGCGGGTTCCGCACGATCCTCCTGATTCGTCGACCGAGGAGGCGCGGGCCGGGGTCGTCGCTGCCGCTTCCGCGCGCGCCGCTGACCCGACGACCACCACCGCCTTCGTCGACTTCGTGCGACGCGAGTACCACGCGACGCAGGACTTCGAGCGCACCGCCGACGTCGCCGCGATCTGGGCGGCGTTCACGCACGTCCGCCCCGCGCGGTCCGTCCCGTCCGTCGCCACCGCGTCCGCCGCCTGACCGCAGCGGGCCGCCTGACCGCAGCGGGCTGCCTGGCCGCAGCGGGCTGCCTGGCCGCAGCGGGCTGGTGCGGCGTGTTCCGTCCGCGCCCGTCGGCATCGGTCGGCAACTCAGGACCGGGCCTCCGGGCCGGGAGGCGCGGCGGAGGTTCCGCACGATCCTCCTGATTCGTCGACCGAGGCGGGCCGGGCCGGGGTCGGCGCGGGCCGGTGCCGTCGCGGCGAGGGCCCTCCAGCGCCGGTTCGGGCGGCTGCGCGCGGGTGCGCCTGCACACCGGTGCCTGTCGACGAATCAGGTCCGGGCCTCCCGGCCGGGAGGCGCGGCGCGGGTTCCGCACGATCCTCCTGATTCGTCGACCAGCGACGGGGGCTGGCCACGCTTCGCGCGCCCACGGCCCACGGCCCACGGCCCACGGCCCGCGCGCCCGCGCCCCCGCCGCGCGCGGCCGCACCACGGGCGGGCCCACATCCCGGGTAACGAGCATGTGAACGGACCCAGGGAGACGACCCCAGAACGGGGCACGCGACGGGGAGGCCCGGACCGGCTCGAGCGCGTCCCCCGGCTCCCGGAGAACGCACGTCCTCCGGACGCTGCCGAGGGGTGCAGGACGAGTTCGGAAGCGCCCCGAACGGGGTACAAAGCCGGAGCGGTCGGAGGTCAGGGTCCGTCGATCGCGACCACGATGACGCCCGTGCCACGGAACCGGCCACAGGTCGCCGCGCCGCACAGCGCGCAGTCGGTCCCGCGCCGGTAGTGCTCGTGGGCCTGCCGCTCGTGTCCGCAGACGCACCGCTCGCGGGGGTCGACGTCGCGACGTGCCATCGGGTCCTCCGGGCGTGGATGGAACTGGGCGGGGCGGATGGTTCGACCAGGTCGGCCGTTGTCGATCCTATCCGCCGGACTCGCCCCTCATCGGGGGGCGATCGGGGGACAACTCGGGTGCTCATGGGGGTTCCCGGAGAACGGTCGCTCCCCGTCCGTGAGGAGCCCGGACCGCGCCCGTCCTCCAGGACTCCGGCCCGGCGCCGCGGACGCCGACCCGCGTGTACCCCGACCGCGCAGGGTGGACAGGGGGCTCTTGTCCCTCGGGGGCGGGGAGCGTATGTTCCTGCTCACCACCACCCTTACCCGAGGGTGGCGAGGATCAGCTCCGGCCGGTCGGTTGCTCACCCGAGAACCCGAACCCGAACCGCCGACCGTGTCGACGTTGATCCACGCTGCACCACGAGGGCAGAAGGCTGCCCTCGCCGACCCTTCCCTGGCCGGCCGTACCGACCCGTCGGTGCGGGTCGATCGCGGAGGGGTCCAGACCGGCTCCCGAGGCCGGTCGTCACCCGAACCCGAAAAGTGGACACAGCATGAACCCGAACTTGCCTGCGCCCCTCAACGCCCCGATCCCGGCGGAACCGACGATCAGCATCGTCATCCCGGCACGGAACGAGGCGAAGAACCTGGCGCTCGTCCTGCCCACCCTGCCGCCGGTGCACGAGGTCATCCTCGTGGACGGCGACTCGATCGACGGCACCGCCGCGACCGCGAAGGCCGTGATGCCCGACATCCGCGTCGTGTCCCAGACCCGGCGCGGCAAGGGCAACGCCCTCGCCTGTGGTTTCGCCGTGGCGACGGGTGACGTCATCGTCATGTTCGACGCCGACGGTTCCGCCGACCCCACCGAGATCCCGCGCTTCGTCGAGGCGCTGGTGGCCGGGGCCGACGTCGCCAAGGGCTCGCGCTTCCGCCTCGGCGGTGGCAGCGAGGACATCACCGGCGTCCGTCGCGTGGGGAACGCCGGGCTCAACGTCCTGACGAACCTGCTGCTCGGCACCGACTACACGGACCTGTGCTACGGCTTCAACGCGTTCCGGCGGTCCGTGCTCCCGCACCTCGACCTGCCCGCCGTCGACGCCGCGCCCGCGGCCGACGGCCGGATGCTCTGGGGTGACGGGTTCGAGATCGAGACGATCATCAACTGCCGGATCGCGTTCGCCGACCTGGCCGTCGTCGAGGTCCCGAGCGTCGAACGACTGCGGATCCACGGCGAGAGCAACCTCAACGCCGTGTCGGACGGTTTCCGCGTGCTCAAGACGATCCTCGACGAGCGCACGCGCGGCCTGGCCGCTCGCCGCGTCGCCCGGACCGCCGCGAGGACCAGATCGGTGCACCCCGCCGGGGGCGCGATCGCGGTGCCGGCGCGTCAGCGTCGGGACGTCGCGTGACGGTGTGGAACCCCGCCGTCAGCGTCGTCGTCTGCGCGTACACGCAGCGACGGTGGGGTGACCTCCAGGACGCCGTCGACTCCGCGCTCCTCCAGCCGGAGGCCACGGAGGTCGTCGTCGTCATCGACCACGAGCCGGAGCTCCTCCGCATGGCGCAGACGCGCTGGCCGCACCTCACGGTCGTGGCGAACCGTGGTCCCCAGGGTCTGTCCGGTGCTCGGAACACCGGCATGCACGTCGCGTACGGAGACGTCGTCGCGTTCCTCGACGACGATGCCACCGCGGCCGAGGACTGGCTCCGTCATCTCGTCGCCTCGTTCACCGACCCGAAGGTGATCGCGGTCGGCGGGCGGGCGGAGCCGGTCTGGCCCGCGGGTGCCCGTTCGGCGATGTACCCCGACGAACTCCTCTGGATCGTCGGTTGCAGCCACCGCGGCCTCCCCGAGGAGCTCGCCGAGGTCCGCAACGTCCTCGGCTGCTCGATGGCGTTCCGGCGTCGTCCGGCGTTGGCCGCGGGCGGCTTCGACACCGACACCGGTCGCGTCGGCGCGGTCCCGCTCGGCGGCGAGGAGACGGAGCTCTGCATCCGCCTCCGGCAGCAGGACCCGGAGGCGCGCATCCTGCTCGACCCCCGAGCCGTCGTGCACCACCGGGTGAGCGCCGACCGCGCCACGTGGTCGTACGTCCGCAGTCGGAGCTACCACGAGGGCATCTCGAAGGCGATCCTGGGCCGCAAGCTCGGCCGCGAGGACGCCCTGTCCAGCGAGACCGCCTACGCCGCGCACGTGCTGCCCGCCGCCCTCGTCCGCGAACTCGGCCAGGTGGGGCGCGGTGGTGCGCGCCGCATCGCTGCGATCGCCCTCATGGCGGCGGCGACGATCGCGGGGTACCTGCGCGCGGCACGGGCGACGCCGACGCTCGGTGCCGCCACGGTCCTCCCGTCCGTCCCCATGGTGACCGGGCCCGCGTCATCCGTTCCGGCCCTCCCGTCCGTCGGTCTGGAGGCGCGACACCCGTCCGCCCCGCAGCTCCGCGGCGAGGTGGTGTCCGGGTGAGCGACCAGGTCCTCACGCCCGCCGTGTCGACGCCGGCACGCACGACCATCGGTCGTCGCGTGACGCTCGACTCGATCTGGATCCTCGCCGGCTACGCCGTGACGAGCGCCTCCGGGTTCGTGTTCTGGGTGGTCGCGGCGCGGATCATCCCGCCGGGGAAGCTCGGCGTCGACACCGCGATCTTCTCGATCTTCACGGCCGCGGCGCAGGTCGCGGCGTCCGGGATCGGGGACGCCCTGCTCGTCATGTTGCCGGGGCTGCGTCGCTGGCGCCGACCGCTCTACCGCGTCGGCGTCCTGACCGCGGTGCTCGTCGCGACGGCCGCCGGGGTCGTCGCGGGCGTGCTCGTCGTCCGGTTCGTCGACCCCGCCGCCCCCGCGTGGTCGGTCGTGCTCGGCGTCACGCTCTCGAGCGTCGTGTGGACGCTGTTCGTCCTCAAGGACCCGGTGCTCACCTCGCTCGGTGGGGCCCGGCTCAACCTGACGATGAACGGTCCGGTCAACCTCGCCAAGCTCGCGCTCATCCCGGTGCTCGTCGCACTGGTCGGCGCGGTCGGCAACCCCGTGCTCGTCGCCGCGGTCCTCCCGGCGGCCGGGGCGCTCGTCGTCGCCTACGGGATCCTGATCCCCCGGAGGATGCGCACGTTCGTCCCGGTCGTCGGGAACGCCGCGGAGCCGGGCCCGGAGGTCGCTCCCGCGTCCACCGACGAGGAGCGGCCGTTCCGCCGGTTCGCAGCCTTCGCGGGCCGGGTCGGCGTCGCGAACGGCCTGTACCTCGGTGGGGTGCTCATCATGCCGTTCCTCGTGACGACCGTCGCGGGCAGCGCGCAGGGCGCCCTGTTCGCGCTGTGCTTCCAGATCGGGCAGGTGCTCGACCTCGTCGTCATCGCGATCGGCACCTCCATGGCGACCCACGCGTCCACGAACCGCAGCGAGGCGGGCGCGCTCGCGTTCCGCACCTGGCTCGCCGTGGTGACCATCGTCGGGCTCGGGGTGGTCGCCCTCGTCGCGCTCGCGCCGTTCGTCCTCGGTCTCCTCGGGCACTACTACGTCGCCGCCGGTGGCGTGGCGGTACTCAGCACGCTCGCGATCGGCTCCGTGCTGCGGACGGCGTACGAGGTGTGGGGGTCCATGCAGCGATCGCTGCACCGCACCACTGCGGTCCTCGTCGTGAGCGCGTCGTCGACCGTCGTCCTCGTGCCCGTCGCGATCCTGTGCATCGGCGCCTGGGGCGCGCTCGGCGGGGCCATCGCGATGGTCGTCACCACGGTCGGCCTCGCCGCGGTGGGGTTCGTCGGGCTCCTCCGCGCCCGACGCGCGCCGGGCACGGGCCGACACAGCGCCGTCGCCTCGCCCGCCCCGATCACGGGAGGCGCCGCGTGACCATCGGAACCGACCGCGTGCTGCACCGTCCCATGACGAGCCCCGTTCCTCCCGTGTGGGCCGGCGCCCTCTGGGTCGGCGACCTCGACGTCCGCGAGCTCGACGACGCCGTCGCCCGGGACACCGAGGTGCTGCGGCTCGACGGCGCCGAGGGCTACCGGGGTGCCCGGCTCCTCGTCCGTCGCGGCGACACGGTGCTCGGCTTCGTCGAGGTCCCGGTCGTGGCCGGGGGCCTCGCGATCCCGGTGCTCGCCGACGCGGCCGCGCGGTTCGACCGGGGTGCCGCGGAACGCGCGGAGTCCTCGGCGCCGGACACCACCGCGGCGACCGTGACCGTCGTGATCTGCACCCGCGACCGGGCCGACCAGCTCCGGGACGCCCTGCGGAGCGTGCTCGCGGTCGACCATCCGGCGTTCGACGTCGTCGTGGTGGACAACGCGAGCGCGACGACGGCCACCGCGGACCTCATCGCGAACGAGTTCACGGACCCGCGTGTGCGCCTCGTGCACGAGGCGGTCCCGGGGCTGTCGAGCGCACGGAACACGGGCCTCCGACACGCGACGGGCGACGTCGTCGCGTTCACGGACGACGACGTCGTGGTCGATCCGGGTTGGTTGACGGCGATCACCCGTGCATTCGCGAGCGCGCCGGACGTCGAGTGCGTGTCGGGACTCGTGCCGAGCGGCGAACTCAGGACCCCGGTGCAGCGGTACTTCGACGACCGCGTGTCCTGGTCCCGGAACCTGCGTCGCCGCGAGTTCCGGCTCGCCGAGCAGCCCGCCGACCTGCCGATGTTCCCGTTCTCGGTCGGCGAGTTCGGCACGGGCGCGAACTTCGCCCTCCGTCGGCGCACCGCTCTGGAGCTCGGCGGGTTCGACACGGCGTTCGGCGCCGGGACCCGCACGGGCGGCGGCGAGGACCTCGACGTGTTCACCCGGGTGCTGTTCGCCGGCGGGGCGCTCGTCGTCGACCCGTCCGCGCTCGTGTGGCACCGCCACCGCTCCGACCTGGCGGCGCTCCGATCGCAGGCGAAGGGCTACGGCGTCGGGCTCGGCGCGTGGCTCACGAAGGTGGCCCTCGAGCCCCGCATGGCGGCCCGCGCGGCCCGTCGTGCGCCCCAGGCCTTCGTCCGGCTCGTCGGCAAAGGCGCCGGCGGGCTGGCGGAGGGACCCGAACACGCCGTCGGCGGCACGGACCCGAGTCCGCCGCCGACGGTGGGGTCCGCTCACGCCGGCAGTGTGACCGCGATGTTGATGGGCTCGACCGCCGCGGCCGTTCCGACCACCGCCGGTTCGACCGCCGCGACGGCCCTGACCGAGCCCACGGCGCTCGTCGCGACCCCGACGCACGAGGAGCTCGCGCGCGAGGTCCGCCGCGTCGGCCGGCTCGAACTCGCGAGCGTCCTGCTCGGTCCCGCCCGGTTCCTCCGGCAGCGGTGGGACGGAGCGACCGTCCTCGACCCCGCGTCGCGCACCGCGGTGACCGACGCCGGCGCGCCGGCCACGGCCTCCACCATGCCGATCCGACGCCCCACCCCCTGGGGAATCGTCGCGGTGCTCGTCGCCCTCGTCGGGCTGACCGCACTCGTGCCCGACACCGCGGAGTGGTGGCGCGGCATCGCCGTCGGCGCCCTCGTGCTCGTCGGACCGGGCGCGGCCCTGCGGACCTGGATCGACATGCGACCCTCGACGACCGTCGTGGTGGTGCCCGCGACGGGCATCGCGGTCACGATCCTCCTCACCGCTGCCATGGCGGCCACGGGCATCTGGGGCGTGGACGGGGCGCTCGTCGTGATCGCACTCCTGACCGCCGCCGGCGGCCTCGACCGGTGGGTCCTCGCGGGACGGCGACCCGAACGCCGCACCGCCCATCGGTCGAGGGTCCCGCGGTTCGAACGCTGGCTCACCGAACGGGCCAACGTCATCCGTGGCCGCCTGCGTCCCGTGCGCCGCCACGGACGCGCCGAGGAGGGAGCCTCGTCGTGACGACACCGACCCTCCTCCTCGCGGGCCTGCGGGCCACCGGGTTCCGGTCCGCCAGCGTCACCGTTCCGCGGTCGCGCGCGCACCTCGTCGTGGCGACCCGGCTCGTCGTCGTGGCGGCACTCGTGGTGGCGGTGGTGTCGATCCCCGCGATCCCGTCCGCGACGCACACCACCCTCGGGCTGCTGTTCGCCGGCGTGCCCGGCGTGCCGATTGCGATCGGCCTGTCCGGCCTCGGGTTCGTGCTCGCGGTCCGGTCGGGCTCCGTCGTGGACGCGTGGGTGGCGACCGTCGTGTCGGTGCTGTGCATGCGCCTCCCGATCGCCCTCGGGGCCGGCGCGCCGATCTACAGCTGGACCTACAAGCACCTCGGGGTCGTCGACTGGATCCAGCACCACGGGCACGTCGCCACGGGGGTCGACATCTACGCGGGGTGGCCCGGTGTGTTCGCGGCGATCGCGTGGTTCTCGACCGCCACGGGGATCTCGCCGGTGTCGATCGCGCAGTGGTTCGAGGTCGGCGCGGACATCGCCCTCGTCGGCGCCGTCGGCGCCCTCGCACGGTCCCTCGGGACGTCGCGACTGAGCGCCGTCACCGCCGCGTTCATCGTCGGCGTCGCGAACTGGGTCGGCCAGGACTACCTGTCTCCGCAGGCCGTGTCGTTCCTCCTCGGGATCGTCATCGTCACACTCCTGGTCCGCAGCCGCACGCGTCCGGTGCTCGGATGGCTGACCCTGCCCCTGTTCGCCGCGATCGCGGTGTCCCACCAGTTGACGCCGTACTGGCTGCTCGTCGTCGCGGCCGCGTTCGGCGTGCTCGGCACGGTCCGGCCGCGGACGATCGTCGTCCCGTTCGGGATCCTCGCCGGCCTCATGGTGCTGCTCAACTGGCACCTCGTGCAGGAGTACACGACGGGGCAGGCGTTCGACCCGCTCGCGAACGCGCAGACCGCGTCGACCGGTGCCGGCAGCATCGGCATGACGGTGACGGCACTCGCGGCGCGGGCGGTGTCCCTCGGCGTCTGGGGGTCGGCCGGGTTGCTCGTCCTGGCCGGGCTCCGTCCCGACCGCTTCGGCGGCACACGGCTCCGCCGCTGGAGCACCCTCCGGCTGGCGGTGGTCGCCTTCGCGCCGTTCGCGCTCCTCGCCGGGCAGAGCTACGGCGGCGAGGCCATCTACCGCGTGTTCCTGTACTCCGTCCCCGGCTGCGCCGTCCTCATCGCGCCGGTGCTCGTCCGGTGCATCCGCGCGGGCGTCCGGGGCCGCGTCGACATCCGGACGGGAGGCGCGGTCCACGCCCGTCGATCGAGGAGCGCCGTGCTCGCCGGTCGACTCGCCCTGACGGGGACGGCGGTCGCCGTCGTCGTGGCGTCGCTCGCATCCGGGCAGGCGGTCTACGGTGCCTGGTTCTCCAACCTCGTGACGCCGGCCGAACTCAGCGTCAGCACGCAGCTGCTCGAGACCGCGCCCGTGCCGTCCCAGCTCCTCGCGCCCGCCGCCGCCGGACCCGGGCGGATGACGGAGCAGTACGTCGACCAGGCGCGCGTGGACCCGCAGTTCGACGCGAGCATGACGACCTGGGCGGGGTGGGCCGGACAGTCCTTCCGGGACCCGGCCGTCGAGCAGAAGCTCACCACGGCCCTCCGGGGCGGCGGGCGCCCGGTCTACATGCTCATCACGGACCAGATGGTCGACTGGGCCGAGTACAACGGCACGTACCCCCACGGCGCGCTGCAGCGGCTCAGCGGACAGATCGCTGCGGACCCGCGCTGGACCACCGTCGTGTCGGCGCCCGGCGTGGTGCTGTACCGGCTGACGGGGACGACCTCGTGACCGCGATCGCGCGTCGTCCGGACCGCGTTCTGCCGACACCGACGGCCGTCCGCGTGAGCGCTCCCGCCACCGAGCGGCGGTGGGAGGACGCTCGTGCCGACCCCGACACCTGACGCGTTCCCCGTCGCCCGGATCGTCGAGCACGGCGGCGTGCCCCTCCACGACCGCACCACGCGACACGGCGGGACGGCTCGGCACGGGGGTTCGGCGCTCGCGCGTGCCTCGGACGGCGGGCGCACGATCCCGGTCCCACGGCGGCGTCGCCCCCTGCTGTGGATCGTCGTGCTCGCCGGGGTGGTCGTCGTGGCGCTCGTCGTCGCCTGGGCCGTCCGGCCGCGAGGAGGAGACCCGGTGACCCAGCCCGCGCCGACCCCGAACGGGACACCGTCCTCGACCCCGAGCCCGTCCGGCGTCGTGCGCGACGACTTCGACGGCACCGCGGGGTCTCCGCCCGACCCGTCCGTCTGGACCGCACAGACCGGGGCCGGTGGCTGGGGCAACGGCGAACTGCAGACCTACCAGGCGGCGAACGGCGTGCTCGACGGCAGCGGGCACCTCGTGCTCACCGCGCACGTCGGGGGCACCCCCGCCACGCCGACCTACACCTCGGCCCGGCTGACCACCGCGGGCAAGTTCTCGTTCACCACCGGCACGCTGTCCGCCCGGATCGAGCTGCCCGACGGCCAGGGGCTCCTGCCCGCGTTCTGGTTGCTCGGCTCGGACGTCGACCACGTCGGATGGCCCGCGGCCGGTGAGGTGGACATCGTCGAGACGCCGAACACCACCGCGGACTCGGTGCACACGGTCCACGCGCCGAGCACCACCTCGGACACCCAGGACGTCGCGTCGAGCACGACCGTCCACCACAGCACACCGCTGAGCGACGGCTTCCACGTGTACTCGGTGTCGCGCACCGCCGACAGCATCACGACCGCCATCGACGGTCACACTGCGATGCGCATCACCCGCTCCACCGCTCCGCCGACCATGCGCTGGGTGTTCGACCAGCCGATGGACGTCCTGTTCAGCCTCGCCGTCGGCGGGAACTGGCCCGGTCCGCCGGACGCGTCCACCCCCACGACGTCACGGATGGTCATCGACTGGATCCAGGTGGATTCCCGAGCCTGACGATCGTGGTTGGCTCGGGGCATGCCCATCGTGTCGACCCCCGTCGCCGACCTCGAGTACCACGACGACGGACCGGCCGACGGCACCCCGGTCCTGCTGCTCCACGGGTTCCCCGACACGCCCGCGACCTGGGACGGTGTGCTCGCGCTCCTGCCCGACGACGTCCGGGCGATCCGGCCGATGCTCCGCGGAGTGGGTGCGAGCCGGGTCCGTGACGACGCCGCCGACGCCCGGTCCGGTCAGGTCGCCGCGCTCGCCGCCGACGTCCTCGACCTGGCCGACGCGCTCCGACTCGACCGGTTCCTGCTCGTCGGGCACGACTGGGGCGCCAGGGCCGCGCACGCCGTCGCCGTGCTCGCTCCCGAGCGACTCACCGGACTCGTCACGATCGCGACGCCGTACGGGGACCGGGGACACCTGAGCGCGGCGGAACGACTCGACGACGCGGCGGTCGCCTGGTACCGGTACTGGCTCTGCACCGAGGCCGGCGCGCGGGCCTTCCGCACCGACCCCACCGCGCTCGTCCGGTGGGCCTGGGCCAACTGGTCCCCCTCGCTCCGGCTCGACCCCACCGAGGAGCAGGCCATGCTCGGGGCGTTCGACACGGACGAGTTCGCCGCCGACGTCGTGCACTACTACCGACACGGTGCGGGCGAGGCGCCCGGCTCGCCCCGGTACGCCTCGACCCAGGCGCTCCTCGACACGTGGCCGGCGATCACGGTGCCGACGACCTTCCTCATCGGCACGGCCGACGGGTCCGAGACCCTGCCCGCAGCCCGGGGCAACGAGGCGTCCTTCGCGAGCGGACGCGACCTCGTCGAGCTCCCCGGCGTGGGCCACTTCGTCCAGCGTGAGGACCCCGTCGCCGTCGCCGCCGCGGTCCGCGCACACCTCGACCGCGTGCGCCGCGCCGCCGACGCCTGAGGGGCCCCCGCACCGTGCGCAGCATCGAGCTCGTCTTCGACGACGCCACCGACGGCGCCCTCCGTGCCGGATGGCGGGCCCTGGTCGACGCGGGGCTCCCGAGCCTCGCGCTCCACGACAGCCCGTCGAACCGGCCGCACGTGACCCTGGTGGCCGGGCCGACGCTGGAACCGGTGCCGTCCCTCCCGGCCGTTGCCGCCACCCACCCTGCCGAGGTGCGGTTCGGCGGCCTCACCCTGTTCCCGGCCGCCCGCGGGCGGTTCGTGCTCGTGCGCGCCGTCGTCGTGTCCGAGGCACTCGGCGCGTTCCACCGCCGCGTCCACGAGGTCGTACCCGGGGGCCTCCCGACGAGCCTGCCGGACGCCTGGTCGCCACACGTCACCATCGCGCGACGCCTGCCGCCCGAGGCGCTCCCCGCAGCGGTCTCCGCGCTCGCGGCGGTCCCCGTGCCCGAGTTCGGCGCGGTCGCCGGCGTCCGGTTCTGGGACGGGGACGAGCGGGTGGTGACGCCCCTCACCGGTGTGTGAGGCGCGGCCGCGCGACCGCGCTGCCGCGTGACCGCGTGACCGCGCGACCGCGCGACCGCGCGACCGCGTGGCCGCGTGACCGCGTGAACGCGTGTGTCGACAACGCAGGAAGAGGGCGTCTCCGGCGGGGTCGGGCCTCCGCTCCGGACCTGCGTTCCTGCGTTGTCGACGGGGCGCTCGGGGTTCGAGGCAGCTGCTGTTGCTCCGGTCCGTTCCGTCCGCCCACCCCGTCCGGCCGTCCCGTCCGTTGGCTTCTCCCGTTCGCTCCGCTGCCACGTGGACAACGCAGGAAGACCGCGTTCACTCGGGGGTCGGGTCCCTGCAGCGGCACCATTTTCCTGAGTCGTCGACGGGCCGCTGCCGCCCCGAGGCGGGTGCCGTTCCTCCGGGTCGTTTCCACCGTTCGCTGTGGCCGCTCGCTGCGATCGTGCGCTGCGCACGGTTCGCTCCGCTGTCGTGTCGAGAACGCAGGACGACAGCGTCGCTGGTGGGGCGAGGGCTCTGCTCCGGGCTTGGGTTCCTGCGTTGTCGACGGGTCGCTGCGGCCCTGAGGCGGGTGCCGTTCCTCCTGGGCGCTTCCATCGTCCGCTGCGATCGTGCGCTGCGCCCGTGCGCTGCGCACGGTTCGCTCCGCTGTCGTGTCGAGAACGCAGGAAGACGGCGTCGCCGTTGAGGGGCGCTTCGCCATTCGCGCCGATTTCCTGATTCATCGACGGTCGGGATGGGATGGGATGGGATGGGACGGGACGGGACGGGACGGGACGGGACTGGGCAGGGTGGGAGGCGCGGCGCCTCCGGACGGGAGGCGCGGTGCCGGCAGGGCGGGAGGCGCGGCACGGGCGGCGCGACCGGACCGGAGGCGCGGCGCGACCGGACCGGAGGCGCGGCGCGACCGGAGGTGCGGCGGGCGCGACCGGACAGGAGGCGCGGCGCCGATGAGCGGCACGTGACGCCGCGACGACGGTTGCGGCCCGGCCACCGAGGCCGGGCCGGGAGGCGCCTCAGACCCCGAGGACGCGCTCGCCGAACGCGGACGCGAACCGCCGTTCCGGGTCCATCCGGGCGACGAGGGACCGGAACGCGGGGAGCCGTGGGTAGAGCGCCGCGATGGCATCCGATCCGAGGGACGACATCTTGCCCCAGTGGGGCCGTGCTTCGAACGGGACGAGCGCGGCCTCGATGTCCGGCAGCAGCGCGGCGACCTCGTCGACGTGACGGCGCCAGGTGAACGCGATGCACAGCGTCGCGGATCCCTGACCGGGGCTGAGCCACAGGTCGTCAGGAGCGGTGGTCCGGAGCTCCGCGACGTGGAGGTGTGGGCGGATGCGGTCGCCGAGCGCGTGGACGGCGTCGAGTGCCTCGGCGGCCCGGTCGAGCGGCACGAAGTGCTCACTCTGGATCTCGGACCCGACCGACGGCACCGTGCCCACGGTGAAGTGGGGGAGGCGGTCCCACCATGGTCCGGGTGTCCCGTCGCGGGCCGTGCGGTGGTCGTCACCCGGTAGCGGCGGCAGGCGATGTGCGCCGACGATGGCCTCGGGCACGGCGACGTCGTCGGCGCCGTCGGGGATCCGCGTCTTCACGAGGACCTCGCGCACCGTGCCGTCCCAGTTCGTGAAGCAGCACACGCTCGTCCCGGCGGCGAAGACCTCGCGCACGGACCCGAGGAACGCCGTCCAGGGGATCGCGCCGTATGCGTCCTGGCGCATCCGGTAGGTGGGCTCGACGTCCAGTGTGATCCGGGTGACGACCCCGAGGAGGCCCAGGTGGAGCACCGCGCCCGCGTGCTCCGGGTCGCCTCGGACGATCCGGTGCAGGGTCCCGTCCCAGCCGACGAACTCGAGACCGGCGACCGCTGACGACAACGACCCCAGGCGGGTGCCGGAGCCGTGCGTTCCGGTGGCGGTGGCGCCTCCGACCGAGATGTGCGGCAGCGAGCCCAGGTTGTGGAGCGCGAGACCCGCGGCGTCGAGCGCGGGAGCGACGTCGCCGTACCGCGTGCCGGCGCCGAGCGTCACCGTCCGGCGGTCCGGCGCGATCTCCAGGTCGGCGGGGATCGCCGTGACGTCCACGAGCACGCCCGGTCCGTCGGCGACGTCGTTGAACGAGTGACGGGTGCCGATGCCGCGCACCCGTCCGGCTCCCGACACGAGTTCCTGCACGGCCTCGATCGAGGTGGGGCGTTCGATGCGCTCGGCGGTGTACGTGTAAGTGCCCGCCCAGTTCAGCTCGCTCGTCATCGCGCCCATGGGGGTCACCCTCTCATGCGACGGGGAGGCGTCGGTGCTTCCGACCCGTCGGTCAGACGGACAGACGGGTCGTGTCGGTCGCGTCTCGGTCGCAGCGCAGCGCAGCGCGTGGGTCGGTCAGTCGGTCCGTCGGTCGCACCGAGGGTCAGTGCGTGGCCGACGGCACGAGGCCCGGCGCGAGCTCCGGCTTGCGGACCATCGCGGAGGCGGCGATGCCGAACAGCGAGATGATCGCGCCGACGAGGAACGCCGTCCGGACGCCGGCTGCGGTCGCATCGACCGAGACCGCCGAACTCGCGCCCCCACCCGCGGCAGCGGTGCCGATCGCCATGAGGGTGACGAAGAGGGCAGTCCCCGCAGCCCCCGCCAGCTGCTGAGCCGTTCCGAGCAGCGCCGACCCGTGCGAGTACAGGTCGGGCGTGAGTCCACCGAGTCCCGCGGTGAACAACGGCGTGAAGGTGAGCGCGAGCCCGATGCTGAGGAGCACGTGCGCCGCGAGCACGAACCACACGCTCGTCGTCGGGCTGAGCATCGTGAACATCCACAGCACGACGCTCACGAGGACTGCGCCCGGCACCGCGAGCACCTGCGCGCCGTGCTGGTCGTACAGCCGCCCGACCACCGGCGAGAGCAGACCCATGACGAGCCCGCCAGGCAGGAGCAGCAGACCGACCTGCAGGACGGGCAGCCCGAGCACGGTCTCGAGGTAGATCGGCAGCAGGATCAGCGTGCCGAACATGGCGATCATCGCGATGCACATGGCGACGATCGCGATGGTGAACGTCCGCACCCGGAACGTCCGCAGGTCGAGCAGCGCGCGGTCCCGTCGCTGCAGGGACCGTTGCCGCGCGATGAACGCCACGAGTGCGACGAGTCCGACCGTGAGCGCGACGACGGGAGTCCAGATGCCCCCGCTGCCGATCGTCGCGATGCTGGACAGGCCGTACACGATCCCGCCGAAGGCGAACGCGGACACGATGACGGAACCGACGTCGAGTGGGACGCGTCGTGGCGTGGAGACGTTCCGAACCTTGAGGAGCCCGATGACCAGGGCCGCGAGCGCGATCGGGAGGACGAAACCGAACATGGACCGCCACGTGAACGACTGCAGGATGAGCCCCGAGATCGTGGGCCCGATCGCCGGCGCCACCGAGATCACGATCGAGATGTTGCCCATCACACGGCCACGGCGCTGCGGCTCGACGAGTGTCAGCACGGTCGTCATGAGCAGGGGCATCATGATCGCCGTTCCGCTCGCCTGCACGACCCGGCCGACGAGCAACACCGGGAACCCCGGCGCGAGCAGGGCGATCACGGTGCCCGCCGAGAACAGGCTCATCGCCCATGTGAACACGGGCCGCGTCGGGAACCGCTCGAGCAGGAACCCGGTGATCGGGATCACGACCGCCATGGTCAACATGAACCCGGTGGTGAGCCATTGCCCCGTCGTCGCGCTGATGTCCAGGTCCGTCATGAGCCGCGGGAGGGCCACGCCCATGATCGTCTCGTTCAGGATGACGACGAACGCGGAGACGAGCAGGAGTCCGATGACCAGGCGCGCGGTCGCCGGGGACGTCGACGACGGCCCAGCCGGCTCGGAACGAGCACTGGTGATGACGGTGGCGGCGTCGGGATCGGCCATGCACCGAGGCTAGCGGCCTCCTGTGACATCGGACAGGGTCAGCTGGACGTCCAGGGAGCCCGGGGCCAGCGCGGCGACGCTCAGCGCGCGACCGCGTCGAACGACCGCAGCCGGAACAGCCCGAGCAGCGTCCCGACGACGACCGCGGCGGCGAACACCACGCCCGTCGCGGTCAGTCCGACGGCATGGCTGAGCAGCCCCGCCGCGACGGCGGGGACGGCGATCGCCAGGTACGCCACCACGAAGTACGTGGTCGTCGTCGCGGTGCGGTCCGCTGCCGCCGTGGCGCCTGTGACGGTCCGGAGGCCCGCCATGAACAGGAGGCCCTGCCCGGCCCCGGCGAGCACTGCGGACGCGATGAGGGTGGGCAGCGACGCGGCGAGCAGAGCGACGACGAGCACCGCCATGCCGACGACGAGGCCGACGGTCCCGACGAGGACGAGTGCCCGGTTCGAGAGGGGACGGAGCGACACCTGCGCCGCCGCGGAGGCGCCGAACAGCAGGAACGTCACGGTCCCGACGACCGCGGGCGAGTGCACCCCGATGACCGTGCCGACGAAGTTCGGCGCGATCGACGAGAACAGCCCGCACACCGCGAACCCCGTGACCGCCCCGATGGCGGCCGCGCCGAAGACCGACCGGGTCTCCGACGGGACGCGCGGCGGTTGCAGCCGGAACGGCGTCCGCTCACCGGCGGTCTCGCGCATCGTGAGCAGGGCGAACCCCGCGATGACGAGCAGTCCGGCGTGCACCACGTACGGCGCGCGGAGGGGCCACGGGGTGACGGTCGCGACCACGCCCGCCATGAGCATGCCGAGTCCGAGCCCGCCGATGTTCCCCGCGGTGGCGAGCGCTCCGGCGAGCTTCTCGCGGCCCCGGGGGGCGGCCTCGAGCACCGCGACCGTGGCGGTGGACGTGAAGATGCCCGCGGAGAACCCCGAGAGCACGCGCCCCGCGTACAGGAGCCACTCGGGGGTGCCGACCGTGAACAGCCCCGCCGAGAGCAGGGACAGCACGATGCCGACGAGGAGCGCCGGTCGTCGGCCGATCGTGTCCGACAGGCGGCCGACGAGCACGAGCGCGAGGATCACGCCACCGGCGTAGACCGCGAACAGCACGGTCGTCGCGGCGCTGCCGAACCCGAAGTGCGCCTCGTAGGTCGGGTACAGCGGCGTCGGGATGGTCGTCCCCATCATGACGGCGGTGAAGACGTAGACGGCGGCGACGAGTCCGGGCACCCGTCCGACCGTACTCGGCGGCGTCAGTGCAGGATGTCGAACGACCCGCCGTTGGCGTGGGGCACGACCGAGCGCACCGCGACGTCGGTGACGGTGGCCGACGGCGGCCCGACGTGGAGGAGCTCCATGAGCGTGTCGACCGCGGTCTCCGGTCCCTCGGCCTCCACCTCGACCGTCCCGTCGAACAGGTTGCGTGCGTACCCGGCGAGCTCGAGCCCGTCCGCCTTCCGTGCGGTCCAGTAGCGGAATCCGACCCCCTGGACCGATCCGGACACGACGGCGTGCATCCTCGTGATCGGTGTCATGCCGCCCACTGTAGGAGCGGCGCGTTCCATGGCCGTCACGGCCCGTCCTCGTCGCGGTGACGATCCGGCCGCACCTCTACCGATTCGCGTCGGCGGAGGGATGGGGTCATACTGACCTCATCAGTTCGGGTCACTCCGACCAGAACCCGATGGACCAGGATCGTGATGACCACACCGGACCACGGCATCCGCGTCGCCGTGTCGACGGTCATCGTGGCGCTCCGACGGCACCCTGAGACGGGCGAACTCGCGCTGGCGATGCCCCTGGTCCGCCGCGTGACCGAGCCGTTCGAGGGGTCCTGGGCGCTGCCCGGTGGATGGGTCGGCGTCGACGAGGGCCTCGAGGAGTCCGCGGCCACCCGGCTGTTCGAGACCACCCGCGTGCAGCCCCGGTACCTCGAGCAGCTGTACGCCTTCGGCGACGTCGACCGATCGCCGGACCGGGTGGTCTCGATCGTCTACTGGGCGCTCGTCCGCGGCGACGAGACGCCCGGTGTGCCCGACGACTGGAACGTCCGCTGGTTCTTCGCCGAGCACCTGCCACGACTCGCCTTCGACCACGACCGCATCGTCGACTACGCGCTGTGGCGCCTGCGGAACAAGGTCGGCTACTCGCGGATCGCCCAGGCGTTCCTCGGCGACCGCTTCACGCTCGCCGAGCTCCGCAGCGTCCACGAGGCGATCCTCGGCCGCCGCCTGGACCCGGCGAACTTCCGCCGGCAGGTGGCCCAGTCGGACGCGATCGTCGCGACCGACGAGGTGTCGTCGGGAGGCCGTCACCGGCCGGCGCGCCTGTACCGCTCCAACCCCCTCCTCGCCTTCGCCGACAACGGGCCCCTCGGATCCGACCGGCCCCCAGCACCACCGACGGGAACCTGATGTCCATCGCAACCACCATCGACCTCATCTCGAACGGTCGCGCGGCCGGCAGCACCTGCACGCCCGACCTCGCCGCTCCGACCTGGACCTTCGATGCCCGGCCCGGCTACGGTCCCGGGTCCTCGATGTCCGACCTCATCCCCACCCGGGCGCCGCGCCAGGGCGTGATCCCGGGGGAGTACCGGACCGCGCCGGAGGCCGAGCTGCACGCCCGGATCGAGGCCGCCAAGGCCACCCTCGGCGATCGGGTCGTCGTGCTCGGGCACTTCTACCAGCGCGACGAGGTCGTGCGACACGCGGACTTCCTCGGCGACTCCTTCCAGCTCGCGAACGCCGCGCTCACCCGTCCCGACGCCGAGGCGATCGTGTTCTGCGGCGTCCACTTCATGGCCGAGACCGCGGACGTCCTCGCCCGCCCCGAGCAGCACGTCATCCTGCCGAACCTCGCCGCCGGGTGCTCGATGGCGGACATGGCCGACATCGACAGCGTCGAGGCGGCCTGGGAGCAGCTCGAACTCCTGTACGGCACCGAGCCCGACGCCGACGGCCGCGTGCCGGTGATCCCGGTCACCTACATGAACTCGGCGGCGGACCTCAAGGCGTTCTGCGGTCGTCACGGCGGCATCGTCTGCACGTCCTCGAACGCCGCGACCGTCCTCGAGTGGGCGTTCGAGCGCGGCCAGCGCGTCCTGTTCTTCCCGGACCAGCACCTCGGGCGGAACACCGCGAAGGCGATGGGGATCAGCACCGACCGCATGCCGATGTGGAACCCCCGGAAGCCGCTCGGCGGCAACGACGCCGCAACGCTCCAGGCGGCCCAGGTCGTCCTGTGGCACGGGTTCTGTTCCGTGCACCGCCGGTTCACCGTCGAGCAGATCGAGCAGGCGCGCGCCGCCGATCCCGACGTCGTCGTGGTCGTGCACCCCGAGTGCCCGATGGAGGTCGTCGACGCCGCGGACGTCGCCGGCAGCACCGACCTCATCCGCAAGGTCGTCGCCGCGGCCGAGGAGCCCACGACCTTCGCGATCGGCACCGAGATCAACATGGTGAACCGGCTGGCGGCCGAGTTCCCGCAGCACGACATCTCCTGCCTCGACCCCGTGGTGTGCCCGTGCTCGACGATGTACCGGATCCACCCGGGCTACCTCGCATGGGTGCTCGAGGCGCTGGTCCGCGGCGAGGTCCTCAACGAGGTCCGGGTCCCGGACGACATCGCGGCCGACGCGCGGGTCGCGCTCGAGCGCATGCTCGCCGCACGCCCCCGCCCCCTCGCGCCCACTCGCCCCCTCGCCCCCGCCCGTCCCCTCGACGCAGGCCGGGAGGCCTGATGCACGTCGTCGTCGTCGGCTCCGGCATCGCGGGCCTCACCACCGCCGTCCGTGCCAGCGGACGACACGACGTCACCCTCGTGACGAAGGGCGCCCTCACCGACGCGGCGACCACGTACGCACAGGGCGGCATCGCGGTCGCGTTCGGCGCGGACGACTCGGTCGGCGCCCACGTCGCGGACACCGTCGCCGCCGGTGCGGGAGCCGGGGACCAGCACGCGATCGAGGTCCTCTGCGCCGACGGACCGGCTCGCGTCCGGGACCTCCTCGCGATCGGCATCGCGTTCGACCGGACCCGCGACCCGGCGAGCCAGGAGGTGCACGGCGACGACCTGACGCGCGGTGTCGAGGCCGCCCACGGCCGCCGTCGCATCCTGCACGCGGACGGCGACGCGACCGGCGCGGCGATCGAACGAGCGCTCGTCCGCGCGCTGCTCGACCGCCACGTCACGATCCTCGAGCGGACGTTCCTCGTCGACCTGGTCGTGCACGAGGGCGCCGTCCGCGGCGTGGACGTCCTCGACCTCCTCGGCGAACCGCTGCGCATCGCCGCCGACGCGGTCGTCCTCGCGACGGGTGGGGCCGGGCACCTCTACCGACACACCACGAACCCGCTCGTGGCGACGGGGGACGGCGTGGCGGCCGCGTGGCGGGCCGGTGCCGTCCTCGCGGACCTCGAGTTCGTGCAGTTCCACCCGACCCGGCTCGCGGTCCCCGGCGGCGGCCTCGTCTCCGAGGCAGTGCGCGGGGAGGGCGCGGTCCTCCGCGACCAGGCGGGGCGCCGCTTCATGACGGCCGTGCACCCCGACGCGGAGCTCGCACCCCGTGACGTCGTCGCTCGCGGCATCGCGGCCGCGATGCGCGCGCAGGGCGGGGATCCCGTGATGCTCGACGCCACCGCGCTCGGTGCCACGCTCCCGATCCGGTTCCCGGGGCTGACCCGGGCCACGCGCGCGGCGGGGTTCGACTGGACGCGCGAACCCGTGCCCGTCGCGCCGGCGGCGCACTACGCGATGGGCGGGATCGCGACCGACGTCGAGGGCCGGGCGAGCCTCCCGGGCCTGTCCGCGGTCGGTGAGGCGGCCTGCACCGGCGTCCACGGCGCGAACCGCCTGGCGTCGAACTCCCTGCTCGAGGGGCTCGTCTTCGGCGTGCGCGCCGCCGACGCCCTCGACGTCCCGCGGCCGGCACGGCCGCGCCTGCGGGGTCCGCACGCACTCGCGGTCACGTCCGTGGCGGACCCGGACCGGGCCTCCCGGCCGGGAGGCCCGGCACCGGTCGACGAGGCCCGCGTGCGTCCGGCGCTCCAAGCCGTCATGGAGGACCGGGTCGGGTTGCTCCGCGACGCCGACGGACTGGCCGACGCCGCGCGGGACCTCGCGGCGCTCGAGGTCGCCGCCCCGACGCCGAGCGTCGGCGCCCTCGAGGACCGCAACCTCCTGACCCTCGCCCGCCTCGTCGCCCACGCGGCGGCGGCCCGCACCGAGTCCCGCGGCGCCCACGCCCGCACCGACCACCCCGGCACCGATCCCGCGCAGGCGCGGCCCCTCGCCTGGGTGTCGACGACGCAGGGGACCGTGTCCCGCACGGTCCCCACCACCGCATCACGACAGGGAGTTCCTGCATGACCGACATCACGACCGGTGCCACTGCCGCCGCGCCCACGACCCCCACCGCCGTCGGGGCGATCCCGCCGCATGCGCTGCGTCGCGTCATCGAGACCGCCCTCGAGGAGGACGCCCCCTGGGGCGACGTGACGAGCGAGGCGTTCGTGCCCGCCGACGCCACGGCCACCGCCACCTTGGCCGCGCGCGAGCCGGGCGTGCTCAGCGGCGGTGGCGTGTTCGCCGCCGTCATGGCCGCGGTCGACCCCGGCATCGTCGTCACACTCGAGCGTGCGGACGGCGCCACGTTCGCGGCCGGCGACACGCTCGCGATCGTTTCCGGTGCCGCGCGGTCGGTGCTCCGCGCGGAACGCGTCGCCCTCAACCTCGTGCAGCGGATGTCCGGCATCGCCACGGTCACCGCGCGCTACGTCGCGGCGGTGGCCGACACCCGTGCTCGCATCGTCGACACCCGCAAGACGACGCCCGGCCTCCGCGCGCTGGAGCGACACGCGGTCCGCTGCGGGGGCGGACACAACCACCGGACGTCGCTGTCCGACGCGGTGCTCGCCAAGGACAACCACCTGGCGGTGCTCGCAGCCCGGGGCGTCCCGATCGAGGAGGCCATCCGCGCAGCGCGGGAGCGGCTCGGGCACACCGTCCACCTCGCGGTCGAGGTCGACCGCATCGACCAGATCGAACCCGTGGTCGGCGCCGGCGTCGACACGATCATGCTCGACAACTTCACGCCGGACATGCTCCGTGCGGGCGTGGCGCTCGTCGGCGGTCGCGCCCTCGTCGAGGCGTCGGGTGGCGTGACGCTCGAGTCCGTCGCGGCCATCGCGGCGACCGGCGTGGACATCGTGTCCGTCGGAGCGCTCACGCACTCGGCCCGGGCGCTCGACCTCGGGCTCGACGTCGTCGTCGAGCCCGACGTCGCCACGGCCCCGCGCGATCGGTAGGACGGCCGTGTACCTCGACCACGCCGCGACCGCGCCCGTCCGCCGCGAGGTCCTCGAGGCGATGTGGCCCTGGCTCACGGGCGACTTCGGCAACCCCTCGTCCACCCACGAGGTCGGTGCCCGGGCCGCGCAGGGCCTCGCCGCGGCGCGGGCGGTGGTCGCCGGCGCGCTCGGCTGCCGACCCGCCGAGGTCGTGTTCACGAGCGGCGGTACCGAGTCCGACAACACCGCGGTCAAGGGCATCGCGCTCGCCGCGCCGCGCGGTCGCCGGGTGCTCACCCTCCCGACCGAGCACGACGCCGTCCTCGCGAGCTGCGACCACCTGGTACGGCACCACGGCTTCACCGTCGACCTCCTGCCGGTGGGGTCGGACGGGAGGCTCGACCCGGCCGACCTGGCCGCCGCGCTCACGCCGGACACCACGCTGGTCAGCGTCGCGCACGCGAACAACGAGATCGGCACGGTGCAGGACATCCCGGCGCTCGCCGCGGTCGCGCACGCCGTCGGCGTACCCCTGCACAGCGATGCCGTGCAGTCCGCCCCGTGGCTGCCCGTCGGGCTCGACGTGCTCGGCGCGGACGCGGTCAGCGTGTCCGGACACAAGCTCGGCACCCCGAAGGGGATCGGCGCGCTCGCGGTGCGTCGGGGGATCCCGATCGAGCCGCTCCTGCACGGCGGTGGGCAGGAACGTGGCGTCCGCTCGGGCACCGAGGACGTCGCCGGTGCCGTCGGTCTGGCCCGGGCGTTCGAACTCGCGCTCGAGCGACGTGCGCGCGCTGCCGCGGTCGCCGAGTCGGCGCGGGACGTGCTCGTCGCGGGTGTCCTGGACCGCGTACCGGACGCGGTGCTGACCGGGTCGCGCGAGCACCGCCTCCCGGGCCACGCGTCGTTCTGCCTGCCGGGCACGAACGGCGAGACGGTGCTGCTCGAGCTGGAGCAGCAGGGGATCCTGGCGTCGGCGGGCAGCGCGTGCGCGGCCGGCAGCACGGAGACGTCGCACGTGCTCGCGGCGCTCGGGCTGCCGGAGGAGGTCGCTCGCACCGCCGTGCGGTTCACGTTCGACGACCACCTCGGGCCGGATGGCGCGGCCGCCGTGGTGGACGCGATCGCGGCAGCCGTCCACACGGTCCGCGCCCTCGCCGTCTGACCCGGAGGGGTGTACTAGACGGTCTACTCCATCTCGGGGGGCGTGTCCCCCCTTCCGCGGACAGCCCGGGGTCCGCACAATGGAGGACATGACGGACACGAGCGAGCAGCGACTGGCGAGTCCGGCGCTGCGCCCCGCGACCCGGACCTCCCGGTTCCACGCGGTGCAGCTCCTGCCGGCCCCCGCGACGATCCTCGCGCTCGGCTTCGGTGCGGCGCACGGGCTGACACTCGTGCCGCTCGCGGTCGTCGCGGTCGCCGGGATCCTGGCGACGGTCGGCAGCGCCGTCCTCCCGATGTCCGCCGAACCGGCCCGCCACCCCCTCGGAGGCGATCGCCGCACTTCCTGACACCTCGGACCCGCGCCGGTGACCACCCCCTGATCGGTCATCGACGCGTTCCGCCGGACGCACCCTGAGCGCCCGGCGGGGAGCACGGCCCACGTGGTCGCGCTCAGGCAGCCGGCTCCGCCACGGCGTCGTCGTACGAACCCCTGACCCTACGACGACACCCCCCTGAACCGTGGCGGGGCCGGCTCTGCCGTTCCCGGGCGTCGGACCGCGCGTACTCCGCCCGCGGAGCGGCGTCAGTCGAGGTCGGCCTCGGGCGTGTGCGCCGCCTCCGCGCGGACCGTCTCGCCCGGCCACGTGTACGGCAGGTCGTCCGGCACGTCCGGGAACCGCTCCCGGTAGAACTCCGGCGCCTTCTGCACGAGCTTCGAGCGGTGCGATCGGTGTACGGCCTCGTCCCCGAACCACGGCGGCATGGTCACGTCGCCGTGCTCGTACGCCTCGAGGTCCTCCTCGACCCGGCCGAGGTCGATCAGCGTCTTGCCGAGGCACGTGTCGGCGTAGCCCCGTTCGAGCCAGACCGTGCACGTCGCGTCCTGGTAGGCCATGAGCGCTGGTCGGAAGCCCCGCCACATCGCGACCACCGGGTGGTGCTGCCAGCCGTACCCGGGCAACGTCAACGCTCGCATCACCTGCAGGGTCTCGACGCGCTGCTTCCCGAGGCGCTTGTCGTCGAGCGACTCCGCCGAGGCACGGAAGTCCGGATAGGGCAGGAAGGTCTGCATGCCGCGGTCGTGCCTCCCGGTCGTGGGTGCGGTCCGGGGCGCGCCGAACCGCGACCGACGCTACGCGCGAGCGGTCGGTGGGGACCGGGAGTGGGGCCGGACCGCCTGTCGCGATCGGGCTGGCGGCGGTCCGATCCGGCGCCGTGCCGGTCACCGTTCCTCGACACATGTCGTCACATCGCGGCTCGTCCATGGCCGGGCGTGTGAGCATCGGCGCATGACGAGCAGCAGCCCCCGGATCGTCGGCGTGAGCGGGAGTCCCTCGGACCCGTCCCGGACGTCGACGCTCGTGCGCGCGACCGTGGACCGGTTCGCCGCCGAGTTCGAGGACGCCCGCACCACGGTCGTCGAGATCGGACCCGTGCTCGCCGACCTCGGCGCCGCGCCCACCCGCGACAGCATGGCAGCGGCGACACGAGCTGCGTTGGAGGCGGTCGAGACCGCCGACGTCCTCGTCGTCGGGAGCCCGGCCTTCCGAGCGGCGTACTCGGGAGCGTTCAAACTGTTCTTCGACTGGGTCGGGCAGTACGAGCTCGTCGACACCCCGGTGCTGCTCACGGCCACCGGCGGCAGCGATCGGCACGCGCTGCTCGTGGAGCACCAGATGCGGCCGTTGTTCGGGTTCTTCCAGTCGACGACGCTGCCGATCGGGGTGTTCGGGAACGAGCGGGACTTCGTCAAGCACGAGGGGTCGTACGAGCTGCGCAGCGTCGAGCTCGAGTTGCGCATCGACCAGGCCGTGCAGCGGGCGCTCCCGATCGTCCGCAGCGGGCGCCTCGGTGCGCTCGCCGGAGCGGACGTGCGGCGGCCCGCCGAGTTCTGACGCGCCGCGTTCCGCTGGGCGGCGTTCTGCTGCGCAGCCTTCCGACGCGTCGCGTCGACCCAGCCCATCGGGCCCGCTGGCGGCGGCGCGGTCGCTGCCGGCCGCGGCCACCGGGCCCGGTGTGTCGGCAATTCAGGACGGGAGGTGCGGTGCGGGCGGGTGCGGTGCCTCCCGGCGGCGGGTTCCTGCGTTGTCGACGTGGGTCGGTCCTGCGGCTGGTGCGGTCGGTGATTCAGGAACGGGAGGTGCGGTGCGGGCGGGTGCGGTCCCTCCCGACGGCGGTTTCCTGCGTTGTCGACGTGGGCCGGTCCTGCGGCTGGTGTGTCGGTGATTCAGGAACGGGAGGTGCGGTGCGGGCGGGTGCGGTCCCTCCCGACGGCGGTTTCCTGCGTTGTCGACGGGCCTGCGGGTGACCTCCCTCGAGGCATGGGGTGACGTCGGTGGTGGAACGGGGGTCCCGAAGCGGCGCCAGGACGGTTGGCGAGCCTATGGTCCGGTCGTCGGGTCGGTCGCGGCCCGCAGGAGGGACTCCACGGTGGGACAGGGCAGCACGGACGACGACGGCACCGGACGGGAGGCGGTGGTTGCGCCGTCCTCGTTACCGCGGCGGGCGGTGGTCGTGGCGGCTGCGTGGACCGTCCCTGCGCTCGGCGTGGTGGTGGCGACCCCGGCGGCTGCCGCGAGTGCGGAAGCGACTGCGACCCTCGCCTTCACCGGCGCATCGGTGCGCCCCGCGGGCGACGCGCTGTCCGACGCGATGTTGACGGTGCTCTCCGGGAGCGGAACCCCGTCGCCAGGGGAGACCGTCGTCTTCAGCGTGTCCGGACCGGCGTTCTTCGGCACGCCGGGGACCACCACCGCGACGGCGGTGACGGACGCGGCGGGACAGGCCACCGCGACCGGCCTCGTCGCATCGCTCGACCCCGGGGTCATCGTGCTCACCGCGTCGGTCGCGGGACTGCCGCCCGCGGTGGCGCAGGTGACGACCACGCCGGTTCTGGACCTCGCGGTGACCGACGTGGGGAACGCTGCCGGGAGCGGCTGGCAGCCGTTCGTCGAACGGCCGCTCGAGTACCTGGACGAGCACCAGCAGTGGCTCTGGCAGAGCGGGAGGACGTACTCCGTGACGACGGCCTTCAGCAACGCGGGACCGGACGCCCCTGCCGGCGCGGTCGTCCGGGTGGTCGTGCCGGACGTGCTGCCCGCCGGTGGCGCCTTGGTCTCCGCGGCTCGCATCGTCGCCTTCAGCGCGACGGCCACCGCGCTGGGGATGAGCGCCGCGACCGTCACCCCACGTCCCGTGGCCCCGGAGGAGGGATTCGCGGAGGACTTCGTCGTGGCCGTCCCGATCCCCGCCGGGGCCGCGTTCGGGTTCACCGTCGCCCTCGACGTCCGGCCGGTCGGTGTCGAGCGGTTCGCGTACAACAGCGTCGTGGTGTCGATCGCGACCGGCGTCTCCGACGACGCCGACCGCGACACGGCCGACGACACGATGACGAGCGCCCCGTTCGCCATGGACCCCGCGACGTAGGTCGGCGGCCGATCGCGGACGGCCGACGGCCGGGAGGCGCGGTGCGGCCGCGCCCCGCCCCTCCTGGCTGCGGGTTCCTGCGGTGTCGACCGCCCGCGCGCGCGTCCCGCCGCGACTCGGGGGCGACAACTCAGGACGGGAGGCGCGGTACGGCCGCGCACCGTCCCTCCTGGCTGCGGGTCCTGCGGTGTCGACGCGAGTCGGTCCTGCCGCCTGCCGCCTGCCGCGGCTCCGATGAGAACGCAGGACGGGAGGCGCGGTGCGGGCTCGCGCCCGTCCCTCCCGGCGGCGGTTTCCTGCGTTGTCGACCGGCAGCGCGGGCGGTGCCGAGCGCGGTCAGCCGAGCAGCGTCGCCAGGTGGAGCACGGCCAGCCGGTAGCCGTCGGCCCCGGCGCCCTCGATGACGGCGGTGGCCGCGGTCGCGACGTGGTCGACGTGGCGGAACGGCTCGCGCTTGAAGACGTTCGACAGGTGGACCTCGATGACGGGCACCGTCAGGGCCTCGACCGCGTCGTGCAGCGCGACCGACGTGTGGGCGTAGGCAGCGGGGTTGATGACGACGCCGGCGTGGTCGTCGAGCGCCTCGTGGAGCCACGTGACGAGCTCGCCCTCGTGGTTGCTCTGTCGGAAGGCGACCTCGAGTCCGAGCGGCTCCGCGGTCGTCCGCACCAGGTCCTCGAGCTCCTGCAGCGTGACCGTGCCGTACTGCGCGGGATCACGGCGTCCCAGGATGTCGAGGTTCGGACCGTTGAGGACCAGGATGCGGGGCGCGGGCATCCTCCGAGGATAACGACCGAGCCCATCCTGTGCGCCTCACCGGATGTGAACGGTCACACGCATCGAAACCGAGAGTCGGCGGAGAAGTTCCACCCGGTTCCCTGAGGTGTAACGTTCCGGGTCGGATCGGCTCCGAGCCGCTCCCGCCCCCACACGGAGGCACGCCGACACGATCGAGTGCGTCTCCCGAGCCCGTCCCCGGGCCCCGCCCCGCAAGCACTTCGACGAGGAGTTGACATGGTTCTCGCTGCAGGACAGAACGGGATCCAACTCGATCTGAGTTGGGTCGACTACGTGATGATCATCGTGTACTTCGCGGTGGTCATCGGCATCGGTTTCACGGCCCGTCGCCGGGTCCGGACGAGCATGGACTTCTTCCTGTCGGGCCGGTCGATGCCCGCCTGGATCACCGGTCTGGCGTTCGTCTCCGCGAACCTCGGTGCCACCGAGATCCTCGGCATGGCCGCGAACGGCGCGCAGATCGGCATGGCGACCCTGCACTACTACCTCATCGGCGCGGTGCCGGCGATGGTGTTCCTCGGCCTCGTGATGATGCCCTTCTACTACGGCTCGAAGGTGCGATCGGTGCCGGAGTTCATGCTCCGCCGGTTCGGCAAGGCCCCGCACCTCGTCAACGCCCTGGCGTTCGCGGTGTCGAACGTCCTCATCGCGGGCATCAACCTCTACGCGATGGCGATCGTCATCGAGGCGATGCTCGGCTGGCCCGAGTGGCTCGCGATCATCGTCAGCGCGGGCTTCGTGCTCGTGTACATCACCCTCGGCGGGCTCTCGAGCGCGATCTACAACGAGGTCATGCAGTTCTTCGTGATCATCGCCGGGCTCATCCCGCTGACGATCGTGGGCCTGCACCGTGTCGGTGGCTGGTCCGGGCTCACCAAGGCGGTCGAGCACACCGACGGTGCGCGGCACCTGTCCACCTGGGCGGGCACGGCGATCGGGCACACGACGAACCCGATCGGGGCGAACTGGCTCGCCATCGTGCTCGGCCTCGGCTTCGTGCTGAGCTTCGGGTACTGGACCACGAACTTCACCGAGGTGCAGCGCGCGTTCTCGGCGAAGAACATGTCGGCCGCCCGTCGGACCCCGCTCATCGCGGCGTTCCCGAAGCTGTTCATCCCGTTCATCGTCGTCATCCCGGGTCTGATCGCCGCGGCGACGCTCGGGAACCAGCTCGCCGGTGCGCACCACTCCGGGCTGAGCTACAACGACGCGATCCCGAAGCTCATCCAGATGTACCTGCCGACGGGCGTGCTCGGCGTCGCGGTGACCGGGCTGCTCGCGAGCTTCATGGCCGGCATGGCGGCGAACGTGTCGAGCTTCAACACGGTCTTCACCTACGACATCTGGCAGCGCTACATCAAGCCGAACATGCCGGACGTGCACTACCTCAAGACCGGGCGCTGGGTGACGATCGTCGGTGTGCTCATCGGCATCGCGACGGCGTTCCTGGCCGCGCAGGCGCAGAACATCATGACGTACATGCAGACGCTGTTCTCGTTCTTCAACGCGCCGCTGTTCGCCGTGTTCATCCTCGGCCTGCTGTGGAAGCGCATGACGACCTCGGCGGCGCTGTGGTCGTACATCGCGGGCATCATCGCGCCGACCGTCACGTGGATCGCCTACCTCGTCAACCCGAAGCTCTTCGCGACGGGCACGGCCGAGACCCTCTACGGCGCGATCATCTCGTTCGTCACGGTGCTCGTGTTCGGGTTCCTCATCAGCATGTTCACGAAGCCGCGGGACGAGCGTGAGCTCGGTGGGCTGGTGTACGGCATCGGCAAGATCGACCTGCACGGCGACTCGGTCGCGACGGACACCGCCTGGTACCGGTCGCCGGCACTGCTCGGGACGGCTGCGCTCGTCCTGTGCGTGCTCCTGTACCTGCCGTTCCTGTAGACCGTCCTGATTCGACAAGGAGATCACCATGAGTGAGACCAACAAGCCGGGCACCGCTCCCGGCGGCGAGGGCGCTCCGATGACGGACGCCGAGAAGCGCGAGTACGTCACGTCCACCCGTCGGTTCGACCTGCGCCGCATCCTCGGGGGCCTGTTCGTCCTGTACGGGATCATCGTCACGCTGACGGGCATCGCGCACCACGCGACCGACGGTCAGAAGACCGGCGGCATCCAGATCAACCTGTGGACGGGCATCTCGATGCTCGTCCTCGGGCTGCTCTTCTTCCTGTGGGACCGGCTGGCGCCGGTGCCCGAGGAGGACATCGTCGGCAACCTCGAGCGCGAGGACGTCGAGAAGGCCGCGGGCGAGGGCCACGAGCTGGCCTGACGCGCGCACACGCCCGACGGGAGGGTCGTACCGGCACCGGTACGGCCCTCCCGTCCGTCGTGTCCCGGCCGGGAGGCGCGGCGCGGAACCGCCACGCGCCGCACCCGACCCGCTCCTCGCGTCCTCCGCTGCCGAGGGCCAGCCCCCGGCCGGCGCCGGGCACCTGTCGGTGGGGGCCGGGAGGATCGGCACATGACCGATCCGACGCCCGCCGACCCCGTGCCCGTGCCCGTGCCCGCCGATGCGCGGAGCGTCGTTCCCGACCTCGTCCGCGGCCAGGACGGCCTGGCACGCCCCCGGTGGGCGGCGACCGATCCGCTGCTGCGCGAGTACTACGACACCGAGTGGGGGATGCCCGTCCGGGACGAGCGCGGCCTCTACGAACGGTTGAGCCTCGAGGCGTTCCAGTCCGGCCTGAGCTGGCGCACGGTCCTGGCGAAGCGACCGGCGTTCCGACGTGCATTCGCGGATTTCGACCCGGACGTGGTGGCGTCCTTCGGCGAGGCCGATGTCGCCCGCTGCATGGCCGACGTGGGCATCGTCCGGAACCGCGCGAAGGTGCTCGCGACGATCACGAACGCGAACGCGACGATCGCCCTCCGCGACGAGGGCGGTCTGGCCGAGTTCGTGTGGTCCTTCCGGCCCGAGACGACACCCGCGCCCCGGAGCGTCGCCGAGGTCCCGACCACGAGCCCGGAGTCGGTCGCGCTCGCGAAGGCCCTGCGGAAGCGGGGCTTCGCGTTCGTCGGTCCCACGACGATGTTCGCGCTCATGGAGGCCGTCGGGATCGTCGACACCCACCTCGTGGGCAGCCACCGTCGCGGCAGCTCCGGTGTCTGGCCGGCCTGACCGTTCAGCGCCCTCGTCTCGGACGTCCGCGCGTCGGGCGGGCGGTCCGACCGCGGCCGCCGGCCGTGCCGGGGCGGCCGTTGGACTCGTTGCCGGAGCCGCGCCGCGCCTCCCGGCCGTCGGCACCGGGGCGACCGCGGGCCTCCCGGCCGTCGCTGCTGACGCGACCGCGGGTCTGCCGGCCGTCCGTGCCGTCCGCGTCACGCACGTCCGCGGCGTCCCGCCCGCGGGAGCTGTTCGCGGTGCGCCCTCGGACGATGCCGATGAACTCGTCCGTCACCGGGGAGGCGTCCGCGTCGCGCCAGACGAGCGCGACGCGCGTCCCCTCGACGTCGACGAGCGGACGGGCGACGAGGTCGCGGCGGCTCGCCGTACGGAACAGGGACTGAGGCAGCACAGCGAGGCCGACGCCCGCGGCGACGAGATCGAGCGTGCCGTCGAGGTCGTCCGGAACCGGGCCGCCGCCGAGCAGGGTCATCCCGACGAGGTCGCGCTCGGTGACGCTGTCGACCTCGGCGAACTCGGAGTCCTTCGGAGCGGCGACGACCGGCGTCTCCGTCCACAGCGGGATCGCGCGCAGACCCTCGGTCACGGGGAGCCGGGCGAAGCACATGTCGGCGTCGCCGTCGAGCGCCCGGTCGACCTCGTCGGCGCCGACCGCGCGGAGCACGAGTTCGACGTCCGGCATCCGCTCCCGCCACACCCGTGCCCACCGTGCGGGGGAGACGCCCGGGACGAACGCGACGGTGAGGGTTCCGGGCATGCGTCGAGCATAGGACCGGGGCGGGTCCCGTACCCTGGTGGGCATGGCGCAGGAACAGACGATGAAGCCGGAGACGGCCGCGAAGAAGCTCGGCATCCTGGTGTCCGCGGCGCCCGAGTCGTTCCGCTCGGCGCCGGTGTCGCGCTCCACGTTCGAGGCGCTGCAGGCCGAGCCGCCGGAGTGGCTCGCGGAGCTCCGGCGCGAGGGTCCGCACCCCCGGCCGGTCGTCGCCGCGAAGCTCGGCGTGTCGGTCTCGGGACTCGCGCGCGCCGGTGTCGACGACGCGCTGACGACGGCCGAGATCAAGGCGCTCCTGCAGGAGATGCCCGAGTGGCTCGTCCGCGAGCGTGCGACCCAGGCCGCGGTGCGTGCCGAGAACACCCGCGTCAAGGAGCAGCGAGCCGCACGGGCCGCGACGCGCTGACCCCGCACCCCCGACTGCCGAGCCGCTGAGGCCTCCTGGTGCACGACCCGATCGCGACCGCCATGCTCGTGGTGCCGCAGTTCGCGTCGGTCTGCTGCGTCGTCGGCGACCGGTACCGGCCTCGGCCGGCGGTGGTCGTACCGGCGTTGGTGATGCTCGTGGCCATGCTGCTCCCGGCGTTCGGCGTGGGGACCGGCTGGTCCCTCGTGGCCGGGGCGGCGTTGTTGCTCGTGGCGCCCCTCCCGGTCATCGGGTCGCGCGCTCGGGCGGCCGGCGCACCAGGACGGGCCGAGGACGGCCGGGAGGCCCGGCGCGCGGACCCGATGGACGTGCACCGGGCGCTCTCCGCGGTCGTCATGGCGGGGATGCTGCTGCTCGGTGCGATGAGTGGAGCGATGGGCGGTGCGATGAGCGGTGCCGGATCGAGCGGCGCGAGCGGCGTCACGACGAGCGGGGCCGGGCACGGCTCGACCGCGTCGGCGGTGCTGGGTGCCGCGTCGGCCGATCCGATGGCGCACACGCTCGTCCTCACGGCGGTGCTCGGTGCGGGGGTCGTGGGGTACTGCGCGTTCAGCGGGTGGCTGCTGCGGTACGAGTGGGGCCGGGAGGACCGCCGTGCGGTGCGGAGCGGCGAGGTCTTCGCGATGACGGTCGCGGTCGTCGGCATGACGCTCATGATGTGACGGGTGGTGCCGGCTGCCCCGTCGTGCGACGATCAGGGACACCATCGACGGATGATTCGACCAGGAGGCCCGCGCGTGTTCGATCGTTCGACTCCGGCCACCCGCGCCGACAGCTGGTCCGTCCGCCTCGACGAGGTCGACGAGCGCATCCTGTGGGTCCTGGCGTCCGACGCTCGGATCCCCAACAACCGGTTGGCGGCCGAGGTCGGCGTCGCTCCGTCCACCTGCCTGACCCGGGTCCGGGCCCTGGAGCAGGCGGGCATCATCCGCGGGTACCGCGCCGACGTCGACATCGCACGCCTCGGGTTCGCGATCGAGGCGATGGTCTCCGTGCGGGTCCACGCCGCGGCACGTCGAGAACTCCGGGAGTTCGCCAAACGACTGCTCGCGATCCCGGTCGTGCTCGACGTGTCGTTCCTCGCCGGCGACAAGGACTTCCTCGTGCACATCGCGTGCACCTCGACCGAGCAGCTGCGGGACTTCGTGGCCGACGAGCTGAGCGGCGACCCGTCCGTCGCGACGACGCAGACGAACATCGTGTTCGAGCGGCTCGTCGCCGAGCGACCCCGGCAGGCGCGCTCGTTCGGGGAACTCCGGCGCTGGCAGGCGTAGCGACGCGTCAGCGCGTCAGCGCGTCAGCGTCATCGGGACGTGCGGGATGCCGTCCTCGATGAACTCGTCACCGGTCTGCACGAAGCCGAACCGGGCGTACCAGTCGCGCAGGTGGGACTGGGCGTCGATGGCGATGCTGCCGCTGCGGCACGAGTCGATCGCGGCGCGGATGAGCTCCGACGCGAGCCCCGTGCCCCGCGCACCGCGGGCGGTGGCGACCCGGCCGATGCGCTCGGTGCCGTCCGGCTCGTGGAGCACCCGGAGCGTGGCGTCGACCGATCCGTTGCCGCTCCACCACTGCACGGTCCCGGGCTCGAGGTCGCGGCCGTCGATGTCCGGGTAGGCGCACTCCTGCTCGACGACGAACACGTCCTGCCGCAGCCGCAGGATCTCGTGGAGCGTGACGACGTCGAGGTTGCGGGTCGGGGCGCTGAAGATCGAGGCCACGGTGTCCTTCCTGCCGCCCGTCGTGGGGCGATGCGAACCGGCCGCTCCGGGTGGCGGCCGTCGTCCACTCTACGGGCGGGACCGGTGCGGTAATGTTCCGTCCACGTACAGCGCTCCGGGGTCGGTGCAATTCCGAACCGGTGGTGACAGTCCACGAGCTGCGGGCGGACCGATGTCCGACCGCGGTCGACCCGGTGGAACTCCGGGACCGACGGTGAGAGTCCGGACGGGAGGAAGCGCTGGGCGGTCCACCGTCGTGGGCCGTCCGTGGCGTCCTCCCGTGGAACCCTCCGGAGTCACACAGACAGGACACCAGTGTTCACGGGCATCATCGAGGAACTCGGCCACGTCGACCGCGTGGAGGACCGCGGGGACTCCATCGCGCTCACCGTCACCGGCCCCGTCGCGGTCGAGGGCGTCCGGCACGGCGACTCGATCGCGGTGAGCGGCGTCTGCCTGACCATCGTGGAACACGACGCGTCGTCGTTCACGGCGTTCGTCATGCGGCAGACGCTCGACATGAGCGTGCACGGCGGCCTGCGGGCCGGTGACCGCGTGAACCTGGAGCGGGCGGCGCGCGTCGGCGACCGACTCGGCGGTCACATCGTGCAGGGGCACGTCGACGGGACGGCCACCGTGCTCGCCACCGAGGACGGCGACGGCTGGCGACGGGTCCGCTTCGCCCTGACCCCGGGACTGGCGCCCCTCGTCGTCGACAAGGGGTCCGTCGCCCTCGACGGCGTCAGCCTGACCGTCAGCGCCGTGTCGGACGAGGCCGTCGCCCCGGACGCAGCGTGGTTCGAGGTCTCGCTCATCCCGGAGACCCTCGCCGCCACGACGCTCGGCGCCCTGCGCACCGGCGACCGTGTGAACGTCGAGACGGACGTGCTCGCCCGGCACGTCCGCCGCATGCTCCGCCTGGAGGCACGATGACCGCCACCGGCGCCGACGCACCGCCGGCGGGGCTCGCGTCGGTCGAGGAGGCCCTCCGGTCGCTCATCGCCGGCCGCCCGGTCATCGTGGCGGACGACGAGCAGCGTGAGAACGAGGGCGACGTCGTCCTCGCCGCGGAACTCGCGACACCGGAGTGGATCGCGTGGACGGTGCGGCACTCGTCCGGGTTCATCTGCGCGCCGGTGAGCGCCGCGATCGCCGACGCCCTCGACCTGCCGCCGATGGTCGAGCGGAGCGAGGACGTCCGCGGCACCGCCTACACGGTGACGGTCGACGCCGCCGCGGGGATCACGACCGGCATCTCGGCGTCCGACCGTGCACGGACCCTCCGCGTGCTCGCCGATCCGCGATCGCAGCGCGGGGACCTCCACCGACCGGGTCACGTCGTCCCGCTCCGGGCACGTCCCGGCGGCGTCCGCGAGCGCCCGGGGCACACCGAAGCGGCGATCGACCTCGTGACGGCGGCCGGCCTCCGCGCTGCCGCAGCGATCTGCGAGATCGTCGGCGACGACGGCGCGATGATGCGCCTGCCGGCGCTGCTGGAACTCGGGGCGCGCGAAGGCGTCCCGGTCATCACGATCGCCGAGCTCAGCGCGTGGCTGACGGCGCGGGACGGGGCCGGACGGTCCCGGAGAGGACAGGACGGATGAGCGGAGCAGGAGCGGCCGAGCGCGACGAGGTCGACGGAACGGGAGTCCACGTGGCGATCGTCGCCGGGCGCTGGCACGAGACGATCGCCGGGGGGCTCCTCCAGGGCGCCCTGCGTGAGGCCGAGCGGCTCGGGGCGAGCACCGAGGTGATCCACGTCCCCGGCAGTTTCGAGCTGCCGGTCGTGGCGAAGGCCGCGCTCGTGGCCGGGGCGGACGCGGCGGTCGCCCTCGGCGTCGTGATCCGTGGCGGCACACCGCACTTCGAGTACGTGTCGGATGCCGCGACGAGCGGCCTGGTCCGGGTCGCGCTCGACACGGGCAAGCCCGTCGGCTTCGGGGTGCTCACCCTCGACGACGAGCAGCAGGGGCTGGACCGTGCCGGGCTGCCCGGCTCGAAGGAGGACAAGGGTGCCGAGGCGCTGCACGCGGCGGTCTCGACGGCCGTGGCGCTGCGCGGTCTCCACCGTCGCGCCTGACCGACCCGCGACCGGCCGCTGTCGCCGGGACGGCGAACGGCCCCGCACGCGCTCGACACTGTCGCCAGGACGGCGAATCGCCCCGCACGCGCTCGACACTGTCGCCGGGACGGCGAACGGCCCCGCATCCGATGGGATGCGGGGCCGTTCCGTTCCGTCGAGGAACGCTAGCGCTTGGAGAAGGCGTGGATCGGCAGTCCGAACGACAGGCACATCAGGAGGATGCCGCCGAAGAAGATGAAGCCCTGCCCGCTGGAGACCTGGAACGCGACACCGAACAGGTAGATCGCGACGACCAACAGTGCGATCGAGAACAGGGCGAGGAAGACGCGGCCCACGAGGTACCTCCGGTGACGAGCGGTTGAACGACGCCCAGTCTAGTCCCCGGTGACGGCCGCGGTCGTTCAGGCGCCGGGGCGGGTGGCGACGAGTCGGTCGACGACGCCGAGGATGTCCTCCATCACGACACCCTCGGCACGGGAGCGCCCGCCCGCGACCGCGCCGAGCGCCGCGGCGTGGTACAGGCCGTCGCCCATGAGCTTGATCGCCTGCGCCGTGGGGACGTCGCCCAGGTGGTCGACGAGCGCCGCGAGCCAGGCACCCTCGACCTCGTCGAGGGTGCGACCGGCCTCCTCGTAGCCGGCCTGCTGCAGCCGTGACGCGGCGAGGAGTGCGAGGTCGAGCTCGCTGCCGACGAACTCGCAGTTGCGGACGAAGTACCGCGCCGGGCCGTCCGTCGCCGCCCGCATCCGCTCGACGTCGGCGACCCCGAGGTCCGAGAGCCGCTCGCACAGGCCCGCGACGAGCGCCGCCTTGGACCCGAAGTGGTAGAGCAGTCCGCCCTTCGACACCCCAGCGCGGGCCGCGACGGCATCGAGCGTGGCGACGCGCTCGCCGTCGTCGCACACGATGCCGACGAAGCTGTCGAGGATGCGGTCCCGCGCGCTGGTCATCTCCTCAGTCTAGGGAGCGCGGTGCGGGAGCCAGCGTTTGCAGCATGTACCGTCCGGTCGGTACAGTAGATCGGTCAACCTCGCCGCGACGCATGCCGTCGCCTGCGCAGCACCACCGCCGTCCCGGAAGCACCACCGATGTCCCTGCTCCTCGCCCCCGTCCGCCGTCCGTCCGCGTCGACACGCACCCGACGGTTCGCCGCCCTCGCGGTCCTCATGCTCCCCGTGCTCCTCATCGCGGTCGACAACACCGTGCTGAGCTTCGCGCTCCCGGCGATCTCCGCCGACCTCCACCCCGCCGCCACCACGCTGCTCTGGGTGGTCGACGCGTACCCCCTCGTCCTGGCTGGGCTCCTCGTCGTCATGGGCAGCCTCGGCGATCGGTGGGGGCGCCGCCGCCTGCTCTTCGTCGGCGCGACGGGCTTCGCCGCGTTCTCGGTCGCCGCCGCGTTCGCGACCGATGCCTGGATGCTCGTCGCCGCCCGGGTCGCGATGGGCGTCTTCGGCGCGATGCTCATGCCGTCGACGCTGTCGCTCATCCGGAACGTGTTCGAGGACCGTGCAGAGCGACGCCTCGCGCTGGCGGTGTGGTCCTGCACGTTCTCCGCAGGCGGCGCGCTCGGGCCCCTGGTCGGTGGCGTCCTCCTCGCGCACTTCGCCTGGGGGAGCGTGTTCCTCCTCGCCGTGCCGATCCTCGTCCTGCTGCTCCTCACCGCGCCGTTCCTCGTGCCCGAGTCCCGTGATCCCGCTCCGGGTCCCGTGGACTTCGTGAGCATGGCGTTGTCGCTCGCGGCGCTCGCCCCGACGGCGTGGGCGATCAAGTCGCTGGCCGATCCGGACACCCGGGGTGCCGCGCTCGCCGCACTCGCGGTCGGGGTCGTCTGCGGCGTCGCCTTCGTCCGGCGCCAGCTCACCGCGCGTGTGCCGATGCTCGACGTCCGGCTGTTCCGCAGCGTGCCGTTCACGGGCAGCATCGTCACGAACATGACGGCGATGTTCTCGCTCACGGGGTTCCTGTACTTCATCTCGCAGCACCTGCAGCTCGTCGCCGGGCTCGACCCGTTCACCGCCGGACTCGTCCTGCTGCCGGGCACGGTGTTGTCGGTCGTCGCCGGGCTCGTGGTCGTCCCGGTCGTCGCCCGGATCGCTCCGCGATGGGTGGTCGCGGTGTCGCTGCTGTCCTCGGCCGCCGCGTACGCCCTGGTCGCCGCGCTCGGACACGGTGCGGACATCCGGGCGCTCGCCGTGGCGTACGTGCTCCTGGGCGTCGGGATCGGCGCGTCCGAGACCGTGACGAACGACCTCATCGTGTCGACGGTGCCCGCCGCGAAGTCGGGTGCGGCGTCGGCGCTGTCGGAGACGGCTTACGAGATCGGCGCCGTGCTCGGCACGGCCGTGCTCGGGACCGTGCTCGCCGCCGCGTACCGCGCGCACGTCGTCGTGCCGGCGGGGCTGTCATCGACCGAGCACGTCGCCGCCGCCCAGACGCTCGGCGGGGCGGTCGCCGCCGCGCGGTCCCTCGGCGGCCACGCGGGCGCTGAGCTGCTCGCATCGGCGCGCGCCGCGTTCGACTCGGGCGTCACGACGACCGCCGGCGTCGCCGCGGTGCTCATGGTCGCAGCTGCGGTCGGCGCGTGGTTCACGCTCCGGCGCGTCCGCTGACCCTCGCGCCCGCCGCGCCGGTCGGGCCAGCCGCGCCGGTCGCGCCCGCCGCGCCGGTGGACGCCTCGGCCGCCCGTGCCACGCCCGACCGCACGCGAATGCTGTGGATCTTGACCTCAACGGCGCTCGAAGTCCTACGTTGGGACGTGGCCCTGACGGGTCGCGCCCGAAGAGGAAGAGAACGAGCCCCGACTGATGCCCCAGGTCGACGCCCCCCAGTTCGTGCCCGGCACCCCGGGTGACCTGACCGACGCCTACAAGGCGGCGTTCCGCGGACACCCTGCGGGGGTCGCGGTCATCACGGCGGACACACCGGACGGTCCGACCGGGCTCACGGCCTCGTCGGTGGCGTCGGTGGCGGTCGACCCGCCCGTCCTCGTGTTCTCGCTGTCGACGAACTCCGGGTCGGCGGGTGCGGTGCTCGGTGCGCCGCTGTTCGTGGTCCACCTGATGCACGCGGGCGGCGTGGAGCTCGCCCGGCGCTTCGCCTCCACGGGGAGTCCGTCCGTCGACGAGCCGGGCATCTGGGAGCGCCTGCCTTCCGGCGACTGGTACCTGCCCGCGGCGGCATCGGTCCTGCGGTGCCGTCCGCTCTCGACGACGCCGATCGGCAGCTCGACGGTGGTCGTCGCCGAGGTGCTCGACATCGTGCTCGGCCTCGAGCAGGGTGAGCCGCTCGTCTACCACAACCGGGAGTTCCACTCCCTCACCGATCGTTCCCGGCTGGTCCATCCGGCCGCGGGACCCGCACGTCCAACCCAACACGAAAGGACATCCGATGGCTGAGTACACCCTTCCGGAACTGCCGTACGACTACGCCGCGCTCGAGCCGCACATCAGCGGCAAGATCATGCAGCTCCACCACGACAAGCACCACGCGACCTACGTGGCGGGGGCGAACACCGCCCTGCAGCAGCTCGGTGAGGCCCGTGAGTCGGGCAACCTCGCGAACGTCAACAAGCTCGAGAAGGACCTGGCGTTCAACCTCGGTGGCCACGTGAACCACTCGATCTTCTGGACGAACCTCGGCCCGGACACGAAGGTGCCCGAGGGTGAGCTCGCCGCGGCGATCGACGAGTTCTTCGGCTCGTTCGACCAGTTCAAGGCCCAGTTCTCCGCGGTCGCCACGGGCATCCAGGGCTCGGGCTGGTCGGTGCTCGCCTGGGACATCGTGGGGCAGCAGCTCACGACGTTCCAGCTGTTCGACCAGCAGGGCAACATCCCGTTCGGGCTCGTCCCGATCTTCATGCTCGACATGTGGGAGCACGCGTTCTACCTCGACTACCTCAACGTCAAGGCGGACTACGTCAAGGCCGTGTGGAACATCGTCGACTGGGAGAACGTCGCCGCGCGCTTCGCCAACGCCAAGGCGCAGTCGTTCGTCACGCTCTGACCTGACCGTCGCGGTCCGGCACGACGCCGCGATCGCGATCAGGTTCGACACGGAGGCCGCCCCGTTCGGGGCGGCCTTCGTCGTGCTCGGCGTCCGGCCCCGTGGTGTCGATCGGCCCCACCGCCGCATCGGCACGTCCGGCGGCGAGGGCCAACGTGCGTGCGATCCGGTGCAGCGCCTGGTCCGCCGCCTGCTGGTCGCCGTCGAGCACCCCGCCCCACTGCACGCCCCGCGCGTACAGGACGGCCTCGCGCCCCCGTCGCTCGGGATCAGTGACGTCGTGATGCCGGCACCACGCGACGACGGACGCGACCTGGCGGTCGTGCCGCGGGCGGTGCCGACATCCGCCGCGGAGCGGCTCGGTCGCGCCGAGCTCGAACGTCAACCGCGCGGCCAAGTACCGATCGGGATCGCCGAGGTTGCCGAACTGCTCCCGGAACCAGCTGCGGAGGTCCGTCGGCGTCGCGGCGGAATCGAGCTCCACGTGGTCGCACGTCCGCTCGAGGTGCTCCACCACGGCGTCCACCAAGGCGTCCCGGGATCCGAAGTGGTACACGAGCGGGTACGCGCTGGTGCCGAGGGCCCGACCCACGCCGCGCAGCGTGACGGCCTCGATCGGTGTGGCCCGCAGATGCGCGGCGACGCGTTCGACGATCGCGGGCTTGATGCTGGGATCGGGTCTGCGTCGCACGGCGGTCCTGTCCTCCGGTGTCGTCGAGGTCGACTGGCATGTGGAATGCTACCGGAGGTGGTCGTGCGCCCGTGCACGTTCCACAGGCGTCCGCAGCCGGTCAGACCGCAGGTGCGTCCTCCACCCGGACCGTGAGCGTCTGCACGAGTCCGGCCGCGATCGGAGCGAGACGGATCTCGACCCGCAGCAGACCGGTGCTCCCCGGGTGCCACCACACCAGGTGCGTGGGTGACCGCGTCTCCTCGCGCACGGGGCGGGCCGCGAGGTCCGCGCCGGACGCGGACAGGGCCTCCCGGACGGCTGCACGGCGGCGTTCGTAGGGCACGTCCATCGCGACGTTCGGTGTGCACACCGCGTCGGCGAGGTCGTCGGGGAACCCGTCGGCCAGGAGGCGCGTCACGGCCGCCTGCGCGCGTCGCGTCACGTCGAGCACCGGGTCCGCAGGGGGTGCGGGTCGTGCGGACAGCAGGAGGTCGTGCGCCTCCGTCGCGGCCATCGGCACCCGAGCCCCGGTCGCGTTCTCGAACGCGACCACGCCGACGCCGTCGGCCGTGCTCCATCGCATGTGTGCGGAGAAGCCCGGGTAGCCGCCCGAGTGCGACACGATCGTCCCGACGACCGGGTCCTGTTCGACGAACAGCCCGAAGCCGTACCCGGCAGGGCGATCCCGCAGACCCGGGAGGCCCGTCCCGCCCGGGATCGTCCGTGACGCCTGCTGCATGGCACGACGGTCGGCTGCCGACAGTGGCGCCGACCCGGACCACGGCGCCGCCCCGGTCGTCCCGACGCCGATGCCGTCGAACGCGGCGGCCAGGAACCGCGCCCACGCCGCGAGGTCCGTGACCGTCGAGAACAGACCGCCGATGCTCGAGAACGCACCCGGGCCGGAGAACGGCAGCCGTTCCCAGCCGTCCGGGCCAGATCGGTACCCGGACGCGAGCGCGGCCCCGTCGGGCGCGGTGAACGCCGTCCGGGTGAGCCCGAGCGGGTCGAGCAGCTCCTCGGTCGCGAAGCGCTGGTACGGCCGACCGCTCACCCGCGCCACGACACGGCCGAGCAGTGCGTAACCGAGGTTCGAGTAGGCGAAGCCCGTTCCCGGCACCCGGTCGAAGAGCAGGCCGCCGCGGAGCACGCCGTCGAACGCGTCGTCGGACAGGGACTCCTGCCGGTCGGCCCAGGGGTCGTCGGTCGGGAACCCGGCGGACATCGTCAGCAGCATCCGCAGCGTCGGGACGGGGGCGTCCGGGCGGGGCAGTGCGACCGACGCGAACGCGGGCACGAACGCGGTCACCGGGTCGTCGAGGTCGAGCAGGCCCCGTTCGGCGAGGAGCAGCAGGGCCGCGGCGGTGACGCTCTTCGTGCACGAGGCGATCCGGTACGCCGTGTCATGGTCGGGCGCTCGTCCGTCACCGCGGTCCCCGTGGCCGCCACTGGCGACGAGGCCCTGGCGGTCGAACACGCCCCACGCGCTACTCGGCGCGACACCGCGCTCCACACGCTGCCGGAACAGGTCGTCGATGCGGCTCAGGACGTCCGCGGGGAGTCGGTCCGCGGGTCGTGGAGCCCTGGCGGAGGCGGCGCCGCCGGGAGCGGCGTCCGACGAGGATGCGCTGGTCACACGGCCCGCATCTGCTGGTAGGCGTCGAGGGCTCGGGCGCGGCTCGACTTGAGGTCGACCATCGGTTCCGGCCGGACCTCGTCCGCCGGGATCCACTGCCGGATGTAGCTCCGGTGGGGATCGAACTTGTCCGCCTGGAGCTGCGGGTTGAAGACGCGGAAGAAGGGGGCGGCGTCGAACCCGGAACCGGCCACCCACTGCCAGTTGCCGGCGTTGTTCGCGGAGTCGGCGTCGACGAGGGTGTCCCAGAACCACTGCTCGCCGACGCGCCAGTCCACGAGCAGGTTCTTGACGAGGAAACTCCCGACGACCAGGCGAACGCGGTTGTGCATCGCGCCGGTGTGCCAGAGCTCCCGCATGCCGGCGTCCACGAGGTCGATGCCGGTGCGGCCGTACCGCCAGCGGTCGAGCTCGTCGGACGACGCAGAGCGCCACGGGAAGGCGTCGAACTCGGGGCGGACGTTCACGGTCGCCATGTCCGGCTCGTGGTACAGCTCGTGCCAGTTGAACTCGCGCCAGGCCAGCTGTCGGAGGAACGACGGCGCCTGCCGACGCTGCGCGGGCGTGAGCTCGCCGTGCAGACGGTGCCAGAGCTGGTACGGGCTGATCTCGCCCCAGCGGATGTGCGGGCTCAGTCCGCTCGCGGCGTCGGCCGACGGCTGGTCACGCTGGTCGTAGTCCTCGAGACCGTGCTCGAGGAAGTGGCGGAACCGGGCCGCGGCTCCGGCCTCGCCGGGGGTCCAGGTCGCACGCAGGCCGCCTGCCCAGTCCGGTCGGGTCGGCAGCAGACCCCAGTCGTCGAGGGCGTCGCTCGCCACAGACGGCCCGGCCGGCACCGTCACGGGCCGCGGGAGCGGTTCGCGGGGTGTCGGCATCGCCTGCGCCGCGCGCCAGAACGGCGAGAACACCCGGTAGGGCTGGCCCTGGCCGGTGGCGAGCGTCCACGGCTCCCAGAGCAGCGCCGCCGCCGCGCTGTGCACGACGTGACCGCGGTCGGTGAGCGACTGCTTGATCCCCGTGTCGATCGCGCGTTCCGCGGCGCCGTACCGACGGTTCCAGAGGACCGTGTCCGCCGCGGTGTCGCGCACGAGCTCGTCGATCACGGTGGCCGCGGCACCCCGGCGCAGGACGAGGCGGTTCCCGCGGGCCCGGAGGTCGGCGTCGAGCGCGGCGAGCGACCCGTGCAGCCACCAGCGCGCGGCGCCACCGAACGGACGGAGGCCCTCCGACTGGTCGTCGAGGACGTACGCCACGGTGACCGGGCCGCCGGCCGTGACGGCGGCGTGCAGGGCGGGGTTGTCGTGGAGGCGCAGGTCGTCCCGCAGCCAGACGAGCGCGCCGCTCACACGCTCGGCACGGTGTCGGAGGCCAGATCGGAGGCCGACGGGTCCGGGTTCGCGCGGAGCGCCGGGTGCGCCGTGGTGCCGTCGGTGGCGGCAGCGGCGGCCGTGCGCAGCTTCGTGCACAGGTGTTCGAGCTCGCCCAGCTCGTCGTCGTCGAGTCCGGCGCCGACCTGCTCGGCGATGGTGGCGGCGTGTTGCTTCGCCACGGTGCGGTAGAGGTCGAAGCCGTGTGTCGTCAACGCGACGATCACGCCGCGGGCGTCCGTCGGATCGGGGAGTTTCTCGACGACGCCGCGGGCCGCCAGCCGTTCGACGAGGCGGCTGATGCTCGGCTGGGTCAGCAGGAGCTGGCCGGTCAGGTCCCGCATCCGGAGGCGCCGTCCGGGCTGCTTGGACAGGTTGTAGCAGACGTCGTACTCGTTGAACGAGATGTCGGACGACGGGAACGCGGTGTTGAGGTTGCGCATCACGGTGACCTGCGCGCGGAACAGGGCCTCCCACGCGGCGACGGCCTTCGATGTGTCACTCACTGCGGCTCCTTCCGACCTCCGCCAACTGTATCGACGGGGTCGGACGCCCGACCGGCTCGGACACGACGAAGGGCGGCCACCAGAGGCGTGGTGGCCGCCCTCCTCCCTTGCACCCAAGAGTGTCCTGCAATCACATTCCGCAACCGCTGCCACAGCAAACAGCGACTGCTCCGTCAGAATATAACGAGGTGGTAACGAGCGGTAGGTACCGGATCGTTGTTTCACTGCGAGTTCACCCAGAGGGCCCGATGCCGACGCCGGGAGCCCCCGCGGCCGTCAGAAGAGGTCGGGGGACGGCGTGGAGGCGTACCGGACGGCGACGTCCGCGTGCCGGTCGAACCGGTAGCCGACACCCCGGACCGTCCGCACGATCTCCTCGAAGGCACCGAGCTTCGAGCGGAGGCGTCGGACGTGCACGTCGATGGTCCGCTCGTTCGGCGTCTCGTCCTCGCCGTCCGCCCAGAGTCCCTCGATGATCGCCTGGCGGTCGACCGTCCGGCCCTCGCGGAGCACCAGGAACTGGAGGAGCTCGAATTCCTTGTACGTCAGCGGTGCGGTCTCGCCGTCGAGCACGACCCGCTTGCGCGAGATGTCGATCACGACGCCGGTCTCCTCGGGCTCCGCGGGCGAGGTCTGCTTCCGCGCCGCGACCGCGGATCGGTCCTGCAGCGCGAGGCGCACGACCTCGACGTCGCGGCCCCCGGAGCCCTCGGCCGCCACGGCGACCGCCGCGTAGGTCTCGGCGGCGGGGGCGAGTTGGGCCGTCAGGGCCTTGAGCTGCTCGACGATGGCCGCGAGCGAGGTGCCAGCCGCAGCGGCCTTCGCCTCGTCGATCCCGACGTAGAGGGCGAATCCGCGTGCCTCCGTGCCCTCGGGCAGAGCGCGGCTCCGGGCGGGAGCGACGACGGGACTCGTCGGGACGTCCTCGGCAGCGGGCGCAGGCCGTGCGGCACGGGCGGGCAGGGCGGTGCCGGCAGCGGGGGTGCGCACGGGCGCAGCAGTGCGGGCGTGCTGGGCCGCGGGGAGAGCCGGCCCGGCATGGGTCGGCGAGGCAGCGCCGGCGAGCGCGGTGTCGGCGGGGGCGGTGGTGTGTCGCGGGCGATCGATGGTGAGTGACATGGGAGTCCTCCTGGCTGTGGCGCTCGGAGCGCCGGTGCGTCGAATGCGTCCTCGGTCGCGGCGTCCGCGCTGCCCGGACCCCGGCGAGGGGGTTCGAGGGCGGGACGGACCGAGGGGAGCGGGTGCCTCCGCGTCGACGATCACGATGGTCGTCGGCGCCGGATCCCGGGGACCGCACACAGGACGGGGTCGCCGTCGGGGTGGGTCCGGCTGGAACGGGTGCCGGTCAGGCACACATTCGACAACACATGACCGCCATGCCCGGCATCATCATGCCGGCAGTCCCCTGGACCTCGATGAGGACGCGGGTGGACGAGGAAACAGTCATGGGGCGAGTATCGGCGGTATACCAGGGGGCTGTCAACTGTCCCGGCGGACGTGCGTCGGCGCGACGCCAGCGCCGACCGAGCCTGCGAGGGCGGTGGAAGGGGCTACTCGGCGAGTCCGTACAACCGGTCGCCCGCGTCGCCGAGTCCGGGCACGATGTACCCGCGGTCGTCGAGTCGCTCGTCGAGGGCACCGAGGACGATCGTGACGTCCTTGCCCGCGGTGGCCTCCTCGACCGCGGCGAGCCCTTCGGGCGCGGCGAGGATGCAGACGGCGGTGACGTCCACGGCGCCCCGGTCGAACAGGAACTCGATCGCGGCCGTCAGGGAGCCACCGGTCGCGAGCATCGGGTCGAGGACGAAGCACTGCCGGTTCGACAGGTCCTCGGGCAGGCGCTCGGCGTACGTCTGGGGCTCGAGGGTCTCCTCGTTGCGCGCCATGCCGAGGAACCCGACCTCGGCCGTCGGCACGAGCTTGACCATGCCCTCGAGCATCCCGAGGCCCGCTCGGAGGATCGGCACGACGAGCGGACGCGGCTTGGCGATGGCGACGCCGACGGTGTTCGCGACGGGGGTCTCGATCGCGGTCGCGGTCACTCGCACGTTGCGCGTCGCCTCGTACGCGAGGAGCGTCACGAGTTCCTCGGTCAGAGCGCGGAACGTCGGTGCGGGCGTCGTGCGGTCGCGGAGCACCGACAACTTGTGCGTGATGAGCGGGTGGTCGGCGACGTGGACTCGCATACGCTCAAGGGTACCGGCCACGGAGGCGCCACCGCGGCGGACGAGGAGGGCGAGTGGAGCACCGGCAGCACGGACCCGGGCCGGTCGGCCCCGGACCCTCGGGCATCGGCGGCGGAGCGGACCGGGGCGAGCACCCGGCGGCCCGGCCGTGGGTGGCCGCGATGGAACGGGCGCTCGACGAGGCCCGCGCGTGTCTCGCGACGGGGGACGTCCCGGTCGGCGCGGTCGTGCTCGACGCGACCGGTGCGGTGGTCGCCACGGGGCGCAACGAACGGGAGGCCCGACAGGATCCGACCGCGCACGCCGAGGTGCTCGCACTCCGCGCCGCCGCGGCACGCACGGGGGACTGGCACCTCGAGCAGCACACCCTCGTCGTCACGCTCGAGCCGTGCCCGATGTGCGCCGGCGCCGTGCTCGCCGCTCGGGTACCCCGGATCGTGTTCGGCGCGTGGGATCCGAAGGCGGGTGCGTCGGGCAGCGTCTACGACATCGCGCGCGATCGACGGCTCCCACACCGGGCCGAGGTCGTCGGCGGCGTGCTCGAACAGCCCTGTGCCGCGATGCTCGACACGTTCTTCGCCGCGAGACGCTGAGGCCGCTCGGCGACCGGACGCGCCTCAGTGCCAGAACACGGCGATGAGCACGTTGACGATCGCCAGCGCTCCGGTCGTGTGGAAGAACGGCAGCGCCGCCTTCGGTCCGGCCGTCCCCGCGTCGGCCCGGCGCTGCCGCGACCGCGCCACGAACGCCGTCGTGAGGGCGATCAGCGCGATGACGAGCTTGACCCCGAGCTTGACGTGGTTCGCCCCGCCGTGGGTGGTCGCGTCGATGATGCCCATGAGTGCCAGACCCGTCACGAGCTGCGTCACGAGGCCGATGACGAGCCACTGGGTCTCGATGTGCTCCTTGCGCCGGACCTGCGCGAGGAAGGCGCCGATCACGGCGGCGAGACCGAGGAAGTGGAGAGCCAGGAACACGTTCTGCAACACGGACATGCTCCGATCGTGGCGGAGGCCCGGCCGGCTCCGCCACGAAGGCGTGCCTTCCCTGCGGACGCTCGCTCGGCCTCCCGACCGGGGGAGGACGCGTCAGTCGGCCGCGCGGATGATGATCGCCTCGGTCGGCGGCCGCGGGGCGTCGTGCCGGACGTCGGGCTCGATGTAGATGACCCGGGCGACGGGCACGACGGACCGGACCCGGGCCTCCAGGGCGTCGATGCCCGCCGCGACGTCCCCCAGGCGACGGTCCCCGTCCACCGCGACCTTCGCCGCAACCATGAGCTCGTCCGGGCCGAGGTACAGGGTCTTCATGTGGATGATCGAGTCGACCTCCGGGCCGTCGAGGATCGCCCGCTTGATCGCCTGCAGGTCCGCGGGCGTCGCCCCCTCGCCGAGCAGCAGGCTCTTCGTCTCGACACCGAGCACGACCGCGACGGCGACGAGCAGGAGGGCGATGAGGATCGTGCCGATCGCGTCGAAGACGCCGTTGCCGGTGAGCGCCGTCAGACCGACGCCGAGGAACGCGAACACGAGCCCGGTGAGCGCCGCCGTGTCCTCGAGCATGACGATCGGGAGTTCGGGTGCCTTGGCCCGACGGATGTACTGCACCAGGGACTGGTCCCCGCGGTCGGACCGGGCCTCCCGCAACGCCGTCCGGAGCGAGAAGCCCTCGAGCAGGATGGAGATCGCGAGCACCGCCAGCGGGAGCCACCAGGTCTCCAGGGGGTGCGGGTGCTCGAGCTTCTCGATGCCCTCGTACAGCGAGAACACGCCGCCGATCGAGAACAGGATGATCGACACGACGAAGGCGTACACGTACCGTTCGCGGCCGTAGCCGAACGGGTGTTCCTCGTCCGCCGCCCGCTTCGACCGTCGGCCGCCGATGATGAGCAGGACCTGGTTGACCGAGTCGGCGAGGGAGTGGACGCCCTCGGCGAGCATCGACGCCGATCCGCTGATCGCGGCCGCGATGAACTTGACCACGGCGATGCCGACGTTCGCGCCGAGGGCCGCGACGATCGCCCTGTTGCCTCCGGATGCGCTCATGGTGCCCAGCCCTGCTCTCGTTCCTGTGCGGTCGGTCAGATCCTAGGATGGCCGGATGGTCCTCGATCTGCCACGTACCGCGATGCTCGGCGTCGGATCCATGTCGGGAGCGGTCCTGGACGGCCTGCTCGCCGCAGGCGTCCCCGCGGATCGCTTCGCCGTCACCAACCGGTCGGAGCCGTCCGCCGAGGCGCTCCGCGTCCGGGGCCTCGACGCCGTCGCCGTGGAGACCGACCCGGAGGCGAACCGGCGCGCGGTGCGCGGGGCGGGGCTCGTCGTCGTCGGGGTCAAGCCGTTCCTCGTCGCCGACCTGCTGCGCGAGGTGCGGGCCGACCTCGAGCCGGACGCGGTGGTGGTGAGTGTCGCCGTCGGGGTGACGAGTGTGACGATGGAGTCCCTGGTGCCGGAGGGCGTGCGGGTCGTCCGGGCGCTGCCGAACACCCCCGTGCGCGTCGGCCGCGGTGTCACCGGGGTCAGCGGGGGCAGTCGCGCCGACGCGGCGGCGGTCGCGCTCGCTTCGTCCCTCTTCGCGGTCTCGGGCGATGTGCTCGAGGTCCCCGAAGCCCAGCTCGACGCCCTCAGCGCGGTGTCCGGGTCCGGGCCCGCCTACGTGTTCCTGCTCGTCGAACAGTGGCGGCGTGCGGCCGAGTCGCTCGGGTTCGACCGCGAGCAGGCGCGGGTCATGGTCGAGGGCACGCTCCGCGGCGCGGTCGAGCTCCTCGCCACGTCGGACGACGGCCCCGAGGCCCTCCGGCGCGCGGTGACGAGTCCGAAGGGCACGACCGAGCGGGCGATCGCGGTCCTCGAGGACGCGGACCTCGAGGGGACCCTCCGCCGTGCCGCCGATGCCGCCATCGCCCGAGCCGCGGAGCTCGCCGCGCTCTGACGCACGCGCCCTCGGGCACCCCGAGGGCGTCCGGATGGCCCTCGCCGCGCGCGCCCCGTTACCCTGAGCGCATGCCCGACATCTTCGGCGTGATCGCGGACCCCACGCGGCGCCGACTGCTCGCAACCCTGCTCGAGGAGTACGGCGCGGCCGGGTCCGTCGGCGAACTCAGCGTGGGTGCGCTCGTCACGCGCCTCGGGATCAGCCAACCGACGGTGTCGAAACACCTCCGGGTGCTCCGCGACGCCGGCCTGGTGCGCACGCGCGACGAGGGCCAGCACCGCTACTACCGCCTCGACCCGGAGCCCCTCGTCGGCGTCGAGGAATGGCTCGCACCGTTCACCGGTGTCGTCGCTGCCGAGGAGGTCCCGGCGACCACGGCGTGGACCCCCGACGGCCGCCCCGTGTCGGTGCGCCGCGGCGCCGCGGGACGGTCTCGGGTGGACGTCGGCACCGAACTCGGACGGGTGATGGCCGAGGCGTCCTTCCGCGCCACGACGGCGATCTCGGGGGCGCAGACGGGCTGGGAGCGCGTGGTCGACCCGGTGCGGCGTCGGCTCCAGCGGCGTGCCGGCGAGGACGACGACTGACCCCCGTTCCCGGGGCAGCGGGCGGGCTGGACACCGCGCCACGGCCGCCCCTATGGTTGCCAGAGACCACGCAGGTCACACCATGGTCCGGAGGCGCCGGGCCCCTTCTGAAGGCAGAGCATGGCCGGCAACTTCGACGACGTGCGGTTCCTCACGGTCGCTGAGGTCGCCGAGATGATGCGCGTCTCGAAGATGACGGTCTACCGCATGGTGCACGCGGGGGAGCTCCCCGCCATCCGCTTCGGCCGGTCGTTCCGGGTCCCGGAGTCCGCCGTCGCGGAGATGCTCCGCGGTGGTGTCGCCGACGTCGGTTGAGCGCGCCACGCCCACGCCGTTCGACAACGCCGGTCGGCTCCGGTAATGTCGCACGAGGTATTTTTCCGCGGTCTCCGACCCGGTGTCCACATCAGCCGTAGGAGGGCCGTATGGGTTCTGTCATCAAGAAGCGCCGCAAGCGCATGGCGAAGAAGAAGCACCGCAAGCTGCTGCGCAAGACGCGACACCAGCGTCGCAACAAGAAGTAGGTCCTACCGGACCTGCTCACCACGAGAGCCCCGACCGATCACCGGCCGGGGCTTCGTCGTCTCCGCACTACGCTGGACGGGTGCCCACCGTGACGCTCCTGACCAAGCCCGGATGCCACCTGTGCGACGACGCCCGTCCGATCGTCCGCTCCGTGCTCGACGCCCACCCCGACGTCGTGTTCGAGGAGCGGGACATCCTCCAGGACGACGCCCTGCGCGAGGAGTACGCGGAGGACATCCCCGTGGTCATCGTCGACGGCCGGGTCCACAGCACCTGGCGCGTCGACGCCGAGCGGTTCGAGCGTGCGCTCGCCGCGGCCGAGGCCCGCGCGTGATCCACCACGTCGTCGCCTGGCGCTTGCGCGACGACGTCGTCCGTCACGAGGCGATCGCCCACATCCGCGCCGTGCTCGAAGCCCTCGACGGCGTCGTGCCGTCGATCCGCTCCATCCGCGTGGTCGACAACGTGGCGTACCCCGGCAGCAACGCGGACGTCGCGGTGGTCGCCACGTTCGACGACCTCGCCGGGCTCGAGGCCTACCAGGTCCACCCCGAGCACCAGGCCGCCGCCGACACCGTCCGCGGAATGGTCACGGGGCGGACCGCCATCGACTGGGAGGCCTGAGCCGCGCCTCCCGGCCGTCGCTGCCGCACACGCAGGAGGCGCTGCCCCGGTGGGGGGCAGCGCCTCCTGTCGTGCGGTCGGGAACCGCTACGGGAGCAGGCGGGTGGGACCGCGGAACAGGTACGTGACCTCGCGGATCGACGACTGGCCGAGCAGGAGCATGAGCACCCGGGCCAGGCCCATGCCGAAGCCACCGTGCGGGGGGACGCCGTAGCGGAAGAAGTCGAGGTACCACTCGAGCTCGGCGGGGTCCAGGCCCTTCTCGACCGCCTGCTGCGTCAGGACGTCGACGCGGTGTTCACGCTGGGCGCCCGTGGAGATCTCGGTGCCGTTGTAGATGAGGTCGTAGCTCTTCGTGAGCGTCGGGTCGTCCTCGTGACGCATGTGGTAGTACGGCCGGATCGTGGCGTCGTAGTCGGTGACGAACACGAAGTCCGAGCCGAACTGCTCCTTGGCGTACGCCGAGATCCGGCGCTCGCCCTCGGGGTCGAGGTCGCCGTCGGCGCGGGGGATCTCGTAGCCGCCCTCCGCGACGATCCGGCGGGCCTCGGCGAGCGGGATGCGCGGGAACGGCGCGGTGGGGACCTGGAGCTCGAAGCCGAAGACCTCGTTGATCTCCTCGCCGTACTTCGCCTGCACGGCGGTGATGCCGGCGACGAGGAGCTCCTCGTGCATGGCCATGACGTCCTCGTGGGACTCGACCCAACTCATCTCGGCGTCGACGCTGGTGAACTCCGTCGCGTGCCGGGAGGTGAACGACGGGTCGGCCCGGAACGCGTCCGCGATCTCGAACACCGCGCCGAATCCGGCCGGCTGCGCCATCTGCTTGAAGTTCTGCGGGCTCTGCGCCAGGTACGCCGTCGTGTCGAAGTACGGCAGCTCGAACAGCTCGGCGCGGGACTCGGACGCGGACGCCATGAGCTTCGGCGTGTGGATCTCGATGAAGTCGCGCTCGATCCAGTAGGTCCGGAACGCGTGCTCGAGGGTCGTCTGGATCCGGAACACGAGGTTCTGTTTGCGGTTCCGGAGGTCGAGGAACCGCCAGTCGAGGCGCTTGTCGAGCGAGGAGTCATCGGCGATCGGCGTCTCGGGGAGCGCGGCGGTCACGACGTCGAGGCGGTCGATCTTGACCTCGATGCCACCGAGCTTGACGCGCTCGTCGTGCTTGAGCGTGCCCTGGGCCACCAGGAAGGTCCCGTGCGCGAGCCCGGAGATCGTCTCGGTCGTGGTCAGCGCCGCACGTGCGCTGTCGTCGGCGTCGTCGTCGACGGCGCGGACGGCGGGGTTGACGAGCTGGACGGCGCCCGTCTCGTCGCGCAGTACGACGAACTGCACCTTCTTCTGGTCACGGACGGTCTCGACCCATCCGCCAACGGTCACGGGACCGTCGGGGAGTGCGGCGAGGTCGGCGATGCGGGTGCGTTCGATCACGGGGGTCGAGTCTAGCGGGCGGCCCCCGTCCCGCGTCGGACGCCGTGGTGAGCGCTCACGCCCGCCCGTAATGTGGTCGCCGATGACCTCCGCAGCTGTCCCGTCCGGTCCGTCGGCACCCGTCGCCCACTCCGTGCTGCAGGCGCTGCGGTCGCCGCGCTTGCTCACGCGCGAGGTGCTCGCTGGCGTCGTGACGGCGCTCGCCTTGATCCCCGAGGCGATCTCGTTCTCGATCGTCGCCGGGGTCGACCCGGCGGTCGGCCTGTTCTCGTCGTTCGTCATCGCGGTCGTGATCGCGTTCATCGGAGGTCGTCCTGCCATGGTCTCCGCGGCGGCCGGATCCGTGGCGCTGGTCGTCGCGCCGCTCATCCGGGACCACGGCATCGCGTACCTCGTGCCGACGATCGTCCTCGGCGGTGTGTTCCAGCTCGTGCTCGGCTTCCTCGGCGTCGCTCGTCTCATGCGGTTCATCCCGCGGAGCGTCAACGTCGCGTTCGTCAACGCGCTCGCGATCCTCATCCTCACCGCACAGCTGCCGAACCTGTTCGGTCGTGGCGTGCCGTTCGTCGTCTGGCCGCTCACGGCGCTCGGCATCGCGATCATCATCGCGTTCCCGCTCCTGACGAAGGCGGTGCCCGCCCCGCTCATCGCGGTGATCGTGGTCACCGCGCTCACGCTGCTGTTCCACGTCGACGTCCCGACGGTCGGGGACAAGGGCGCGCTGCCGTCGTCGCTGCCGACCTTCGCCGGGATCCGTGTGCCGCTCGACCTCGAGACGCTGCGGATCATCGCCCCGACGGCCTTCGGCATGGCGGTCGTGGGGCTCATCGAGACCCTGCTCACCGCACAGCTCGTCGACGCGCTCACGGACACCCGGTCGAGCGGGTGGCGCGAGTCGTGGGGGCAGGGCATCGCCAACGTCGTCAGTGCGTTCTTCGGCGGCACGGGCGGCTGCGCGATGATCGGCCAGACGGTCATCAACGTGAAGACGGCCGGGGCCCGGACCCGCGTCTCGACCTTCGTCGCCGGCGTCTCGGTGCTCGTGCTGACGGTGACCCTGCGCGGGGTGGTCGCCGAGATCCCGATGGCGGCGCTCACCGCCGTCATGGTCATGGTGTGCGTCGCGACGTTCGACTGGCACAGCGTCCGTCCGCGGACCCTCCGCCGGATGCCGCTCGGGGAGACGGGCGTCATGGTGATCACGGTCGTGGTCGTCGTGTTCACCGACAACCTCGCCACCGGCGTGCTCATCGGCGTCGTCGTGTCCGCGCTCGTGTTCGCCCGGAGGGTCGCCCACGTCGTGTCCGTCGAGCGGGAGGTCCGTGGCGACCTCGTCCGCTACCGCGTGCACGGCGCGCTCTTCTTCGCCTCGTCGAGCGATCTGCCCACGCGGTTCTCGTACGCCGAGGACCCGGCGCGGGTGGAGATCGACCTCGCCGGCGCCCAGGTGTGGGACGCGTCGACGGTCGCCGCGCTGGACGCCATCGAGCAGCGGTACGCGATGCACGGTGCGACCGTCGAGGTGGTGGGGCTCGACACCCGCTCGCTGCGGATCCACACGCGGTTGTCGGGCCACCTGTCCTGACGGGCCCGCCCGGGCCTCCCGGACGCCGCTGCTGAGCGGTTCCGCATACCCGTGCGGGAACTGGGTGGGAGGTGGACGCGCCGCCCGACCTACACTGGAGGCCATGCCCGCGACCCGCTTGCACCTCGTTCGTCACGGCGAGGTCCACAACCCCGATGGCGTCCTGTACGGACGCCTGCCGGGGTTCCGGCTGAGCGATCTCGGCCGACGCATGGCCGAGGCCGCCGCACGGTCGTTCGTCGACGCCGGTGTGGACGTCCGTGCGGTCGTCGCATCGCCCCTGCAGCGGACGCAGGAGTCAGCCGCGCCGTGGGCGGAGGCGTACGACCTCGACGTCCGGCTCGACGAGCGGCTCATCGAGCCGACGAACCGGTACGAGGGCCAGCCGCCGGGCTTCACACGGCGGTCGGTCGCCCGGCCGACGGAGTGGCCGTGGATCGCGAACCCGTTGCGGCCGAGTTGGGGCGAGGCCTACGCGTCCATCGCGAACCGCATGACGGCCGCGCTCGAGACCGCGTGGGGGAGCATCGACGGGGGTGACGTCGTCCTCGTGAGCCACCAGCTCCCGATCTGGACGGTGCACCGCCGGCTGGCCGGCGAGCACCTCTGGCACGACCCGCGTGCCCGTCGGTGCGCGCTGTCGAGCATCACGAGCGTGGAACGCCGTGGCGGACGCTTCGTCGAGGTCGGCTACGCCGATCCCGCGGGTCCGCTCCGGGCCGGAGCCGTCGACATGGGAGCAGTGTGATCACCACCAGCACGACCGTCCAACCGCGGCGCCGTTCGACCCGCGCCCGCCTCGCCGTCGCGATCACCGGTGCCGTCGTCGCGGCCCTCGCGCTCGCCGGCTGCTCGTCGAGCTCGAACGACCAGTTGACGAACCAGTACGGCAAGGGCACCACGCAGAACTACATCTCCGGCGACGGTGCGGTGACCGAGGTCGCCGCCGACAAGCGGAGCGCGCCCGTGACCTTCTCGGCCACCACCGACGACGGCGACCACGTGTCGAGTGCCGCGCTCAAGGGCAAGGTCGTCGTCCTCAACTTCTGGTACGCCGGGTGCCCGCCCTGTCGCGCCGAGGCGAAGTACCTCAACCAGTCGTACGGGACGTTCCAGGGCAAGGACGTCGCGTTCGTCGGGGTCAACGTGCGCGACCGGAAGCCGACCGCCCAGGCGTTCGAGCGCACCTTCCGGACGGCGTACGGCTCGGTCCTCGACGCCGACCACGGCACCATGCAGCTCGCCCTCTCGGGCACGATCGCCCCGAACTCCGTCCCCACCACGATCGTGCTCGACAAGCAGGGACGCGTCGCCGCGCGCGTCCTCGGTGCGGTCGACTCGTCGAGCATCATCGACACCCTCGTGAGCGACGAGCTCAACGGGAACGCCTGACCCGTGACCGGCGGCAACCCCTTCTCCGACGCGATCCTCAGCGGTCAGATGGCCGTCGCACTGCCCGTCGCGGCGCTCGCCGGGTTGGTGTCGTTCCTGTCGCCCTGCGTGCTGCCGCTCGTGCCCGGGTACCTCGGGTACGTCGGCGGCGTCACCGAGGTCGGGCGACGTCGTGGCCGCGTCCTGCTCGGCGTCCTGTTCTTCGTGCTCGGGTTCACGGTCGTCTTCGTCGCGTACACGACCGTGTTCGGCGCGCTCGGCTTCTGGCTCGTGCGCTGGCGCGACCTCATCACCCAGGTGCTCGGGGTCGTCGTCATCGCCATGGGGTTGGTGTTCGTCGGCCGGTTCACGTTCCTGCAGCGCACCGTCAAGCCGTCCTGGTCGCCCGCCACGGGCCTCGTCGGGGCGCCGCTGCTCGGCGTCGTGTTCGGCCTCGGCTGGACCCCGTGCCTCGGCCCGACGCTCGCCGCGATCAACCTGCTCAGCGTGCAGGCCGGCAGCGCGTGGCAGGGCATGTGGCTCGGCGTCGCCTACTGCATCGGACTCGGCATCCCGTTCCTGCTCGTCGCGCTCGGCGCCGGGTGGGCGTCGAGCGCCCTCCGCACGGTCCGGCGCCACATCCGCCTCGTCAACGTCATCGGAGGAGCGATCCTGATCGTCATCGGTCTGCTCATGGTCACCGGACTCTGGTCGGCCATCATGTCGAGCGTCGGGGCGGTGATCCAGAGCTATGTCCCGCTCGTCTGACATCCGGGAGGACCGGATCGCCGCAGCGGTTCCGGTCACGGACCGCACGTCCACGGCTGCCTCCGCCGGCATGGACGAGGCCGACGGCACGACGATCGTCGGCGATCCGATGCGCCCGTCCGACCACGTCGACGCCGCCCCCACGTCGGGCGGCACCGGTGGTGGCGGTACCGGCGGCGGTGGCGGTGGGGGCGGCGACGACGGCGGGGTGAACCAGCCCGCGCTGTCGTTCCTCGGCTACGTCCGGTTCTTCTGGCGCCAGCTGACGAGCATGCGCACGGCGCTGTTCCTGCTCATGCTGCTCGCGCTCGCCGCGATCCCCGGGTCGCTCGTGCCGCAGCGCACGGCCGACCCGAACGGCGTGACGCAGTACCAGGTCGACCACCCGACGTTGTACCCGGTCCTCGACAAGCTGCAGGTGTTCGACACCTACACCTCGGTGTGGTTCTCCGCGATCTACCTCCTGCTGTTCGTGTCCCTGATCGGCTGCATCATCCCGCGGACACGCCACCACTGGCAGGCCCTCCGGACCCGCCCGCCCCGCACGCCGGTTCGCCTCGGGCGCCTCGCCGGGTACCAGCGCATCGCGGTCGACCCGACCACGGTCACGGGTGGGGGGTCCGCGACGGGCCCGGCTCCGGCCCTCCCGACCGCCGAGACCGCCGTGACGAGCGCGATGACGCTCCTCAAGCGGTCCGGCTACCGGGTGGAGCGCTTCGGTGACTCGGTGAGCGCCGAGCGCGGCTACCTGCGCGAGACCGGGAACCTCGTGTTCCACACCGCGCTCGTCGGTGTCCTGCTCGCGGTCGGCATCGGTGGCGGGTTCAGCTACACGGGGCAGCGGCTCCTCGTCGAGGGCCAGACGTTCTCGAACGTGCTCGGCTCGTACGACTCGTTCAACCCGGGGCGCTGGTTCAGCCAGTCGCAGCTGCGCGGCTACAACCTGACGCTCGACGACTTCACGACGACGTACGAGCAGAAGAACCTCAACGCGCTCGGTCAGGCGACGGACTACAAGGCCGTCGTGACCGCCCGGACCAAGGGCGGTGCGGCGACCAAGCGCACCATCAAGGTGAACGACCCGTTGTCGATCGGCGGGACGAACGTGTACCTGCTCGGCAACGGGTACGCGATGGACGTCACCGTGCGCGACGGCGACGGGCACGTGGCGTTCGAGGACGTCGTCCCGTTCCTGCCGCAGGACACGAACTACACCTCGCTCGGCGTGGTCAAGGTCCCGGACGCGCAGCCGGACCAGCTCGGCATGGTCGGGTTCTTCTACCCCACTGCGGTCAAGCAGGCGACGGGCGCCTACACGTCGAACTACCCGGACACCGAGAACCCGCTGCTGAGCCTGCAGGTCTACACGGGCGACCTCGGCCTCGACGACGGCGTCCCGCGCTCCGTGTACCAGCTCTCGACGAAGGGGCTGCGGCAGATCGCGGGGACGACGGCGGCGCACGGCGCGATCGAGCTCGAGCCGGGCCAGACGAAGCGACTGCCCGACGGCACCGGCTCGATCACCTTCAACGGCGTCAAGCGGTACGTCTCGCTCGACGTCCACCACGACGCCTCGCAGCTGTGGGTCGCCGGGTTCGCGATCCTCGCGGTCGCCGGACTCCTCACCTCGCTGTTCGTGCCGCGTCGGCGGGTGTGGGTCAAGGCCGTCGCCCGCCCTGGCGAGGACGGCTTCGACCTCGAGTACGCCGGTCTGGCGCGCGGCGAGGACCCGAACCTCGAGCGCGCGGTCGACGAGATCGCCGAGCGGCACACGGCCGGGCTCGGGGTGGTGCCGACGGCGGGGGCCTCGCTGACCTGACGCGCGCTGGCGTCCCGATCGGGACGCCGGCGGCGCGGGTCGTGCTCCGCCCGTACCGGCACACGGGCGGGTCCTGGTTGCATCGACCGGGAGGAGGCCCGATGCGTTCGATCGACTACAGCGACGCCCACGTGCTGACGGGGGACGCCATCGCCGATGCCGTCGTGGACTACGCGGCCGAGCTGGCGCACCAGGCGACGGCCGAGCCCGTGCGGATCCCGGCCCGAGCCGCCGACGGGTCGGTGGTGCACGTGTCGCTCCTCGTCGGGCCGGCGAGCGAGATCGTGCTCTCGGACGTCCCGGACGCGGACGGCGAGGAACTCGTCGACGACGAGACGGTGACGGAGATCCGCCGGCGGATCATGCTCCTGCGCGAGCCGCAGCCCATCACGACACGACTCGAGGACATCGTCGCCCCGGGCGACGAGGAGGTCTGAGCGATGGGACATCTGACGTACGGCGCGATGCGCCTCGGGATGGAGATCGAGGACCGCACGCTCGCGCACCTGCAGGTCGTGATCGTGAACCGGCTGCGACGCGGGGACAGCTTCGCGTTCTCGTGGAAGGACGACGTCCGCGTCGGCGACGGCCGCACCACGATCTGGTTGCACCCGTACTGCGAGCTGCACTTCAAGTTCATCGGGGGCCGACCTCCGCGCCTCAACCGGGCGTGGATCGCGGCACTCGACGACGCGGCGGGCAGCGGGACGGGCCTGTACCTGCTCGCGGAACCCCCGGAGGGCGAGGCGCAGACGCGGCGGCCCGAGCTGTCGACCGGAGCGGTGTGAACCGGGGGACGCCCGCGGTGCGGATCCGCTCAGACTGCGCCCGCTCGACCGCCCCGGCCCCGGCAGGGTCAGGGGCGCGCGGTACCATCAGGGGGTGAACGACATGACCTCGGACCTCGCGCAGTACTCGGTCGTCCTCGTGTACTCGGCGATGGCCGTGTACCTCATCGCGTTCATCTCGTTCATCCTCGACGTCGCCAAGCGGTCCGGGGACGTGCAGCTCGAGCGCTCGGCGCGGCAGGAACAGCGGGCCGAGGCGCGGACGGTCGCGACGGTCCAGGGCGGCACGGTCGTGCTCGAGCGGGTCGAGGCGCCGGTCGACCGGCCCCGGTCGGGCAGCCGCTTCGAGCGCGTCGGCATGGCGATGATGGTGCTCGGGCTCGTGATCCACGTCGGGTCGATCGTGCTCCGCGGTGTCGCCGCGCACCGCGTGCCGTGGGCGAACATGTTCGAGTTCTCGCTCACCGGCACCGGGATCATCGTCGCGATCTTCCTCGCCGTGCAGTTCTGGCAGAACCTGAAGTTCCTCGGCGTGTTCGTCAGCGGACTCGTCCTGATCCTGCTCGGCATCGCGACCGTCAACTTCTACGTCGACGTCGTGCCGCTCCCGCCGGCGCTGCAGTCGTACTGGCTCGTCCTCCACGTGTTCGTGGCGATCTGCGGCACGGGCTTCTTCGCCCTCGGCGCCGGGCTCGCGGTGTCACAGCTCGTGCAGACCTACCGGCAGGGCCACGGCGGCGACGTCAAGCAGCTCCGCTTCATGGAGACCCTCCCCGACGCCGACCGGCTCGAGGTCATGACCTACCGCGTGCTGCTCGTCGGGTTCGTGCTCTGGACCTTCACCCTCATCGCGGGCGCGATCTGGGCCGAGCGTGCCTGGGGCCGCTACTGGGGGTGGGACACCAAGGAGGTCTGGACCTTCATCATCTGGGTGATCTACGCCGGGTACATCCACGCGCGCGCGACCCGTGGATGGCGGGGTGCGCGGTCGTCCTGGCTGGCCCTCATCGGGTTCGCGGCCGTGATGTTCAACTTCTCGGTCGTCAACCTGTTCTTCAAGGGGCTGCACAGCTACTCCGGACTGTGAGGCAGCGCGGGCGCCTGCCCGTCCCGTCACGCGGTGAGGACTGCGTGCGTCCGACGCAGCCGCTCGATCCACCAGGAGCGGCGGTCGGGCGCGGCTGCGTGGCGCTCCAGCAGGTCCGGCGCGACGTCGACGCGACGGACCGCGATCCTCCCGTCCTGCGGCAGGATCGGCCGGGCCGTGACGTCGGCACGGAACATCGCGGCGGTGCCGAGTCCCGAGGCGAACCCGTCAGCCGCCACCGCTGCGGCGAGGTGCGCGCCCATGCTGATCCCGACGGACGTGTCGAGCGCGCTCGAGACGACGCACGGCAGCCCGGCCTCGGCGACGACGCGCCCCGCCGCGGTGATCCCACCGAGGGGCTGCGCCTTGACGACGAGGACGTCCGCGGCACCCGCGCGCGCGACGGCGAGCGGGTCCTCTGCCTTGCGCACGCTCTCGTCGGCCGCGATCGCGACGCCCAGCCCCTGGAGACGCCGTCGCAGCGCCGCGAGTTCCGGCACGGTCGCGCACGGCTGCTCGGCGTACTGCAGGCCGAACGGCGCGAGGGCCTCGAGCGCCCGTGCGGCGTCGTCGACCGACCACAGTCCGTTCGCGTCGACGCGCACGGCGGCGTCGTCGCCCATCACGGCCCGGACCGCACGGACCCGGGCGACGTCGTCGGCGAGGCCGGTGCCCGGCTCCGCGACCTTGACCTTGGCCGTCCGGCACCCGGGGTAGCGGGCGAGCACGTCGGGGACCGCGTCCGCGGGCACCGCGGGCACGGTCGCGTTGACGGGCACGGTGTCGGCGTCCGCCCGATGCGGTCGCCAGCCGAAGTCGACGGCGGCGCGGAGCCATGCGGCCGCCTCGGCGTCGTCGTACTCGACGAACGGCGAGAACTCGGTCCAGCCCTCGGGGCCACGCAGCAGCATGGCCTCGCGCACCGTGATCCCGCGGAACCGGACACGCATGGGCAGCGCCACGACGTGCGCGGCGGCCAGGAGCTCGTCGATCGACGGGATCGGAGCGGTGGGTGGGGGAGTCACGGTCGTCACCCCCCGATCCTCCCAGGCGCGCTCAGGTGCCGCGCCGTGTGCTCGGAGGCGACCGCCAGTTCCGGCCGTTAGCATCCTCAGGTCGAGCGGCCGCCGGGTCGCGCGAACCAGGGACGGGAACGACCAGGAACGGTCGGAGATGACGCGGGGAGAGCCGGTGACGCCGAAGTCGCAGCAGCGCACCGGAGGCCGTCGACCCGCCTCGTCCACGCGTCGTGTCGCTCCCGACGGCGGCCGTGGGGTGCGGGCCGTCGACCGGTCCGACGAGTTCGCGCAGCTGCTGCGGACGAACACGGTCGACGTCGACCGGCCGCCCAGTCGTGCCCGCCGGAGCCCGGTCGTCGGCAAGGTCGGGCTGGCCCTGGCCGTGGCGAGTGTGGCGGTGGACGCGAGTGCGTTCGCCGTCTTCATGGGCGGCGAGGTCGACTTCGCGGGCGGGATCTGCTTCGTGGTGGTGTTCCTCACCGTGATCGCCGCGGTGCTCGGGTTCGTCGCCGCGGTGGGCGGTCTCGGCCGCTGGTACGGCGTCGTGGCGGTGTTCATCGCGTTCGCCGCGAACCCCGTCGTCATCGTGGTCGTCCTCGTCGTGGCGGCGCCCGAGGTGCTCACGCAGTTCGGCAGCTGACCGAGGCCGAGGCTGAAGCCGGTCGGGGCCGCCGGATAGGCTCGGAGCATGGCTGCACCCGTCTCCGACACCTTCGATCCCGACGTCTGGGACGCGGCGCCGATCGCCGCGTCGTTCACGGACATCACGTACCACAAGCACGTGTCGGGCGGGATCGTCCGCATCGCCTTCGACCGTCCCGAGGTCCGGAACGCGTTCCGACCGCGCACCGTCGACGAGCTGTACCGCGCGCTCGACGACGCCCGGCAGGACCACCGCGTCGGCTGCGTGCTCCTGACCGGCAACGGACCGAGCCCGAAGGACGGGGGCTGGGCGTTCTGTTCGGGCGGCGATCAGCGCATCCGCGGCCGCAGCGGCTACGAGTACGTCGGCGACGAGGGCGCCCCGCCCGAGGGCGTGGACCCGGCGGCGGCACAGGCGTCGATGGGGCGCCTGCACATCCTCGAGGTCCAGCGCCTCATCCGGATGATGCCGAAGGTCGTCATCGCGGTCGTGTCCGGTTGGGCGGCCGGCGGTGGGCACTCCCTGCACGCGGTGTGCGACCTGACCATCGCGAGCGCGGAGCACGGCCGGTTCAAGCAGACGGACGCCGACGTCGGCTCGTTCGATGGCGGGTACGGCAGCGCCTACTACGCCCGGCAGATCGGCCAGAAGGCCGCGCGCGAGGTCTTCTTCCTCGCCCGGGAGTACAGCGCCCAGCGTGCCTACGAGATGGGCGCGGTGAACCTCGTGGTCCCGCACGCGGACCTCGAGCGGACCGCGATCGAGTGGGGCGAGACCATCCTCGGCAAGTCACCCACCGCGATCCGGATGCTCAAGTACGCGTTCAACGCGGTCGACGACGGCCTGGTCGGGCAGCAGGTGTTCGCCGGCGAGGCCACGCGGCTCGCGTACGCCTCGGACGAGGCCGTGGAGGGGCGTGACGCGTTCCTCGAGAAGCGCACGCCGGAGTGGACCGCGTACCCGTGGCACTACTGATGCATCGGTGGGGCGTGACGGCGGTGAGCCGACGCCGATGACGCGGCCGCTCCTCCCGGTCCCCACCGACGACCCGTTCGACGTGCTGCGGGCGCTCGAGTCCGCGCTGTCGGGCGGGCCGGCGATCCTGCCGCGGACGACGTCGCCCCGGTCGGCGTCGGTGCCCTCGCCGGACCCGACGTCCTCCACACCGCCCGCCGTCGTGCCGCGTCGGGTCGCCCTCGTGGTCGAGACGAGCGGATCGACCGGCGCCGCGAAGCGGGTCGCGCTGTCGTCCGAGGCGCTGTTGGCCGGCGCCGCGGCGGCGGACGCGGCGCTCGGCGGTCCGGGCGGTTGGGTGCTGGCGCTGCCGACGCACTACATCGCCGGTCTCAACGTCCTCACCCGCTCCGTCGCCGCGGGCACCAGCCCCGTCGTCGTGCCGCCCGGGCATTTCGACCCGACGGCGTTCGCCGACGCGGTCGACCGCCTGCACACCGACCGCCGGTACACGTCGCTCGTCCCGGCGCAGCTGGCACGCGTGCTCGACGATGCCCGCGCGACCGCCGCGCTGGCCGGGCTCGACGCGGTGCTCGTCGGGGGACAGGCGACCCCGATCGCGCTGCGCGACCGCGCGCGTGCCGCCGGTGCCCGGATCGTCACCACCTACGGCGCGAGCGAGACGAGCGGCGGCTGCGTGTACGACGGTGTCCCGCTCGGCCCGGTCCGCACGCGGCTCGTCGATGGCGGCCTCGAACTGTCCGGTCCGATGCTCGCCGAGGGGTACCTGGACGACCCGGAGCGCACCGCCGCCGCGTTCGTCGAGGGCGACGGGCTCCGCTGGTACCGCACCGCGGACGCCGCCGAGATCGCGGCCGACGGCACGGTGCGTGTGGTCGGCCGCCTCGACGACGTCGTCATCTCCGGCGGCGAGAAGGTCGCGCTCGGCGCGGTCGAACGGGTCGTCCGGGAGGCCCCGGGCCAGTCCAGCGCGGTCGTCACCCGCCGCGCCTCCGACCGCTGGGGCGAGGTGCCCGTCGTCGTGACCGACGTCGCGGTGGAGGTCGCGGTGCTCCGGGAGCGCGTCGGCGCCGTGCTCGGTCGTGCCGCCCGGCCGGCCGCCGTCGTGGTGGTCGACGCCGTGCCCATGCTCCCGACGGGCAAGCCGGACCGACGCGCGGTGCAGCGGCTCGCCGCCGACGCCGCTCCCAGCGGCTCGATGGACACCTGACGATACGATCGGTGGCCGTGGCACAACGAGGCAAGGGACCCCGACCGACGTCGAAGCGCCGATCCGGACGGCCCGGTGGCCGACCGGTCGGGCGCTCCCAGAAGGCGACCGCACGCGACTGGATCGGCGGCGCCCGGCTCCGCACCCTCACGCTCGGCGTCGTCCCGGTCGTGCTCGGGACCGCCGTCGCGTACGTCGACGGTGGGTACGACCTCGGCATCGCGCTGCTGTGCCTCGCGGTCGCCCTGTTCCTGCAGATCGGGGTGAACTACAGCAACGACTACTCCGACGGCGTCCGCGGCACCGACCGCTACCGCGTCGGCCCGGCGCGGCTCACGGGCTCCGGCAGAGCGCGTCCGCGGACGGTGCTCACCGTCGCGCTGACGTTCTTCGGGCTCGCGGCGGTCGCGGGTGTCGTGATCGTCGTGCTCACCGGGCTCTGGTGGCTCCTGGCGGTCGGCGCCGCGGCGATCCTGGCCGCGTGGTTCTACACGGGTGGCAAGCGGCCGTACGGGTACAACGCGCTCGGCGAGGTCTTCGTGTTCGTGTTCTTCGGCCTCGTCGCGGTGCTCGGGACCGAGTTCGTCCAGATCCACCACGTGACCCTGAACGCCTGGGCCGCGGCGGTCGCCGCCGGGCTGTTCGCATGCGCCGTGCTCATGGTCAACAACATCCGGGACATCGACGAGGACCGTCTGGCGGGCAAGCGCACCCTGGCGGTCGTGCTCGGCAGCCGCGCCGCGCGGACCCTGTACGTCCTGTTCCTCGTCCTGCCGTACGTCGTGCTCGTGTGGTTCGTCGTGCTGTACTTCCGCACGGGCTACACGTACTTCACGCTGCTCCTGGCGCTGCCGGCCGCGATCATCGGCGCGACGTCGAGCCGCCCGCGAGAGCTCATCACGGCGCTGCAGCTGTCGTCGTTCTCGGCGCTCGCGTACGGCATCGTGCTCGGCATCGCGCTCGCGCTGCAGCCCTAGGGCGGACAGCGATCGCGACGTCGCTGCCAGGGCGGCTGCCTCCGCCAGGAGGTCTGCGGCAGCGGGGGCCGGGCTCCAGCGGGATCAGGCCCCGGCGGGATCAGGCCCCGGCGGGATCAGGCGTCAGCGGGATCAGGCGTCAGCGGGATCAGGCGTCGGCGCGGGGCGACGCGGGACGCTCGACGACGCCCGGCTCAGCGCTCCGGGCCGGGTCGACCGACGGAGCAGCGGAGTCCTCGGCGTCGACGAAGTCGTCCTCGAAGTCGGTGTCCTCGTCGTGGTCGGGCCCGCGTCGCCGCTCGGCGAAGCTGGTCGCCACCTGCCACCGCAGCTTCGGCAGCGCGATGTACGAGATGAGCAGCCCGACGAGCGCGGCGCCGATCGTCGCCACGGGCCACGGCAGCCGGATGACGAGGAAGACCGCGAGCAGGACCGCGAAGATCCCGATCCTCGCCAGGGAGTACACCAGCCACGACTTCACCCGATGATTCTACGGTCGGGCGACGACGCGGGAGCTGAGCGTCCGGCGACCGGTGTGCACGTCCCGGCGCGTCCCAGCCGGAGCGACCTACACTCCGTCCATGGTGAAGTTCCTCATCGGCGCCGTCGTCGCCGCCGTTGCGTTCACCGTGTACGCCGTCATCGACTGTGCATGGGTGCCGCGCGATCGGGTCCGTGCCCTCAACAAGCCCCTGTGGATCGTCCTCGTCGTCGTCCTGCCGATCATCGGCGCCGTGCTCTGGTACCTGCTCGGGCGGGCCCCGGCACGGGCGGTGCCCCGGCAGCGGTACCGTGGGCCGGACGACGACCCGGACTTCCTCGGCGCCACCGCGCGCGCCGGGATGACCCGCAGCGAGAAAGAGCAGAGCGACGCAACCCTCCGGCACCTCGAACAACAGCTCGCCGACCTCGACGACGACCCCGGCGCCAGCGGCGGCCCCGGCGGCGACCGCCCCGACCGGTAGTCCCGGCAGCGATTCCCCGATCCGGCCCGCAGGGTCCGGGAGCCCGGCGACCGACTTCGCGGTGGCGTTCCTGCTCGAGCTGGCCCGCGCCGGCGTCACGGACGTCGTCGTGAGCCCGGGGTCGCGGTCGCAGGCCCTCGCCCTGGCCGCGGCCGCCGTCGAGCGCGCCGGTGCCCTCCGGGTCCACGTCCGGCTCGACGAGCGGACCGCCGCGTTCTTCGCGCTCGGACTCGCGGTCGAGACGCAACGGCCGGCCGCGGTCGTCACGACGTCCGGGACGGCCGTGGCGAACCTCCACCCGGCCGTGCTCGAGGCCCACCACTCGGGCGTCCCGATGATCGTGGTGAGCGCCGACCGACCCGACGAGCTCCGTGGCATCGGCAGCAACCAGACCACGCACCAGCCGGGGGTCTTCGGCGCCGCCACGCGGTTCGTCCGGGACGTCGAGGCGCCGACCACCCACGGAGTGGACGACTCCACCCGGGCCACGCTCCGGGCACTCGTCCGCCAGGCCGTCGCGGCGGCGGCCGGCCACGACGGGCCTCCCGGGCCGGTGCAGGTGAACCTCGCCTTCCGCGAGCCGCTCTCGGCCGCGGTCGCGGCCGTGACGGCCCCCGAGCCGCACGAGGTCGACGCCGACTTCGCCACCCGTCGCACCGGACCCGCACCCGAGCGCGACCACGACCTGGTCGTCGACGCCGACCCCGCCACGGTGGTGGTCGCGGGCCACGACGCCGGCGCGGACGCCGAGCGCATCGCGTGGGAGCTCGGCGCCCCCCTCCTGGCCGAGGTCTCGAGCGGCGCCCACTTCGGTCGCAACCTCGTCGTGGCCTACCGTCAGCTGCTCCGTGACCTCGCCTTCGGCGGTCGCGTCCGCCGCGTGGTGGTGCTCGGGCACCCGACGCTCAGTCGTGAGGTCCCGGCGCTCCTCCAGCGCGCGGACGTCGAGGTCGTCGTGGTGCGGGGCGCAGCGGCCGAGGCGTACGACCCCGGTAGCGCCGCCCGTCCTCCGCACCCGGCCGTCGTCGTCCCGGGCATCCGCGTCGACGGGCGCCCGGGGCCGGAGCACCGCGCATGGGTGGGCACCTGGGTGGGTGCGAGCCGTGCCCTCCTCGGCGACGGGGACACCGCCCCCGATCTCGACGCCAAGCGGTCCGCCGACCGTGCGGAACGGGCGCAGTTCTTCCGCGACGAGCTCGCGGTGCGGCGGCGTCCCGTGGACCGGGCGATGCTCGTCGACGCGGTCTGGGGTGCCACCTGGCCGCACGACCGCCTCGTGTTCGGTGCGTCGCTGCTCATCCGGGTGGCGGACGGCCGCGTCCCGGGCAAGAAGGTGCGGGTGCACGCGAACCGCGGACTGGCGGGCATCGACGGCACGATCTCGACCGCGCTCGGCATCGCCGCCGGAGTCGAGGCCTCGGGCGCGACGGGGGGCACGACCCGCGTCCTCGTCGGCGACCTGACGTTCCTGCACGACCTCGGCGGGCTGGTGACGGGCGTCGAGGAGCGGCGCCAGCGCCTCCAGATCGTGGTCGGCAACGACGGCGGGGGTGCGATCTTCGGCGGGCTCGAGGTCGCCGCGACGACCGACCCGGCGGACATGCGCCGGATGATGGCGACACCGCAGGTGGTCGAGATCGAGCCCGTCGTCCGTGGCCTCGGGTGGGAGTACCGTCGCGCCGCCACCTGGGCCGAGCTCGAGCAGGTCCTCACGGATCCGGCCGACCGACTCGTCATCGAGGTGCCGCTCCAGGTCTGACCGCCTCCTGGGGTGGCCGGGAGGTCCGGCTCAGGCGAGCGCGTCGGTGACGGGCCGGAGCTTCAACGCCGTCTCCGCGACCTCGCGGTCCGGTACGGACCCGGCGACGATCCCGGCACCGGCCCACGCGGTCACGGTGCCGTCGTCGTCGATCTGCGCGCTCCGCAGCGCGAGCATCCACTCGCCGTCGCCGGAGGCACCCATCCATCCCACGGGTCCGGCGTATCGGCCGCGGTCCGTGCCCTCCAGTCGGGCGATGAGGTCGAGCGCAGCCGCTCGCGGCGTCCCGGCCACCGCCGCGGTGGGGTGGAGGACGTCGGCGACGTCGAGGGCGGTCGTGCCCTCGGGCAGCGTGGCCGACACGTCGCTGGCGAGGTGCCAGAGGTTCGGGAGCTGCAGGCGGAACGGTGCGGGATCGGCCCGCACGTCCGTGGCGACCGTGCCGAGCGCCTCGACGAGGCTCGCCCGCGCGAAGGCGTGTTCCTCGAGGTCCTTCGGGTCGGCGGCCAGGGACTCCGCGGCGAGGCGGTCCGATTCGGCGTCCGCACCGCGCGCGGCACTGCCCGCGAGCACCCGCGCGGTGAGCGTCCGCCCGTCGGTACGGGCGAGTGTCTCCGGCGTCGCGCCGACGAGGCCGTCGACCGCGAACGTCACGCAGTCCGGGTACGCCGCGGCGAGGTCGACGAGGACCCCCCGGCGGTCGGCGTCGGCCGGGAGGCGCGCCACGCGGTCACGGGCGAGCACCACCTTCTCGACCCCGCCGGCGCGGATCACCCGGACGGCCTCGGCGACCGCGGCCGCGTAGGCGTCCTCGTCGATGCGACCGGGACCGAACGCGGCCGAGAGGTGGGCGGGCGCCGGGGTGGGCAGGGTGATCGACGCGGTCGCGGTGGTCGGGACGACGTCCGCCACGACCGCGGGGAACGCGTCGCCGTCGAGGGGCTCGGGGTCGATCGTCGTCATCCACGCCCGCCCGTGACGGCGACCGATGACGATCCGCGGCACGACGAGCACGCTCGGGGCGGCGGAGTCGTCGGCGAAGGCGAAGGCCCCGAACGCGACGAGTCCGGTCCCGCGGACCCGGAGGCCGTCCTCGACGGTGGCGCGCTCCACGAGGCGGCGCCAGGTGGCGGAGGCGTCGCGCATCCGGGCCGGGCCGGTGAACACGAACCGCACGGCCTCGCCGATGCCGACGATGCCGTCACCGCGCCGGACGAAGGCGAGGGGACGGTCGGGGAGCGTCGCGGCCAGCACGTCCCCCGGGTCGTCCAGCATGCGGGTCGCGACGGTCAGACGGGGGGTCTCGACGGCGGTCAGGGGCACCCCACGATGGTACGCGTCCGGCCTCGGCGGGCCCGCCGTCGTACGGCTGCCGTCCGGCGTCGACCAACTAGGATGGCTCCTCGTGAGCAGGGCGGACATGGAGAAGCGGCCGGACGAGGTGGCGGCGATGTTCGACGACGTCGCGGCACGGTACGACCTGACGAACGACATCCTCTCGGCGGGCAACGCGGCGCTCTGGCGCGTGGCGACGACCCGCGCGGTGGACCCCCGGCCGGGCGAACGTGTGCTCGACCTCGCCGCCGGCACCGGGACGAGCTCGGTCGCGTTCGCCAAGCGCGGCGCCGAGGTCACGGCGCTCGACCTGTCCGCGGGCATGATCGAGGTCGGCCGACAGCGTCACCCCGAGATCACCTTCGTCCACGGTGACGCCGAGCAGCTCCCCTTCGAGGACGATTCGTTCGACGCCGTCAGCATCTCCTTCGGGCTCCGCAACGTCAACGAGCCGTCCGTGGCGCTCGCCGAGATGTACCGGGTGCTCAAGCCCGGGGGCCGCGTCGTCATCTGCGAGTTCTCGACCCCGCCGCTCGCCGTCCTGCGCCTGTCGTACACGGCCTACCTCAAGCGGGTCCTGCCGGGCATCGCGCGGCTGTCGAGCAGCAACCCGGCGGCGTACCGGTACCTCGCCGAGTCGATCTCCGCGTGGCCCGACCAGCAGGTGCTGAGCCAGTGGCTGCGCGGTGTGGGGTTCACGATGGTGGCGTACCGGAACCTCACCGCCGGTATCGTGGCACTCCACCGCGGTCGCAAGCCGGTCGCGGGTGCCGTGCGCGAGTCCGCCGCACGCCGGGCGAAGGCACGGCGTGCCCACCAGCCGACGGGGGAGCAGCCCCGCGTCGGGACGGAGCCGGACGCGCCCGCGACGGAACGACCGGGAGCGTGACCGCCGGGGCCAGCCCCGCGGCCGAGCCCACCGATCCGGTCCACGACGAACGGTCCGCGTCGGACCCAGTCCCCAGTACGGAGCAGCAGTGAACCCGAGTGTCCCCGTCGCCCGACGCGCGCCCAGCCTGCGTGCCTCGCTCGGCGTCGGTGAGCGGATGTTCGCGACCCCCGCGGAGCGCCGGTTCGTCGGCCGGATCGACGACGGGCTCGAACTCGTCGAACAACAGCTCGACGAGGCCATGCGGTCGGCCGACACCCTCGCCGACACGACGAGCCGCTACCTGCTGTCGGCTGGCGGCAAGCGCATCCGCCCCACCCTGACCCTGCTCATCGCGCAGCTCGGCGAGGGCGTGACCGACGCCGTGGTCCGTGCCGCCGTGAGCGTCGAGATGACCCACCTCGCCTCGCTGTACCACGACGACGTCATGGACGAGGCGCCGGTCCGACGGGGTGTGCCGAGCGCCCACGTGACCTACGGCAACAACGTCGCGATCCTGACGGGTGACCTGCTCTTCGCCCGCGCGAGCCTCATCACGGCCGAGCTCGGCGTCGAGGGCATCCGCATGCAGGCCGAGACCTTCGCCCGCCTGTGCCTCGGGCAGCTCCACGAGACGACCGGCCCCGGCCCGGACGACGACCCGGTCGCGCACTACATCCAGGTGCTGAGCGACAAGACGGGGTCCCTCATCGCCACCGCTGCCCGCGCCGGGATCATGTTCTCCGGAGCCGACCGGACGTACCTGCCGGCCGTCGCGGAGTTCGGCGAGAAGGTCGGGGTCGCCTTCCAGCTCGTCGACGACGTCATCGACCTCGCCCCCGCCGGTGACCGCACGGGCAAGATCACGGGCAACGACCTCCGCGCCGGTGTCGTCACGCTGCCGCTCCTGCACCTGCGGCGCGCCGCGGCGACGGACGCCGCGGCGGCGGACCTCGTCCGGCGCATCGAACGCGACGTCACCGGTGCCGCGGACGACGCGGTGACGAGCGCGCCGTACCTGTCGGCGGTCACGGACCTCCGCGAGCACGAGGCCACCGCGGCCACCCGCGCCGTCGCGCACCGCTGGGCGGACGAGGCCGTCGCGGCCATCGCACCGCTGCCGTCCGGGCCGGTCAAGCGCGCCCTCACCCGCTTCGCGGAGTCGGTCGTCGACCGCACCCGCTGACCCGCGACGCTCGTCGCACGCCGAACAAGAACTGGAGCACACGGTGACCACTCTCCGACTCGCGATCGTCGGTGCAGGCCCCGCCGGCATCTACGCCGCCGACATCCTCAAGCGCGAGGCACGCGGGTTCGACGTCTCGATCGACCTGTTCGAGCAGCTCCCCGCGCCGTACGGTCTCGTCCGGTACGGCGTCGCACCGGACCATCCCCGGATCAAGGGCATCATCAACGCACTCCGCGACGTCCTCGACGGCGGTGCCGTCCGCGTGTTCGGCAACGTCCGGTTCGGCCAGGACATCACCCTCGACGACCTCAAGCGGCACTACAACGCGGTCGTGTTCTCCACCGGGGCGATCAAGGACGCCGAGCTCGACGTGCCGGGCGTCGACCTCGAGGGCTCGTTCGGCGCCGCGGACTTCGTGAGCTGGTTCGACGGCCACCCCGACGTCCCGCGCACCTGGCCGCTGGAGGCCGAGAGCGTCGCGGTCATCGGCAACGGCAACGTGGCGCTCGACGTCGCGCGGATCCTCGCCAAGCACGCGGACGACCTGCTCCCGACGGAGATCCCGGACAACGTGTACGAGGGCCTCAAGGCGTCGCCCGTCACCGACGTGCACGTCTTCGGGCGCCGCGGCCCCGCGCAGGTCAAGTTCACGCCGCTCGAGCTCCGCGAGCTCGGCGAGGTGCCGGACGTCGACATGGTCGTGTACGACGAGGACTTCGACTACGACGAGGCGTCCAAGGCCGCCGTGGCGACGAACAAGCAGGTCATGGTGATCGACCGCGTCCTGCAGCAGTGGCGCAAGCGCGAGCCCGGCACGGCGTCACGCCGGCTGCACCTGCACTTCCACGCGCGGCCGGTCGAGATCGTCGGTGCCGACGGCAAGGTGACCGCCTTGCGGTACGAGCGCACCCGGCCCGACGGTCAGGGCGGCGTCGAGGGCACCGGCGAGTTCCGCGAGGTCCCGGTGCAGGCCGTGTATCGCGCGGTGGGCTACTTCGGGTCGCCGGTGCCCGGTGTCCCGTTCGACGAGCGCCACGGCGTCATCCCGAACCACGAGGGTCAGGTGCTCGACGACGACAACCAGCAGATGCCGGGTGTCTACGCGACGGGGTGGATCAAGCGCGGACCGGTCGGACTGATCGGGCACACGAAGTCCGACGCGATGGAGACCGTCCAGCACCTCGTCACCGACCAGGCGAGCTGGTGGAGTCCGGAGGACCCGTCGGAGGAGGCCGTCCCGGCCCTGCTCCGCGAGCGCGGCGTCGAGTACACGGACCTCGACGGCTGGCACGCCCTCGACGCGCACGAGATCGCGCTCGGCGAGCCGGCGGGGCGTGCGCGCGTCAAGGTGGTCCCGCGCGAGGACATGGTGGACGTCTCGCTCCGCCGGGGCGCCACACAGCGGGTCTGACCGACCCGTGGCGCCGTCCGGCGGCCGCCTCGTGGGGGTCGACCTCGCGCGGGCACTCGCGCTCGCCGGCATGGTCGTGGCGCACGTCGGGGCGGTGTCCCAGACCGTGGCGTGGTCGGACCCGTCCACCTGGTCCGCCGTCGTGAACGGGCGCTCCTCCGCACTCTTCGCGCTGCTCGCGGGGGTGTCGGTCGCGCTCGTCACGGGTCGGACTCGCCCGTTCGCTCCGCCCGCGATGGCCGCCGCCCGGATCCGGCTGGTGGTCCGGGCGGTCCTCCTGGTCGCGCTCGGGGTGCTGCTCGTGGCACTCGGCACGTCCGTGGCCGTGATCCTGCCGACGTACGGGGCGCTGTTCCTGCTGGTCGTCCCGGTCCTGCGGTGTCCCCGGTCGGTCCTGCTGTCGTTCGCCGCGGGGGCGGTCGCGCTGTCGGTCCCGGTCGCGCTCGCGACCGCCGCGCTGTTCGCCCACGCGGACGCCGCGACGGCGCAGTTCGGCCGGACGTACCCGGTCCTCACGTTCCTCGGGTTCCTGTTCGTCGGACTCGCGGTGGGGCGGAGCGACCTCCCCGCTCGCCGGACGCAGATGCTGCTCGTCGTCATGGGGACGGCGCTCGCCGTCGCCGCGTACACGGTCGGTGCGGTCGTCGCGCCGGTCGACCCCGCGGTGGTCGTCGTCACCGGGGTGCCCTCGGCCGGCGGCGCGACGGGACCGTCAGCGGTCGTGCAGGAGTGGCTGTCGCCGCGGGCCCACTCGTCGTCGGTCGTCGACGTCCTCGGCTCGACCGGGGTGGCCGTCGCGGTCCTCGGCGCCTGTCTGCTCCTGACCGAACGCCGAGCCCGGCTGGCGCGGATCGTGTGGCCCGCGGTGGCGGTCGGCAGCATGCCGTTGTCCGTCTACGCGCTGCACATCGTCGCGATCGCCGTGCTCGCGCACACCCTCGGGCCGACCGAGGGTCCCGCCGTGGCGGCCTCGTTCCTGCTCGGCGCGGTGCTCGTCGCCGTGCTTTGGCGGCACCGGTTCCGGCGCGGTCCGCTCGAGATGCTCCTCGCCGCGGCTACTGCAGGGCCGCGGTGAGCCGCGCGACGTTGTCGAGCACCTGCGAACGGGTGGGCCGCTCGAGCCACTCGTCGAGCGTGATCTCGAACGCGTCACGGCGGTAGGCGTCCTGGACCTCGCGGAGCGCGTCGACGAAGCGGTGTCCTCGGACCATGACCGATATCTCGAGGTTGAGGCTGAACGACCGCATGTCCATGTTGCTCGATCCGATCACCGAGACGGCGTCGTCGATCGTGAAGTGCTTGGCGTGCAGGATCGTCGGCTTGTTGTACAGGTAGATCCGGACGCCGGCGCGCAGCAGCCCCTCGTAGTAGGAGCGCTGGGCGTGCCAGGTCAGGGCGTGGTCACCGATCTCGCCGACGAAGAGCTCGACCGCCACGCCGCGTTGCGCCGTCGTCGTGATCGCGTAGAGCATCGACTCGTCCGGCACGAAGTACGGGCTCGTGATCACGACGCGCTCCTGCGCCGCGTAGAGCAGCGCGTTGAAGAGGCGGAGGTTGTTCTCGCCGTCGTACCCGGGGCCCGAGGGGACCACCTGGCAGTCGAGGGCGTCCTGCCGGTCGGCGCGGTGGACCGGGTCGCTCTCGCGCACGAGGAGCTCGTCCGTCTCCGAGTACCAGTCGGTCACGAACAGCGCGTTGATCCCCGCGACCACGGGACCCTCGAACCGGACCATGAGGTCCTTCCAATGCAGACCCCGTCGGCGGTTGATCCCCGTGTCGTAGCTCGAGTCGATGAGGTTCTGCGAGCCCGTGAACCCGAGCCCGCCGTCGACGACGAGGAGCTTGCGGTGGTTCCGGAGGTCCGGACGCTGGTACTTCCCGCGCAGGGGCTGCACGGGGAGCATGAGATGCCATTGCGCCCCGATCTCGTCGAGGCGCGCGAGCGTCGCCCGGTACCCCGGGTAGCCGCGGCTCGCGATGTGGTCGAGCAGGAACCGGACCGTCACACCGCGCTGCACCGCTCGCCCGAGCGCGTCGAAGAACGGGGCGGTCGTCTCGTCGAGCGTCGCGATGTAGAACTCGACGTGCACGAAGCGCCGCGCGGTGTCGACCGCACGGGTCATCTCGGCGATCGACTCCTCGTAGTCCGGGTAGAGCTCCGCGGAGTTGCCGCCGACGAGCGGCATCGACCCGAGGTTGCGGTTCAGCTCACTGACGCCGTGCAGCCAGGACGGCCAGCTCGGTTCCCGCCGCACCCGGTCCATGCCCTCGGTCTGGTCGAGGATGTACTGGTTGATCTCGGCCTGCTTCTCGCGGCGTGCCTTCGGCAGCTTCGTCGAGCCGATGAGCAGGAAGACGATGAACCCGAGGTACGGGATCAGGAAGATCGCGAGCAGCCACCCCGTCGCCGTCTGTGGTTTGCGGTTGATCGGCACGTAGATGATCGAGAACGCGCGGATCGCGAGGTCGAGCAGGACGAGCAGGACGATGACGGCGACGTCGAGCCAGTGCTCCACAGCGGGCCTCCGGTCTCGGCGGTCGGGGGATGCCGGCTAGCGGAAGTTGACGAACTGGAGCGGCACGTCGAAGTCGGCCCCCCGCAGCAGGGCCATCGTGGCCTGGAGGTCGTCCCGGCTCTTCGAGGAGACCCGGATCTCGTCGCCCTGGATCTGGCTCTTGACGCTCTTCGGGGCCTCACCGCGGATGAGCGCGCCGACCTTCTTGGCGACGTCCTGCTCGATGCCGTTCTTGAGCGCGGCCTCGATGCGGAACTCCTTGCCCGACGCGTACGGCTCGCCGGCGTCGAGGCTCTTCAGGCTGATGCCGCGCTTGATGAGCTTCGACTCGAAGACGTCGAGCACAGCCTTGGCGCGCTCCTCGGAGTTGGCCTTGATGAGGACGTCCTCGCCGCTCCACGCGATCGACGCGCCCACGCCCTTGAAGTCGTAGCGCTGCTCGATCTCCTTGGCGGCCTGGTTGAGGGCGTTCTCCGCCTCCATCTTGTCGACCTTGCTGACCACGTCGAAGGAGCTGTCTGCCATGCCCGACAGCCTAACGAATGCGGCACCACGCGGCGGGGCCCCGGATGGTCCCGAGCGGCACCGCCGACACGGTATGCTCGTACGGCGCCTCCGGTCGGTGATCACACGGGTCGGGTGCGCACATGGCGAGTTACCCAAGCGGCCAAAGGGATCTGACTGTAAATCAGCCGGCGTAGCCTTCGGGGGTTCGAATCCCTCACTCGCCACCCACGCGACGAGGGTCCGTCCGCATCGGACGGACCCTTCGTCGTCCCGACGGGTCCGTCCGTCCCGGGCCCCGTCCGTCCCGAGGAGGCCCCCGTGCCCGGAGCCAGCGCCACCGTCAGCGTCCCGGAACTCGCCGACATCGCCGAGTCGATCGGGCGCGACGCCGCAGCCCTCGCGCAGCGACGGCGGACCGAGGGGGTCGAGGTCACCGACCGCAAGTCGAGCCTCGTCGACGTCGTGACCGCGGCCGACCGTGAGGTCGAGGCGATGATCCGACGGCGGATCGCCGAGGTGCGACCGGACGACGGGTTCCTCGGCGAGGAGACCGGCACGAGCGTGGGGTCGAGTGGGCTGACCTGGGTGGTCGATCCGATCGACGGAACCGTCAACTACCTGTACGGCAGCCCGTCGTACGGCGTCAGCATCGCGGTGGTCGAGGGCGAGCCGCACCCCGCGCGGTGGTCGGCGCTCGCCGGGGTCGTCGTGGCGCCGGCCACGGGCGACGTCCACCGGGCCGAACGCGGTCGCGGAGCGTGGCTGAACGGGCGCCCGCTGCACGTCGGCGCACCGGCGTCGCTCGCCGAGTCCCTCGTCGCGACCGGGTTCGGGTACACCGCCGAGCGCCGCCGCGACCAGGTCCGCGTGCTCGCGGGACTCATCACCGAGGTCCGGGACATCCGACGTGGGGGAGCGGCGTCACTCGACCTCTGCGCGGTGGCCACGGGGACCGTCGACGCCTACTACGAGCGGGGGATCAACCCGTGGGACATGGCGGCGGGCGCCCTCGTCGCGGCGGAGGCCGGCGCGACCGTCGAGAGCTGGGATTCGGGTGACGCCCGGGGGTACGTCGTCGCGGCGCCGGTGATCGCCGGCGCACTCGTGGAGCTCGTGCGGGGCCTCGAGGGCACGGACTGACGGCGCCATCCGCCTCGGACTGGCCGTCCCCAGGTCGGGGGTGCGCGACTGGCAGGCGCACCGTGGACGCTGGTACCGTGCCAGTTCCGTCACTGCTCGCCCCGCGAGCGCGTTCCGCCCCGTCCTGAGGATCTCGTCCACGCCGCCATGCCCTTCGACGCCAGTGCAACCGCCCCGTCCGTCACCGGTCCCGAAGCTCCGGTCGCACCGACCACCCGGCGTCAGCGCATCGACGCAGAACGCCGGGAGGCCCGGAGCGGTGGACGCAGGTCGGCTCGCGTCCGATCCGCGTCGCGTCCAGCGGCTTCCGCTCCGCACACGGAGGCCGCCGACGGTCCCGCGGTCACGCCGGTCCACCGGCCGCTCGTCGTCCCGCCCGTCCGCGGTGCGGGTGTCCCGCTCGCCGCGGCCACGTCGGCCCGTGTGCGGGGGAGCAGGACGGGCTCGGTCCCGGTCGTGGCGCAGCGTCGCGCGGCCGTGGCGGCTCCCCGGCGTGCCGGGCGGGGCCGCGGGGCCGGGGTCGCCACGGACGGCGCGCTGCGGCGCGCGGCCGAGCGGGTCACCGGTGCGGTGGCGCTGCTCTTCGTGGCAGGACTCGTCGTGTCGACCTCCCTGCCGGCGCAGGCGTCCTGGTCCCCGATGCCCCTCCCGGGACACGCGGCCGCCGGCACGACCGCGCAGTCCCTGACCGTCGGCGACGGCGCCTCGGATGCCGAGACCGGTCGGGACGGCTACACGGTCTCCCAACCCGCGGCCGCGTCCGCGAACACGAGCGACACGTTCACGAACGACCCGAACGGGACCATCCAGTGGCCGTTCACGACCGGCGTGCCGATCACGAGCGGATTCGGCGCCCGCAACGTCGAGGGCTGCTCGTTCTGTTCCACGTTCCACGAGGGCGCGGACTTCGCGCCGGGCGCGGGCACGCCGATCCGGGTGATCGCCGCGGGCACCGTGACCAAAGTGCAGGCGGACGACGGCGGGTACGGCAACGACGTGTGGGTCGAGCACGACGTCGACGGCAAGCGGTTCGTGAGCGTCTACGGTCACATGGAGGACGACTCGTTCGAGGTGGTCGAGGGGCAGCACGTCGCGGTCGGGGACGAACTCGGCCTGGTCGGGAGCACGGGCAACTCCACCGGTCCGCACCTGCACCTCGAGGTCCACGTCGACGGCGTCGCGGTGGACCCGATCGCCTGGCTCCGGGCGAACGCGGACTGACGCTCGGCACGCCCGGGGAGCGTGACCGGTGCACGCACGGCGCGCCGGCTCTGCTATCCTCGTACGGTGCCGCGCGCCGGGTTCCCGTCCGCGGCCACGCCCCGATAGCTCAGTGGTAGAGCACTTCCATGGTAAGGAAGGGGTCGTCAGTTCAATCCTGACTCGGGGCTCCGACCCGCAGCGCTCCCCGCGCCGCGGTGTCCGCGGCGGGGTAGCTCAGTTGGTTAGAGCACACGGCTCATAATCGTGGTGTCGCGGGTTCAAGTCCCGCCCTCGCTACCGTTCTCCGGCTCGGTCGACGCCGCTGGCGTCGGTCCGGCCGGTCCTGGCCGCGGCCGCTCCGTCCCCCGCAGTCGCGGTGCGACCGACAGGCAGGATGGATCATGGCCCTCATCCACGCGCGTTTCGACACGAGCGATCCGGACGAGGCCTTGGCGGCGCTCCGCACGGTCTACCCGACGGTGCGGGTGCAGGACGTGCCCGCCGGAGGTGGCTTCCGGTTCACCCAACACGTCGACGGAGACCAGGACGTCACCTTCGCCCGGATCCGCTTCGGATCGGTCATGGACCTCGCCAGCGACCTGACGGACGGCTTCAGCATCGTCCACACGCTCGAGGGCCGCTACGACAACGTCGACACGGGACCCACCGCCGGCCCGTCCCTGTGGCACGGCGCCGTCCGCAGCCACTCGGAGGACTCGCGGCTCCTCGTCGTGAACGTCACCACGGCCGCGGTCGAGCGGCTCGCCGCGGAGCACCTCGGCGCCGAGACGGCGGTCGTCCGGTTCCACGGCACGGCGCCCGTGTCGGCGGCGGCGGCGGCGCTCTGGTCCAGCGTGGTCGACTTCGCCGCGAGCGGAGTCATGGACGATGGCGAGGACGAGTTGTCGGGCGGCTTCGACCTGGTCCGGCAGCAGGCGTTCCGCGCGCTCATCGGTGCCGCGCTCCACGCGTTCCCGATCGAGGTCGTGGCGGGCACGGTCCGCGGGACGGGTTCGCTCCCGTCGTCCGTGCGGCGCGCCGTCCGGTTCATCGAGGACGACCCCGGCCGTCCGATGAGCGTGGCCGACATCGCCGCGGAGGCCCGGATGTCGGTGCGCGGACTGCAGCTCGCGTTCCGTCGGCACCTCGACACGACGCCGCTCGACCATCTCCGGCGGGCTCGGCTCGCCGCCGCTCACGAGGAACTGGAGGCAGCGGATCCGGGGACCGGCGCGACCGTCACCGAGATCGCGGGGCGCTGGGGGTTCGGCAACGCCGGCCGGTTCAGTCGTGCCTACCGCGAGGAGTACGGCCGGTCGCCGGGCGAGACCCTGCGGCACTGACGAGGCGTGGTGCGGGCACCACGGTCCCGAACGTGCTGGTTCAGCGGTGCAACGTCGTCATCGGCGACTCGCCGAAGCGCTCGCGGTAGCGCTGCGAGAACCGCCCGGCGTGCATGAGGCCCCACCGCGTCGCGATCGCCGCCACCGAGTCGCCGCGGGACGGATCCGCGGCCACGAGGTCGGCGTGCGCGCTTCGGAGGCGGTAGGACCGCAGGTACTCGAGCGGGGTCGACCCGAGCGCGCGGCGGAAGGCGCTCTGGAGTCCGCGGACGCTCATGTGCGCGGCCGCGGCGACGTCCGTGATCGTGATCGGTGCGCCGGCGTGCTCCTCCATGAACGCCACCGCGCGCCGGACAGCCAAGGGGGCCTCGGTCAGCCCGGCGTCGACCGGCGCGAGCTCGAAGGCCGCGATGGTGGCCGCCGCCAGGGACTCCTCGGCCGTCGTCCGGACGATGCTGCCGGCCTCCACGCCGGGCAGCGCTGCCGCGGCACGGGCGTGTGCTGCGGCACTGGCCCAGTAGCGAGCCAGGGCGGTGCCGACGGGGCGCGCGGGCTGACGGGGGAGCCGGAGTCGTTCGTTGCCCGTGGTCGTCCGTGCCACGCGGTGCAGGACGGCGAGTTGGATCGAGACCGCCTCGAGCACGTCGAGCGTCGCGGGGAGATCGTGATCGCCGGGCGGGAGGAGCAGGAGGTGGTGATCGCTCCCGTGGTCCTCGGGGCTGACCACGTGGCGGAGACGGAGCACGCGCACGTGATCGGACCCCACGTGGTCCGTGCCCGCCTGCCGGTCGGTGGGGACACCGTCCTCTTCCGTCGACCGGGGCTGCCCCGACACTTGCGTCACTCGCCCTCGCTTTCCTGCCCCGGAATCCTAGGAGCGGGACGGACGTCGGGACCGCCGGGGAGCGCGCACGCGGAGAAGCCGTGCGCGCACGGGACAACTGTCTTCGTTCACTGGCTCCGAGCCGGGCAGGGTGCCGCGCACGCGGTCCTCGGTAGACTGCCCGGGTGTCAGTGAACCCCGAGCTCGTCGGCAGGACGTTCCCGCCGGCAGCGCCGTACCTCGTGGGTCGCGAGAAGGTCCGTGAGTTCTCTCGCGCCGTCTTCGCGACCGCCCCCGTCCACCTCGACGCCGCGGCCGCCCGCGCCGCCGGGTACCCCGACGTCGTCGCGCCGGCCACGTTCGCGGTCGTCGTGCAGGAGGCCACGCTCGCGCAGCTCCTCGCCGAGCCGGACGCGGGGATCGACTTCGCGCGGGTCGTGCACGGCGAGCAGCGCTTCCGCTACGAGCGACCCATCGTCGCCGGCGACGAACTCACGGCCACCCTGACGGTGACGGGGGTCAAGACCCTCGGCGGCAACGCGATGGTCACGGCGGAGTCCGCCGTGGTCGACGCTTCGGGAGCCCACGTCGTGACCGCCACGTCGACCCTGGTCGTGCGGGGGGACGTCGCATGAGCGCGGTCGACACCACCGGCGCGAGCGAGGTCGGTGCCGTCGTGGCCGAGCGGACGGTGCACCTGACGCGCGATGCCCTCGTGCGGTACGCGGGGGCCTCCGGCGACTTCAACCCGATCCACTACCGCGACGACGTCGCGGCGGCGGTCGGGCTCCCCGGTGTGCTCGCGCACGGCATGCTCACGATGGGGCTCGCCGTGCAGCCGGTCGCCGAGTGGCTCGGTGACCGCGGGTGGGTCCGCGAGTACGGGGTGCGCTTCACCCGTCCCGTGGTCGTCGACGCCGAGGGCGGCGCCGACGTCACGGTCGTCGCGACGATCGGGCTGCTCGACGACGACGGCCGCCCGGAGCGCATCGACCTCACGGTCACCGCGGCGGGCGTCACCGTGCTCGGCAAGGCCCAGGTGTGGGTGGTGTTCCGCTGACCGAGTCGGTGACCGCACTCGCGGAGCTCACGACCCTGCGCGTCGGCGGCCGTCCGACCCGGCTCGTCGTGTGTGCGACGACGGACGGGCTGGTCGAGGCGGCCCGACGGACCTGGGCCGACGGCGACGACTGGCTCGTGGTGGGCGGCGGGAGCAACCTGCTCGCCGCCGACGCCGGGTTCCCCGGAACGGTCCTGCTGGTCCGGACCCGCGGGGTCGAGGTCGTCCCGGACGGTTCGGACGCCGTCCGGCTCCGCGTCGCGGCGGGCGAACCCTGGGACGACCTGGTCGCCCGGACCGTCGAACGCGGCTGGACCGGGCTCGAGGCGCTCTCCGGGATCCCCGGGACGACGGGTGCCAGTCCCGTGCAGAACGTCGGCGCGTACGGCGTCGAGGTCGGCGACGTCCTCGCCGCGGTGGAGTTCCTCGACGCCGACACCGGAGAGCGGGCCTGGCTCCCCGTCGACGAACTGGGCCTGGGATACCGCACGAGCGTGTTCAAGCGCGGACGCCGGGGGGTCGTGCTCACCGTCGAGTTCCGCCTCGGTCTCGCCGACGACCGTGGCGTCCCCGTGCGGTACCCGCAGCTCGCGACCGCGCTCGCCGTGGAGCTCGGCGCGGCCGTCGCCCCGACCGCGGTCCGGTCGGCGGTGCTCGGCCTCCGCGCCGCGAAGGGCATGGTGCTCGACCCGACGGACGCGGACACCGCGAGCGCGGGGTCGTTCTTCACGAACCCGATCGTGTCGCCCACGTTCGCCGCGACCCTGCCGCTCGACGCACCGCGCTGGCCGGTCGCACCGGACGCCGCTCCGGCGGTCGTCCCGCTCGGGTCTGCTCCGGCGGCGCCCCCGACGGTCGCCGACGAGCGGGTGAAGCTCAGCGCGGCCTGGCTCATCGAGCACGCCGGCGTGCACCGCGGGTTCGCCCTGCCCGGGTCGCGGGCCGCCGTGTCGTCGAAGCACACGCTCGCGCTGACGAACCGTGGTGGCGCCAGCGCGAGCGAGGTCGCCGAGCTCGCGCGCTACGTCCAGACGATGGTCATGACCCGGTTCGGCGTCGCCCTCGTGCCGGAACCCGTCGTGGTCGGTGACCTGCTCGACTCGGTGCCGGACTGACCGCTCGCTGGGACGCACGTTCCGGGCACGTGTCGGGCCTCCCGGCCGGCGACCCGTTCGTCGGGGCGCGGGCCGCGGGGGATCAGGAGAACAGGCGCATCAGACGTGCGACGCCCTCGCGGATGTCGTCGTCGCCGAGTGCGTAGGACAGGCGCAGGTACCCGCTCGGTCCGAACGCCTCCCCGGGCACGACAGCGACCTCGGCCTCGTCCAGGATCATGTCCGCGAGCTCGAGGGACGTGGTCGGCGTCACGCCCCGCCAGGTGCGGCCCAGCAGCGCCGTGACGTCCGGGTAGACGTAGAAGGCGCCCTGCGGCGTGGGCGTGGTGAACCCGGGGATGGCGTTGAGACCGTCGACGATGAGTCGGCGCCGACGGGCGAAGGCCTCGCGCATGGCGATGACCGGCTCCTGCGGCCCGGTGAGCGCCGCGATCGCCGCACGCTGCGAGACGTTCGAGACGTTCGATGAGAGGTGCGACTGCAGGTTGCCGGCGGCGCGGACGACGTCCGCCGGGCCGATCATCCACCCGACGCGCCAGCCGGTCATCGCGTAGGTCTTCGCGACGCCGTTGACGAGCACCGTCTGGTCCGCGAGCGCGGGCACGGCGGCGAGGATCCCCGTCGCGACCGTGCCGTCGTAGACGAGGTCCTGGTAGATCTCGTCGCTGATCACCCAGATGCCGTGCTCGAGCGCCCACTCGCCGATCGCGCGGGTCTGCTCGGGGGAGTACACGGCGCCCGTGGGGTTGGACGGCGAGCAGAACAGGAGCACCTTCGTGCGGTCGGTGCGGGCGGCCTCGAGCTGCTCGACCGTGACGAGGTAGTCCTGGTCGCTCCCGGCGAAGACCTCGACCGGCACGCCGCCCGCGAGACGGATCGCCTCGGGGTAGGTGGTCCAGTAGGGGGCGGGCAGGAGGACCTCGTCGCCGACGTCGACGAGGGTCGCGAACGCCTGGTAGACCGCCTGCTTGCCACCGTTCGTGACGATCACCTGTCCGGCGGTGACGTCCGCGCCGGACACGGTCCGGGTCTTCGCCACGATCGCCTCGCGCAGCTCGGGCAGCCCGGCGGCCGGTGTGTAGTGGTGGTTGCGGGGGTCGCGGGCGGCGTCGACAGCGGCGTCGACCACGTGCTGCGGCGTCGCGAAGTCGGGCTCGCCCGCCGCGAACGACACGACCGGGCGCCCCTCGGCCTTGAGCGCCTTCGCCTTGGCGTCGACCTTGAGCGTCGCCGACTCGGCGATGGCGGCGACACGGGAGGCGATGCGGGGCGCGGAACGGGGGGCTTCGGTGCTCACGCGGTCAGCCTACCGGGGCGCCCCGCCTGGCCGGAGGCACCCGAGTGGACACCGCCTCCGCCGCTCCCGTAGACTGATGCGCGGTGGTCGGAATCCGCCACGCTCTCGCGCGCCTCTTCGCCGTGTGATCGCCCCTCGGTCGGGCACCCGGTAGGGTGACACGGTCGAGCGGATGGATTCCCTCACCGACGGAAGGGCGAGCCCTTCCGAAGGGCGGTGGCTCAATTGGTAGAGCAGCGGTCTCCAAAACCGCAGGTTGCAGGTTCGAGTCCTGTCCGCCCTGCAGCTCGGTCCGCACGATCCGGTGCGGACCGGACGACGGGTCAGCAGGCGCACCGTCTGCGATCTGGCCTCCGAAGGGTGTGAAGTGGCGAGAAGAGACCTGGAGACGACGACGACCGACGACGTCGTCACCAAGGCGAAGCGTGACCGCGAGAAGCGTCGCGGTCCCGTCGCCGCCGTCGCGCTGTTCATCCGCCAGGTGATCGCTGAACTCCGCAAGGTCGTCACGCCGACGCGTCGTGAGCTGTTCAGCTACACCGGTGTCGTGCTCGTCTTCGTCGTCGTGATGATGGTGCTCGTGTCCGTGCTCGACTTCGTGTTCGGGTGGGGCGTCGGCTACGTCTTCGGGAACGGCGCGACCTCCTGACGACCACCACGGGCTCCGGACCGGAGTCCTGATCCGCGTCGGCTCCCCGGGGCCGCGCCGCACCGCCGGACCGGACCGAACGAACACCCGATCCGCCAACCGAACGGAAAGAACCGACAGTGTCTGACAACTCTCGCGCTCGCGACGACATCGACCTCTCGACCGCCGCCGAGCAGGGCTCCGAGGTCGAGGAGAACCAGGAAGGCAACGTCGAGACCTCCGAAGGTCGCTCGATCGAGTCCGCCGAGGAGCGCGCCATGTCCGTCGAGGACGAGGACGAGGCCCTCGCCACCGGCGCGACCGACGGCGACGCGTTCGACGAGGCGCTCGCCGCCCTCGCCGAGTCGCGCGACCCCGAGGCCGACGCGATCGTCGACGACGCGCTCGAGATCGACACGCCGGAAGAGGCCGAGGCCGCCGTCGAGGCGGTGGAGGACGAGGAAGAGCTCGAGCTCGAGACCGAGGAGGCCGAGGGTGACCTCGTCGCCGCCAACGCGGACCTGGCCGCCGAGGAGGCCGCCGACGCGCTGGGCGACGAGGACGAGGACGAGGTCGAGGTCGACCCGTACGAGGCGTTCAAGACCGAGCTCCGGATGAAGCCGGGCAAGTGGTACGTCATCCACTCCTACGCGGGCTTCGAGCGTCGTGTGAAGTCCAACATCGAGAACCGCATGGTGTCGATGTCCATGGAGGACGCGATCTACCAGGTCGAGGTCCCGATGGAGGACGTTGTCGAGATCAAGAACGGCCAGCGCAAGCTCGTCACGCGTGTCCGGATCCCGGGTTACGTGCTCGTCCGCATGGACCTCGACGAGGACAGCTGGTCGGTCGTGCGTCACACGCCGGGCGTCACGGGCTTCGTCGGCAACGCGCACAACCCCACGCCGCTCCGCTTCGACGAGGCCTTCGGCATGCTGAAGAGCCTGGTGCAGGTGGCCGAGGTGGCCCCGGCCAAGGGCGGCGCGAAGGGTGGTGCCGCGGCACAGCGCGTCACCCCCGCCGAGGTCGACTTCGAGATCGGCGAGACGATCACCATCAAGGAGGGCTCGTTCGCGGGTCTGCCGGGGTCGATCTCCGAGATCAAGCCGGAGAGCGGCAAGCTCACGGTCCTCGTCTCGCTGTTCGAGCGCGAGACGCCGGTCGAACTCAGCTTCGACCAGGTGACGAAGCTCTAGTAGACTGTTCGAGTTTGGGCTCGGATCCGTGTCGCGGACCGAGCTCGCCACCGCGGTCCGGAACGGCCGGACGAGCGGGAGAGTGCACGGGTCCCCGTGCGTTCGAACCCAGGAGAAGGAAGAGACATGGCTCCGAAGAAGAAGGTCACGGGCCTGATCAAGCTGCAGATCAACGCCGGCGCGGCCAACCCCGCCCCGCCGATCGGTCCCGCGCTCGGTCAGCACGGCGTGAACATCATGGAGTTCTGCAAGGCCTACAACGCGGCGACCGAGTCCCAGCGCGGCAACGTCGTCCCGGTCGAGATCACCGTGTACGAGGACCGCTCGTTCACGTTCGTCCTCAAGACCCCGCCGGCCGCCGAGCTCATCAAGAAGGCCGCCGGGATCCAGAAGGGGTCCGCGACCCCGCACACGGTCAAGGTCGCGCGCATCTCGATGGACCAGGTCCGTCAGATCGCCGAGACGAAGCAGGCCGACCTCAACGCCAACGACGTCGACGCCGCGGCGAAGATCATCGCCGGCACCGCCCGCTCCATGGGCATCACCGTCGAGGCCTGAGGCCCCGCACCCCTTCCGACACCCCCGTGGGAGAGCCTCGCCAGGCTCGTCAACCACACTCTCGACTAGGAGAACCACCATGGCGAAGAATTCCAAGGCCTACCGGGCCGCGGCCGCGAAGATCGAGGCCGACCGGTACTACACCCCGTCCGAGGCCGTCGACATCGCGCGCGAGACCGGCTCGAGCAGGTTCGACTCGACCGTCGAGGTCGCGCTGAAGCTCGGCGTCGACCCCCGCAAGGCGGACCAGATGGTGCGCGGCACCGTCATCCTCCCGCACGGCACCGGCAAGACCGCCCGGGTCATCGTCTTCGCGACGGGTGCGGCGGCCGAGGCCGCCATCGCCGCGGGTGCCGACGAGGTCGGTGGCGACGAGCTCATCGAGAAGGTGGCCGGCGGCTACACCTCGTTCGACGCGGCCGTCGCGACGCCGGAACTCATGGGCAAGGTCGGTCGTCTCGGCCGCGTCCTCGGCCCGCGTGGTCTCATGCCGAACCCCCGCACGGGCACCGTCACCCCGAACGTCGCGGGTGCGGTGAACGACATCAAGGGCGGCAAGATCGAGTTCCGCGTCGACAAGCACGCAAACGTGCACTTCGTCGTCGGCAAGGCCTCGTTCACGCCGGAGCAGCTGAACGAGAACCTCACCGCCGCGCTCGACGAGGTCGTCCGCCTCAAGCCGAGCGCCTCGAAGGGCCGCTACATCACGAAGGGCGCCATCTCGACGACGTTCGGCCCGGGCATCCCGCTCGACGTCAACGCGATCGGCTGAGTCCCGGAGGACCCGAACGGCCCACACCGCCGCACGCGGTGTGGGCCGTTCCGCGTTCCTGCGCCGTCCGAGCCGCCGGGGACCATCCGCGACAGGGACCGTCCGCCCACAGCACCGCCCGCGCTCGGCAGACGTCCACAGGCAGCTGTCGGGAGGCACGGTGCAGCAGCCGGGGCCACTACTGTGAGCCACGTGCGCACCAGCCTCACCGTCGTGTCCGCCGTCCGGCTCGTCGTCGCGATCGCGATCGTGACCGCGGTGGTGGGGCAGCTCGTGGTGCTCGTGCGCGGGGACGTGTTCCGACCGTGGGACTTCTTCGGGTACTTCACCATCCAGTCGAACTGCGTGGCCGCGGTGGTGCTCGTCGCGGTCGTGGTGCTCGCCGCGCGTGGACGGTCGACGAGCCGGTTGACGTTCGTGCGCGCCGCTGCCACGACGTACATGGCCACGACGGGCGTCGTGTACAACACCCTCCTCGTGCACGTCCCGCTCGGCGCGTTCGGGCTCGCCTGGTCGAACGACGTCCTGCACCGCTGGGTGCCGCTCTACCTGGCACTCGACTGGCTCTTCGTCGACGACCGACGTCCGATCTCGCTGCGGCGCGTTCCGTGGTTCCTCGTCTACCCCGCGGTCTGGCTCGGCGTGGTCCTCGTCCGGGGCGGCACCGACGGCTGGGTGCCGTACCCGTTCCTCGATCCGCGGCAGGGCTACGGCGTCGTGGCGATCGCATGTGTGGCGATCGGGGTGTTCATCACCCTCATCGGCATCGTCGTCGCGCGGGTGGCGCGGGTGCGGCTCCTCCGCGTCGAGCGGCGGTAGCCCCGGCGTCAGCTCCGGGCGACGCGGAGGCGGTCGAGCACGAGGTCGGCGAGTTCGACGAGCCCGCGGATCTGGTCGTCGTCGCGATCCACCCAGCGGCACTCGGGCTCGTCGGCGACGGGCACGAAGTCGTCGTGTCGTTCCCACACGAACAGCGTGCGCTCGGCGCCGAGCACGTACTGCTGCCACCAGATCTGCCGCAGGTAGTGGCGGGGGATCCGACGCCAGCCCGTCGACGTCGTCTTGATCTCGGCGAGCACCAGACGACCCTGGTGATCGTGTCCGACGCCGTCCGGTGTGGCGAGGTGGGCTCGGTTCGTGCGGGCGTGGAACAGGGCGCTCGACGGTTCGATGCCGTGCGTGGCGGCGACCCAGGCGGCGATCACCGGTTCGCGTTCGCGACCGTGGTCCGTGAACGCGTTGCCCGAGAACCGTGAGCCGTAGCGCTTGTCGGCGACCACGGCCTCCACGGCGTGGAGGGACGCGAGCCGGGCGACGTCGGTCGCGGTGATCCCGGCCGCGCGGGCACGGAGCCAGTCGACGCGGTCGGTCGCGTCGGCCAGGATGCGCGCGGTGTGGTCGCGGAGGACCGTGAACCGGTCGTGCGCGTCGTCGTCGTCCCAGAGGGAGAGCGTCGGCTGCACGATGGTCACGCGACCATTGTCCCTCGCGCCGGGACGGTCAGGAGGACACGAGGCGGCGATCCTCGCCCACGGCCACCATCTCGTCGATCCCGGCGGGGGAGAGCGCGTAGTCGATCGCCAGGGCGGACGCGCCGTGCAACGCGGCGGCGGAGCCCGCGCGGGACTGCGCGATGACCAGGTGCGAGGTCGCGAGCGGCATGGATCGGGAGTAGACGACCTCGCGCACGCCGGCCAGGAGGTGTTCCCCCGCCTGCGCCATCGACCCGCCGAGCGCGATGACGGCCGGGTTCATGAGCGAGACGCACGTGGCGAGGACTTCGCCGATGTCGCGGCCGGCCTGCCGGACGGCGCCGATCGCGTCGATGTCCGCGCGGGCGACGAGCGCGAGGATGTCGTCGCTCGACGTGACGTCGTGGCCCTTCGCGCGCAGCGCGCGGGCGATCGCCGGACCGGAGGCGACGGCCTCCAGGCAGCCCGTGTTGCCGCAGTGGCAGGGGACCTCGCCCGCGCGGGCGACGCGGACGTGCCCGATGTCGCCGGCGGTGCCCTGTGCGCCACGCTGGAGGCGGCCCTCGGACACGATGCCGGAGCCGATACCGGTGGCGACCTTGACGAACATCATGTGGTCGACGTCCGGCCACGCGTGCTCCCGTTCGCCGAGCGCCGCGATGTTGACGTCGTTGTCGACGAGCACGTGGGTGTCGATGTGCTGGCGCACCCATCCGGGGACGTCGAAGCCGTCCCAGCCGCGCATGATCGGCGGATTGGCGGGGCGTCCGGTGGAGAACTCGACCGGGCCCGGCAGACCGATCCCGATGGCGACGACGTCCTCGCGGCGGCGACCGATCCGGTCGAGCAGCAGGTCCAGGCGCCCGACGAGCCACTCGAGGATCGGGACGGGCCCCTCGGCGATGTCGATGCGGGCCTCGTCCATCGCGAGGCGGTTGCCCATGAGGTCGGTCAGCGCGACACGCCCGTGGGAGGCACCGAGGTCGGCGGCGGCGACGACCCGCGCGGTCGGTCGGAGTGCGATCTGCGCGGGTGGCCGTCCGCCCGTCGAGACAGCCGTGTCGAGCGGGCCGACGAGGCCGACCTCGACGAGCGCGTCGAGGCGCACGCTGACGGTCGAGCGGGACAGCCCGGTGCGGGCGGCGAGTTCGGCGCGGGTACGGGGGACGCCGTCCCGCAGGATCTGGAACAGCTCACTCGCCCCGACGGTGGGCGGCGCTGCCGCACGCGTCAGATCGACCATGGTCGGAGTGAACCACACTAACGACGGCGGCAGCAAGCAAGATCGCCGAGCGACATGTGACTTCTGCTTGACGCTCGGCAGAAGTGCTCGTAGTGTGACCTGCGGCCAGCGCCGGCGCCCCTCGCGGAGGAGGACCGACACCGGCCGGTACCGCACCACTCGACGAGGAGAACCAGGTGACCCCACCGCTTTCGGTCCAGCTCTACACCGTCCGGGACGCCATCGCGACCGATCTACCCGGAACCCTGCGGCGCATCGCCGACATCGGGTTCACGAACGTCGAGCTCGCCGGCTACGTCGACCGCGCGGACGAGTACGCCGAGGCGTTGCAGGCCACGGGCCTCACCGCGCCGAGCGGTCACGCTCGCCTCCTCGGCGACGCCGGCCTCGATCTCGATCGCATCCTCAGCGCGAGCGTCACCGTCGGCCTCACCACGCTCATCGACCCGCACATCGACGAGGCGCGCTGGACCACCCGCGAGGACGTCGAGGCGATCGCCCGCGAGCTCGGAGCCGTCGCCGCACGGGCAGCGGACCACGGGTTGGCCCTCGGGTACCACAACCACGCGTTCGAGTTCGAGCACCGCATCGACGGCGTCTCCGCCTACGAGGTGTTCGCGAACGCCCTGCACGACGACGTCGTGCTCGAGCTCGACACGTACTGGTGCCAGGTCGGGGGTGACTCCGCGGTCGAGATCCTCGGCAAGCTCGGTGACAAGGTCCGGTTCCTGCACGTCAAGGACGGTGACGGGACGAAGAACGACAAGGCCCAGGTCGCGGTCGGCAACGGCATCATGCCCGTCCGCGAGATCATCGCCGCGGCGCCGCAGGCCCAGCAGGTCATCGAACTCGACGACCACGAGGGCGACGTGTTCCAGGCCGTCGCCGACAGCCACGCCTTCCTCACGGGGGTCCAGGCATGAGCGCCGCACGCACCGGCCGGGTCGGCGTCGGCGTCATCGGCGCCGGCGTGATCAGCGACCAGTACCTCTCCAACCTCACCGTCTTCCCCGACCTCGAGGTCCTGTTCATCGCGGACATCGACCTGCCGCGTGCGGCGGCACAGGCCGAGAAGTGGAACGTCCCCGGCTCCGGCACGGTCGATGAGCTCCTCGCCATCGACGACATCGAGATCGTCGTGAACCTGACCATCCCCGCCGCCCACGTCGAGGTCGCCACCAAGGCACTCGAGGCCGGCAAGCACGTCTGGGGCGAGAAGCCGTACGCCCTCGACCGCGAGAGCGGCCGCGCCCTCGTCGAGGCGGCCCACGCCGCGGGCAAGCGCGTGTGCGTCGCGCCGGACACGTTCCTCGGCGCCGGGCTCCAGACGTCCCTCCGCACCATCGCCGGTGGCGCGATCGGCACGCCCCTCAACGCGTTGACGATCATGCAGAGCCCCGGCCCCGAGTCCTGGCACCCGAGCCCCGAGTTCCTGTTCGCGTTCGGCGGTGGCCCGCTGTTCGACATCGGCCCGTACTACCTCACGACGCTCGTCCAGGTGTTCGGCCCGGTCGCGCAGGTGAGCGCCACCGCGTCGAAGGCCCGCGCCACCCGTGTGATCGGGTCCGGGCCGAAGGCCGGCACGGAGTTCCCGGTCGAGGTCCCGACGCACTACTCGGCGCTCATCGAGTTCGAGAACGGTGGCAGCGCGCAGAGCATCTTCAGCTTCGAGTCGGCCCAGCCGCGTGCCGGGTTCGTCGAGGTCTCGGGCGAGACGGGCACCGTGGTGTTCCCCGACCCGAACATGTTCGACGGGGACACGAAGCTCTGGACCGCCGGCTCCGAGGAGCCCGAGGTCATCCCCGCCACGGGGTCGACCTACACGCGGGGGACCGGCGTCGTCGAGCTCGCTCGCGCGATCCGCGCCGACGTGCCGGAACGCGTCCCCGGTGCGCTGGCGTTCCACGTGCTCGACGTCATGGTCTCGATCGCCGAGGCCGCCGAGCAGCACGGCCCCGTCCGCGTCGAGAGCACGGTGTCCTCGAGTCCCGTCCTCCCCGAGGACTTCGACCCCGCGGCGTCGACGCTCGCCTGACCCCGACCCGCGCGGCCGACACCAACGGCCGCGCGGGCCCCCGAACTTCCGTTTCCCTTCCTTTCCCTTCCCGATAGCACCTCCCACTCAACGACGAGAAAGCAGAGAGTCATGCGCACCACATTCCGCGCACTGGCCGTCGCCGCCGCAGGCGCACTGATGGTCACGGGCCTCGCGGCCTGTTCCTCCTCCGGTTCATCCGGATCCTCCAGCAGCGACGGCAAGACGCTCACCTACTGGGCGAGCAACCAGGGCACGAGCCTCCAGAACGACAAGGAGGTGCTCACGCCGGAGCTGGCCAAGTTCACCAAGCAGACCGGGATCAAGGTGAACCTCCAGGTCATCGGGTGGAACGACCTGCAGAACAAGATCCAGACCGCGGTCACTAGTGGCCAGGGCCCGGACGTGGTCAACATCGGCAACACCTGGGCGACCTCGCTCCAGGCCACCGGCGCGTTCATGCCGTTCGACAGCTCGGCGATGAAGGCGATCGGCGGCTCGGACAAGTTCGGCAAGGTGCCGCTGTCCACCGGTGGCGCCCCCGGCAAGACCGTGACGAGCGTCCCGCTCTACGGCCTCGCCTACGGCCTCTTCTACAACAAGGCCATGTTCGCCGCCGCCGGTCTCAAGCCGCCGACGACGTGGGAGGAGCTGACGAGCGACGCGCAGAAGCTCACCGACCCGGCCAAGGGTCAGTACGGGTTCTCCCTCGCCGCGGGTTCCTACACCGAGAACGCGCACTTCGCGTTCATCAACTCGGCGCAGAACGGTGGCCAGTGGTTCAACAGCAAGGGTGACCCGACGTTCACCTCGACCGCGAACGTCAACGGCATCAAGCGGTACCTCGACCTGATGCAGACCCAGAAGGCCGTGAACACCTCGAACGCCCAGTACGACAACGCGACGCAGTCGACGTCGGACTTCGCCAAGGGCAAGGCGGCGATGATCCTCAACCAGAACAACGCCGACGCCACCATCCAGTCGAACGGCATGTCCGCCGACAAGTACGGTGTGGTGCCCTTCCCGGCGCCGACGGGTGCGAAGCAGATCGCGAGCTTCCCGGCCGGCATCAACCTGTCCATCTTCAAGAACACGAAGAACAAGGACGGCGCGCTCAAGTTCGTCAAGTTCATGACGAGCGAGAGCACCCAGGCGACCCTCGACAAGCCGTACGCGGCCCTGCCGGTGCTCAAGAGCGCCGCGAACGCGACGGACCTGTCCGCCGAGACGAAGACGTTCCTCAACATCTACAACACGATGGCGAAGCCGCTGCCGCTGGTGCCGGCCGAGGACCAGTTCGAGTCCACCGTGGGCAAGTCGATGAACGACATGTTCGCCAAGATCGCCACCGGCAGCACGGTGTCGACCAGCCAGATCAAGTCGGCACTGCAGACCGCGCAGGACCAGGTGTCCCAGGCCAACGGCTGATCCCGACGGCGCCCCGGGTGATGGTGCCATCGCCCGGGGCGCCGCCCCTTCCCATCCCTGCACCCGCCGGAAGGTGATCCACATGTCAACGACGGTCCTCCCCGAGTCGTCCCGAGCTGCGGAGCTGACGACCGACTCACGGTCCACGCTCGCGAACAAGCCGCCCAAGCGGCGCCGTCACGGGCAGTGGCTGCCGTACGTGCTCCTGGCTCCCGCGATCCTGTTCGAGCTGCTCATCCACATCGTCCCGATGCTCACGGGCATCTGGATCAGCCTCGTCCAGCTCACCAAGTACTTCATCGCCAACTGGTCGAGCGCACCGTGGGCGGGCCTGCACAACTACAGCGTCGCGCTCGACTTCAACCAGGCGATCGGCAAGAGCCTGCTCAACTCGTTCCTGGTCACGTGCGGGTTCACCGTCCTGGTGGTCGGGTTCGCGTGGGTCCTCGGCATGGCCGCGGCGGTCGCCCTGCAGCGCGAGTTCCGCGGACGCTCCCTGTTCCGCACGCTGTTCCTGGTGCCCTACGCGCTGCCCCTCTACGCCGGCATCATCGCCTGGAAGTTCATGTTCCAGCGCGACACCGGCGCGATCAACCACATCCTCGTCGACCAGCTGCACCTCATGGCGCACGGTCCGTTCTGGCTGATCGGCAACAACGCGTTCGTCGCGATCGTGATCGTCGCCATCTGGCGGCTGTGGCCGTTCGCGTTCCTCATGCTCATGGCAGGCCTGCAGTCGATCCCGCAGGACGTCTACGAGGCGAGCTCGGTGGACGGCGCCAAGCCGTTCCGGCAGTGGCGCAGCATCACCCTGCCGATGGTGCGGTCGGTCAACGTCACCCTGGTCCTCGTGATGTTCCTCTGGACCTTCAACGACTTCAACACGCCCTACGTGCTGTTCGGCTCGACCGCGCAGCCGCCGGCCGCGGACCTCATCTCGTTCCACATCTACAACGCCTCGTTCATCACGTGGAACTTCGGCTCCGGCGCCGCGATGAGCGTGCTGCTGCTGCTGTTCCTGCTCATCGTCACGAGCGCCTACCTGCTCTTCACCAACCGGAGGTCCCAGCGTGCGTGAGACAACTGGCTCCAAGACGTTCCGCGTCATCGTCATCGTCCTGCTGTCGATCTTCACGATCGTGCCCCTGTACGTCATGATCACCTCGGCCCTCAAGCCGCTCGGTGACGTGCAGGGCGCGTTCACGTGGATCCCGACACACCTCACCTTCCAGCCGTTCATCGACATCTGGACCACGGTGCCGCTGGCGACCTACTTCGTGAACAGCCTGGTCGTCTGCTCGATCGCGACGCTGTTCTCGCTCGTCATCGCGATCTTCGCCGCGTACGCGGTGTCGCGGTGGACGTTCCGCGGTCGCAGCACGTTCACCACCTCGATCCTGGCGACCCAGATGTTCCCCGGCGTGCTGTTCCTGCTGCCGCTGTACCTCATCTTCGTCAACCTGGACCAGCTCCTCGGCATCCAGCTCGTCGGCACCCAGCTCGGCCTGATCATCACGTACCTGACGTTCGTGCTGCCGTTCTCGATCTGGATGCTCGCCGGCTACTTCGAGACCATCCCGCGCGATCTCGACGAGGCCGCCATGGTGGACGGGTCGGGTCCGCTCGGGGCGTTGTTCCGGGTGATCCTGCCGGCCGCGCGACCGGGCATCGTGGCCGTCGCGATCTACTCGTTCATGACGAGCTGGGGTGAGGTGCTGTTCGCGTCCGTCCTGACGAACGGGAACTCGCAGACCCTCGCCGTGGGCCTGCAGCAGTACTCGACCCAGACGAACGTGTACTGGAACCAGATCATGGCCGCCTCGCTCGTGGTCAGCATCCCGGTCGTCGTCGCGTTCCTCATCGTCCAGCGGCAGTTCGTCGCCGGTCTGACCGCAGGCGCCGTCAAGTAGGGACGAGCCACTCCGGGAGGGACGGTGCGGGTCGGACCCGCACCGTCCCTCCCGGCACGGTCGCCCCGTCGCTGGCGCGACGGTCCGGAGCCGGCGGGACAGGCCGACCTGTCTCCGCACGGCGCGTCCGAGCGACCGGCGGACGGCGGCGGACCAGGAGAGGATGGAGACCATGAGCGACGACAGCACGAGTGAGCCGCGCGGGCGGCAGTTGCGGCCCGGACAGACGAGCCGGGTGCACGTGGTCGACGTGACGACCGGCGAGGACCGCGTCGTGTTCGTGAGCGACCGCGTGCTCGTCGAGGCGCCGAACGTGTGGATCGACCGGGCGGGGAGCTCGGACGAACGGCTCGTGCTCAACGGCGACGGCGACCTCTTCACGCTCCCCGTGCCGCGGACCGGCTTGGTCCTCGACGAGAACGACCTGGTGCGGGTGCCGATGGACGGTGTCCCGGAGATCAACAACGACCACGTGCTCGATCCGTCCGGCACCTCGATCGTGGTCTCCGCCCGCGACGGCGACCTCTACCGCGTCACCCTGCCCGAGGGCACCGCGGCCGAGCCCGCCGAGCGGATCACCGACGCCGCCGCCGCGCCGGTCCGCCGCAAGTTCTACCTGCACGGCATCGCGCCCGACGGGTCCTCGCTCGCGGCGATCGTCGGCGAGCTGTCGGACGACGGCGTGTGGTCGACGGACGTCGCGCTCGTGGACCCGGCGACCGGCGAACCGACGTTCGTGACGCGCGACGAGCACGCCGACGACGGCGTGGTGTTCGCCCCGGACGGGTCCGCCCTGCTCTGGAACTCCGAACGATGGGAGCCCGAGCCCGGGCACGCGCAGCTGACACGGTTGCGACTCGACGGGGTGCCGGACAGCACCGCGGAGCACCCCGCGCTGACGGAACGAGCGGAGCAACTGACGCACGACGAGCGGGTGAACTGGTTCCCCCACCCGTCCCCGGACGGCCGGCACCTGCTGTACCTGGCGTACCCGACGGGCACCCAGGGGCACCCGGCCGACCGCGACGTCGAACTCCGGATGCTCCCCGGCGACGCCGTGCTCGGGACCACGACCGAGGCTCCGCGGACCGTCGCGGTGACGCAGGGTGGCCAGGGAACGGTGAACGTGCCGCCGTGGGCGCCGAGCTCGACGTGGTTCGCCTACTGCGACTACCCAGTCGACTGACCCGCGTCGAGATCGCACGACACGCCGCCTCCCGTCGTGGGGAAGCGGCGTGTCGTGCGATGTCGGCGCAGATGCCGTGCGTGCGGGACGGTCAGATGTCGCGCACCTGGCCGTTCTTGATGTGCAGACGGCGCTCGGCGCGGCGGGCGACCCACGAGTCGTGCGTCACGATGACGACCGTCAGGCCGCGGTCCTTCCACTGACCCTCGATGATCGACATGATCTCGTCACGGGTGCCCTCGTCGAGTGCCCCCGTCGGTTCGTCCGCGAGGAGCACCTTCGGGTTCTTGACCAGCGCCCGGGCGATCGCGACACGCTGCTGCTGGCCGCCGGACAGCTCGGCGGGCAGGTGCTCGAGGCGCTCGCCCAGTCCGACCGACTCGAGCGCCGCGGTCGCGCTCCGGGTGATCTCGTCACGTGACGACCGGGCGAGCGACCCCGCGAACGCCGTCTCGACGTTCTCGCGAGCGGTCAGCGTCGGGATGAGGTTGAAGGACTGGAACACGAACCCGATCTCGGATGCCCGGATCTCGGTGAGGGCGCCGTCGCCGAGCTCGGCGATGTCCCGGTCGCCGAGCACGACGGACCCGGACGTGGGTCGGTCGAGCGCGCCGAGCATCTGCAGCAGCGTCGACTTGCCGCCGCCGGTCGGACCCTGGATCGCGACGAGCTGGCCGGTCGGGATCTCGAGGTCGACCCCGGCCAGGGCGGTGACCTTCTTGTTCTTCTGGGCGTAGGTCTTGCCGACGCCGCTCAGCTGGTACATCGGGCGGTTCCCGCTGGCCGGTGCTGCGGCGGGTGCGATGGTCGAGACGCGGTCCGTGGTGGACATCGGTGCTCCTGACTGGTCGGTGGCGCTCGGGATCCGAGAGGGGTTCGAGGACGTGTCGGTGGGCATCAGGCGACGCTCCGGAGTGCTTCTGCCGGGCGGAGCCGGGAGGCCCGCCAGCCGCCGAGGACACCGGCGAGCAGCCCGCCGAGGATCGCCAGACCGATCGCGACGAGGATGATCTCGACGGTGACGGGGGCGTGCAGCACGACGTCGGTGGTCGAGGCCGTCTGTCCGCCGCCGAAGCCCCCCGCCCCGCCGAACCCACCCGAGGTCGCACCGGATCCGCTCGTGCCGGCGTTCGGCGCGCCGGTTGCGGCGGCCCCGGGGAACCCGCCGCCGGTGCCGGGGCCGCCACGGGCCCCGTTCGTGCCGGTGCTGGAGGCGCTGGCGGAGATGGTGGGGGCGATGACGTTGATGACGAGGATGCCGACCAGGCCCGCGACGGCTCCGACGACGCCGCCGATGATGCCCTGGACGAACGACTCCCCGGCGACCTGCCGCGTGATGCGGCCGTTGGACCAGCCGATGGCCTTCAGGGTGCCGAACTCGCGGGTGCGGCGGCTCACGCCGGAGATCGTGAACAGGATGGCGATGAGGAACGCGGCGGCGAGGACCACGATCGACAGCCAGGTGCCGAGGTTCGACACGAGGCTCGACGCGGTCGAGAGGGACCCGGACACGCTCGATGCGAGGTCGGCCTCGGTGGAGACGGTCGCCTTGGTGAGCTTCTTCTCGAGCGCGGTCTTGATGCTGCTGACGTTCGAGGACGAGGCCGCGGAGACGTAGATCGTGGTGACCTTGCCGGTCTCGCTCGAGAGCTTCTGTGCGGTGTCGAGCGGGATGTACGAATCCGACGCGGTCGCGGAGTCGGACGACGTGGACGCCACGATGCCGACCACGGTGAACGTCGTGTCGCCGATCGAGATGGTGTCGCCGACGGTCTTCGACTGGCTCTTGGCGTACGTCTTGTCGAGCACGACGACGTCCTTGCCCGCGTCCGAGGACCGGAGCGCCCGCCCCTTCGTGAGCTTCGCGCTCGTCAGCGGGCCGACCGTGCTGCTGCTCGTCGGGATGCCCGTGACCGTGAACTCGTCGATGCTGAAGTTCCCGCCGCCGAACCCGCCGCCCTGACCGCCCGTCGGCGCCTGACGCGTGCCGGACGAGCCGGACGAGCCGGACGAGCCCGACGTGCCGGAGGACGAGTCCTGTCGCTGGGCGATGGAACCCGAGAACGTGCTGTTCGTGAGGTTCAGCACCCCGGACGCGGCGGACACGCCGGCCGTGGAGGTGACCGTCGTCACGGTGCTGTCCGACATGGCGGTGGTGCCGCGGGTGACCGACAGCCGCGACTTCGACAGCTTCGTGGTGCCGTCGCTGCCGGTGGCACCGCCGCTCTGGCCGAAGCCGAAGCTCGGGCGGCCGCCGTCCGTGGTGGCGCTCGCGGTCTGGGTGACCGTGATGTCGGTGCCGACGCCGTACACGGACTGCAACACAGTGGACTGCGCTGCCTTCACGCCGCTCGAGATCGACGACACGATGATCACGAGCGCGATGGCCAACGCCATCCCGATCGCGATGATCACGGTCTGCTTCTTGCGGTTCGTGAGCTCGCGCCTGAGGTAGGTCAGGAACATGGTTCTCCTCGCAGGGGCCGGCGGGGAACACCGTCATGCTGTCGCAGGACGGGGCCGACGAGGAGACCGTAGGGAGGGGTGCTGTGCGCGGAGTTGCCCGCTCCTATGGGATTCCCCAGTGCGGTCGACCTCGGCTCAGCACCTCACCGGACGAGACCGGACTCCTGCGCGACCGAGGGGACGGCCGGGCCGGGGAACACGTCGAGGACGAAGTCGTCCTCCTCGTGGTGCACGAGCGGTGACCGGGGCCAGCGCGCGCGGAGGCGGGCGTGCACGGCGTCGCCGTCGAGCCCAGCGTCGCCGATCGGGTGGCGCCAGTGGCATGCGACGAGGACCCCGTCTGGGTCGAGGGACCGGAACACCCGCTCGACCGTCGTTCCGAGGTCGGCGGCGCTCAGGTCGTGGCCGACCTCGGACAGCACGACGAGGTCGAAGCGCCCGTCCGGCCACTCCTGGGGGACGGTCATGCGGAGGAACGTCGCGCGCGGTGCCGTGCGGCGGGCCTGCTCGAGGGGTGCCCGGGCCATGTCGACGCCGAGCACCGCGTCCGTCCGCTCCGTGAGCTCACGGGTGAGGAACCCCGTCGCGCAGCCGATCTCGAGCGCGGACCGCCAGCGCTCGCGCGGGAGGGCCGCCAGCGTGACCGCCCGCTTCCGGCGCTCGTACCAGTCGTGCTCGAAGTCCCGGCCGTCCGGTCGGCGCGCGGAGTGCGCCTCGGAGGACGCGCGGGTCCGCGAGCCGGACCCGTCCGGCGACGGCTGGTCCGCCGGTCCGGCCTCGCCCCCGCCCGGTGCGGGGGTCGTCCTGGGGTCCTCCTCGACCGGTGCTGCCGTCGTTCCGGGCTCCTCCTCGGCGGGTGCTGCCGTGGTTCCGGGCTCCTCCTCGGCGGGTGCTGCCGTCGTTCCGGGCTCCTCGATGCTCGGCCGCTCGGTGGCGGCGATGCGGAAGAAGACCTCCTCGGCGCGCGTGAAGTGCTCGAGGTGACGGAGGTCGACGATCGCCTCGTCGCCCGGGGCGTCCGAGAGCGCGCCGACCTGCGACGCGTACATCGTGAGCGCGATGAACTTCCGCTCACGCAGCGCGGGCGGGACCGGGAGGGCCGTGACACGGTCCCACGGACCGCTCGCCGACGCGGGGTCGTCCCAGTGCCACATCCAGATCGGGTACTCGACGAGCGTCACGCCGTCGTGGGCGGCGGCGGCCTCCTCGGCCACCTCGCCCGCGGCGCGGTGGTCGCGGTCACCGTCACCCGTCCACGGCGCCGCGAGGAGGGTCGGGGTCGGCATGCCCGCGAGGACGTGGTCGAGCGCGTCACGCAACGTCGAGCGGTGCTCGCGGAGCTCGCCGTCCGGCAGGCGGACGCGGGTGGCGCGGATGTCCGGCTGGAGCACCTGGAGCGCCGTTGCGAACTCGGACTCGCGGAGCGCGGCGAGCCGATCGGGCGTGGTCGTCGGGGAGTCCGGGTGCGACCGCTCGCCGCGCGTGGCGAGCAGGACCCGTGCCGGCAACCCGAGTTCGGCGGCCGTCGCCAGCAGCCCCCCGGCGGCGAGGGTCTCGTCGTCCGGGTGGGGTGCGAGCACCACGACCGACGCGATCCCGTCGAGGTCGAGCCGCTCCGTCGTCCGCTCCGCGAGGAACGTCGTCCACGACGCGGGGTCGGTGCCGGGCTCCCGGTGGTCGAAGCTCACCATGTCAGTCCTCCTCGGTCGTGTCGGACGGGTGGTGCGCGGACGGCGCGGCGGTCGGGTGGAGCACCCTGCCACCGTACGCACGGAGGAGCGGCTGCGCCGCCGCCCGACAGATGTCGGGGATGCCGACGCCATCGCATCCACAGGCGGTCCTCCGGTCCTCCTCAGACCGCTCATAGGCGAGTCCAGATACTCGGAAGACGTGACCATCTCCCAGCCCTCAGCCGCTCCCCGTCTCACCCGTGCCGACGGCTCGCCGTTGCGCATCCTCGTCGTCGACGACGAGTCCAGCCTGACCGACCTGCTCTCCATGGCCCTGCGGTACGAGGGATGGGACGTCACGAGCGCGAACGGCGGTCAGGACGCCCTGGCCAAGGCCCGCGAGTTCCGGCCGGACGCGATGGTGCTCGACGTGATGATGCCGGACCTCGACGGCCTCCAGGTCCTCAACCGACTCCGGCAGAACAACGACGACACCCCCGTCCTCTTCCTCACCGCGAAGGACAGCGTCGAGGACCGGGTGAGCGGGCTCACGGCGGGCGGCGACGACTACGTCACGAAGCCGTTCAGCCTGGAGGAGGTCGTGGCGCGGCTCCGCGGACTGATCCGACGGTCGCAGATCAGCATCGCCGAGGCCGGTGACTCCACGATCACCGTCGGCGACCTCGTGCTCGACGAGGAGTCGTACGAGGTGCACCGTGCCGGTCGGTCGATCGAACTCACCGCCACCGAGTTCGAGCTCCTCCGCTTCCTCATGCGGAACCCGCGACGCGTGCTCTCGAAGGCACAGATCCTCGACCGCGTCTGGAGCTACGACTTCGGTGGCAAGTCGAGCGTGGTCGAGATCTACATCTCGTACCTGCGCAAGAAGATCGACGCGGGCGAGACGCCGATGATCCACACGGTCCGCGGCGTCGGCTACGTCATCAAGCCGACGTCCTGACCGACGGGTGACCACGCCCGGACCGCCCCGACGAAGGCACCTCCACCCATGACGCTCCGTCGACGCCTCGTGCTCAGCATCGTCGCCCTCGTCGTCGCCGTGAGCGCGGTGATCGGCGCGGGCAGCATCATCGCGCTCGCGACCATCCAGACGACGAGCATCGACTCGCAGATCGAACACGCGACGGACCGGGCGCAGAGCCACCTGAACCAGGGCGGCGGCGGATTCGGAGGCGCGCCTCCCGACGACCTCGCCCGACCGGCGGGTCAAGCGGCCGGCACGCTCACGGCCGTGTACCTCAACGGGAACCGTGTCTTCAGCACGATCATCCAGGAGAGCGGCTCCATCAAGCAGCTCACCGCGGGCCAGGCGCAGACGCTCGCGCAGGCGACCGTCGGGAACGGGGCGCAGACCGTGCACCTCGGGGGCAGCGTCGGTGACTACCGGGTCGCCGCGGTCGCGACCACGAACGGCGTGCTCGTCGTCGGCCTGCCGATGGCCCCGGTCTACGCGAGCATCTGGAACCTCATCTGGGTGGTCGTCGTCGTGATGGTCGTCGCGCTCGTCGCCGCGAGCCTCGTCGCCACGTACGCCGTCCGCCGTTCCCTGCGCCCGCTCGAACGCGTCGCCGAGACCGCGACGACGGTCGCGCGCCTGCCCCTCGTCCGAGGCGACCAGCTCGCCGACGTGCGGGTGCCGCAGCAGGACACCGACCCGCGGACCGAGGTCGGGCGCGTCGGCACCGCCTTCAACCGCATGCTCGGCCACATCGGCGACGCCATGCGTGCCCGTGAGGCCAGCGAGGACAAGGTCCGGCAGTTCGTCGCCGACGCGTCGCACGAGCTCCGGACCCCGTTGGCCTCCATCCGCGGGTACGCCGAACTGACGCGGCGCATGTCCGTCGACCTGCCCGACGACGTCGTGTACGCCATGAGTCGCGTGGAGGCCGAGTCCGTCCGGATGACCGGGATGGTCGAGGACCTGCTGCTGCTCGCCCGACTCGACGAGGGGCGCGAGATCCAGTTCGACGACGTCGACCTGACCGGGCTCGTCCTCGACGCCGTGAACGACGCGCACGCCGCCAGTCCCGGCCATCTCATCGACGTGGACGTGCCGGACGAGCCCGTCGTGGTGCTCGGCGACGCCGCACGGTTGCACCAGGTGGTCGTCAACCTCGTCACGAACGCCCGCACGCACACCCCGGACGGCACCCGGATCACGGTCGGGATCGCGACCGGTCCGGAGGGGGTGGACCTGACCGTCCGCGACACCGGACAGGGAATCGACCCCGCGTTCCTGCCGAAGATGTTCGAGCGGTTCGCGCGTGCCGACAGCTCGCGGAGCCGGACCGCCGGATCGACCGGCCTCGGGCTCGCGATCGTCGACGCGGTCGTCCAGGCCCACGGCGGCGTCGTGTCCGTCCGGAGTGTCCCGGGCGACACGGTGTTCACGGTCCGTCTGCCGGCGGTGCCGTCGCGCCCGGACGACCTGCGCCGATCGGGAGTCGCCGCGTCGGGCGCGTGAGCGGTCGTCCGCCGGTTGTGGCCCTGCGGCGGGGCTGGTACGCTTCCGGAAGCCAAAGACCGCCGGTTGCCGCCGTGCCTGCACAGTTCCCACTGTCGCTGGTGTGGTGGCCGAAGGTCCTCGTCCGACGAGGCAGCCCGCGCAGGTGTTCCGAACCGCTCACACGCCTCGCGTGGGTCCAGCTCCGAGCCTCTGCGCCGGAGCTTTTTTCGTGTTCGGGACCGGGGGCTGCCGGCACAGACCCTAAGGAGAGCCATGGCGAACAAGGAAGCTGCGGTCGCCGAGCTGTCGGATCACTTCCGCAACTCGAACGCCGTCCTGCTGACCGAGTACCGCGGTCTCACGGTTGCCCAGCTCAAGCAGCTGCGGACTGACATCCGCGAGCACGCCACGTACGCCGTGGTGAAGAACACGCTCACGAAGATCGCTGCCAACGAGGCGGGCATCTCGTCGTTCGACGACGAGCTGGCCGGTCCGTCCGCGATCGCCTTCGTGCACGGTGACACCGTCGCCGTCGCGAAGTCGCTGCGTGCATTCGCCAAGGCGAACCCTCAGCTCGTGGTCAAGGGGGGGTACTTCGACGGTAACCCCCTGACCGCTTCTGAGGTGGACAAGCTCGCCGACCTCGAGTCGCGGGAGGTGCTGCTCGGCAAGCTGGCCGGCGCCTTCAAGGCATCGCTGTTCGGCGCCGCGTACCTGTTCAACGCGCCCCTCTCGCAGGCCGTCCGCACCGTCGAGGCACTGCGCGAGAAGCAGGAGTCCGCAGCCTGATCGGGCCTGCGGTAGACAACCACACCACGTAGCAAGGAGAGAACAATGGCCAAGCTGTCCCAGGACGAGCTCATCGACGCCTTCAAGGAGCTCACGCTCATCGAGCTCTCGGACTTCGTCAAGAAGTTCGAGGAGGTCTTCGAGGTCACCGCCGCCGCTCCCGTCGCCGTCGCCGCCGCTGGTGGCGCGGGCGCCGCCCCGGCCGAGGAGGTCGAGGAGAAGACGGAGTTCGACGTCGTGCTCGAGTCCGCCGGCGACAAGAAGATCCAGGTCATCAAGGAGGTGCGCGCCCTCACGAGCCTCGGCCTCGGCGAGGCGAAGGCGCTCGTCGACGGTGCCCCCGCGAACGTCCTCGAGGGCGTCAACAAGGAGACCGCCGACAAGGCCGCCGACCAGCTCAAGGGCGCCGGCGCGACCGTCACGGTCAAGTAAGACCCGTCGGTACCGCTCGCACGGAGGCCGTCGTCCCCTCGGGGACGGCGGCCTCCGTCGTTCCCGGGCGACGCACCGCCCGTCGTCGCCGGGCGCCACGACGCGCACGCTCACCGACGGTGCGACGGCGCCCGTCCGCGTCGGCGCGCGCGACTACCCTGGACCCTCATGACGAGGATCGCGCCGTGAGCCGGATGGACGCCGTCGCCGGCGGCGGTGGCATGCGGGGCGGCGGCGGGGGCGGACCCATGCGCGGCAACCGGATCTCGAGCGGCGACCCGGACGCCCAGCGGGCCATGAACGCGGCAGCGCCGAAGATCCCCGACCTGCTCGGTCGCATCGCGGGGCTGTTCCGGCCGCATCGGACGGCGATCATCGGGACCGTCGTGCTCGTGCTCCTCGGGGCGGCGCTCAGCGTGATCCCGCCGCTGCTCACCCAGAAGGCGTTCGACCTCGGGCTCTTCCCCCGGTCCGGACATCCCGACCTGCCCGTGCTCGGATGGCTCGTCGCGGGCATGGTCGCGCTGTGGATCGCGTCGGCGGGGCTCGGCGTCTGGCAGACCTACCTGACCGCGACCGTCGGCAACCGGGTGATGGGTGCCATGCGCACGCAGCTGTTCGGTCACCTGCAGCGCATGGAACTCGCGTTCTTCACACGCACGAAGACCGGTGTCATCCAGTCGCGCCTCCAGAACGACGTCGGTGGGGTCGCGAGCGTCCTCAACAACACCATCTCGTCCGTCCTCGGCAACACCGTGACCGTGATCGCCGCCGTCGTCGCGATGGTGCTGCTCAGTTGGCAGATGACGATCGTCGCGGTCGTGCTCCTGCCGCTGCTGGTGATCGCGCAGCGTCGCGTCGGCCGGGTCCGCGCCCGCATCGCCGCCGAGACGCAGGAGTCCCTGTCGGACATGACGGCGATCACGCAGGAGGCCCTGAGCGTGTCGGGCATCCTGCTCGCCAAGAGCTTCAACCGCCAGGGCGCCGAGATCGACCGGTACGAGGCCGAGAACCGCAACCAGATCCGCCTGCAGGTACGTCAGCAGATGTCCGGGCAGTGGTTCTTCGCGATCGTGCAGATCTTCCTGTCCGTGATCCCGGCGATCATCTACCTCGTCGCGGCCTGGCTCATCGTCGGTGGTGTGCCCGTCACCGCCGGGACGATCGTCGCGTTCACCACCGTGCAGTCGCGGCTCTTGTTCCCGACGGTCGGGTTGCTCCGCGTCGTGCTCGACCTGCAGACGTCCGGGGCGCTGTTCGCGCGCATCTTCGAGTACCTCGACCTGCGGCCGGCCATCACCGACCCGGCGGATCCCGTCCCCGTGGACGAGTCGCGGATCGGCGCGCTCGCGTTCGAGGACGTGACGTTCGTCTACCCGGACGGCGACCCGGACGAGCCGACGCTCCGTGGGCTGTCGTTCGACCTCGAGCCCGGACGTTTCGCCGCGTTCGTCGGACCGTCCGGCGCCGGCAAGACCACGATCTCGTACCTCGTGCCCCGGTTGTACGACGCGACGACGGGCACGGTCCGGTTCGCTGGCACCGACGTCCGCGCGATCGCGCAGGACGACCTGGTGCGGCACGTCGGCGTCGTCAGCCAGGAGACCTACCTGTTCCACGCGACGATCGCCGACAACCTCCGCTACGCCAAGCCGGACGCGACCGACGACGAGCTCCGCGCGGCCGCCCGTGCCGCCAACATCGACGCGACGATCCAGTCGTTCCCCGACGGCTACGCGACCGTCGTGGGGGAGCGCGGCTACCGACTCTCCGGCGGCGAGAAGCAGCGCATCGCGATCGCGCGCGTCCTGCTCAAGGACCCGCCGGTGCTCGTGCTCGACGAGGCGACGAGCGCGCTCGACTCCATCTCGGAGCGGGTGGTGCAGGACGCCCTGGACGCGGCCGCCCGCGGTCGGACGACGATCGCGATCGCGCACCGGTTGTCCACCGTGCGGGACGCCGACGTCATCTTCGTCGTCGACCACGGCCGGATCGTCGAGCGCGGCGACCACGAGGAGCTCCTGGCACTCGGCGGTGTCTACGCGGCGCTGCACCGTCAGCAGAACGAGCCGGTGGTCGCCGCTGCCCAGGGCGTCGAGGCCTGAACGCAGGGCCTCAGCAGGCGCGGCGCCGCGGGAGACCCGTGCGACGTCCGCTGCCGGGGGGCGTTCGCCGACCTGCCAGGTCATGCGGCAGGGGCACGACGTACACTCGATGACCGTGCGCTACGCCAACTCCGTCATCGACCTGGTCGGGAACACCCCGCTCGTCCGCCTCAACTCGGTGACGGCGGGGGTCGCCGCGACCGTCCTCGTCAAGGTCGAGTACTTCAACCCGGGTGGCTCGGCCAAGGACCGCATCGCCACCCGGATCATGGACGACGCCGAGGCGAAGGGGCAGCTCGGACCGGGCGGCACGATCGTCGAGCCCACGAGCGGCAACACCGGCGTCGGTCTGGCGCTCGTCGCCCAGCAGCGTGGGTACCGGTGCGTCTTCGTCCTCCCCGACAAGGTCGGCGAGGACAAGCGCAACGTCCTCACCGCCTACGGTGCCGAGATCGTCATCACCCCGACCGCCGTGCCGCCGGAGCACCCCGAGTCCTACTACTCGGTCTCGGACCGCCTGGTGCAGGAGATCCCCGGCGCGTTCAAACCGAACCAGTACGCCAACCCGAACGGGCCGCGCAGCCACTACGAGACGACCGGCCCCGAGATCTGGCGGGACACCGACGGGACGATCACGCACTTCGTCGCGGGCGTCGGAACCGGCGGCACGATCAGCGGGACGGGACGGTACCTCAAGGAGGTCTCGGAGGGCGGCGTGCGCATCGTCGGTGCGGACCCCGAGGGCAGCGTCTACTCCGGCGGCACCGGACGCCCGTACCTCGTCGAGGGTGTCGGTGAGGACTTCTGGCCGCCCGCCTACGACGGCAGCGTCGTCGACGAGGTCATCGCGGTCTCGGACGCGGAGTCGTTCGCGATGACCCGCCGCCTCGCCCGCGAGGAGGGCCTGCTCGTCGGTGGCTCCAGCGGCATGGCCGTCGTGGCCGCCCTCCGTGCCGCGCGCGACCTCGGACCGGACGACGTCGTCGTCGTGCTCCTGCCGGACGGGGGCCGTGGCTACCTCGGCAAGATCTTCAACGAGCGCTGGATGCGCTCGTACGGATTCGTCGAGACCGAGGACGAGCGCACGGTCGGCGCACTCCTGCAGGCCAAGACCGGCGCCCTGCCGGACCTCGTGCACGCCCACCCGTCGGACACCGTGCGCGACGTCATCGACATCATGAAGACGTACGGGGTCTCGCAGATGCCGGTGCTCTCGGCCGAGCCGCCCGTCGTCATCGGCGAGGTCGTCGGCGCGATCGAGGAGCAGGAGCTGCTCGAGGCCGTGTTCACGGGCGCGGCCCGCATGACCGACTCGCTGTCGGCCTCGGTCGGCGACCCGCTGCCGATCATCGGCATCGGTGAGTCCGTCACGGCTGCCCGCCGTGCGCTCGAGGACACGAACGCCCTGCTCGTCGTCGAGGACGGCAAGCCCGTCTCGGTCGTCACCCGCCACGACCTGCTCGCGTTCCTGTCCGCGTAGCCGTTCCCGGCCCCGCTGGGCGGCCCCTCCGTGGAGCCGTCCGACCATCCACCCCGCCGTCATCACCAGGAGTCACCCCATGGCCGAGTTCTCCACCCGCGCGATCCACTCCGGGCAGGAGCCCGACGAGCGCACCGGTGCGGTGGTCCCGCCCGTGTTCCTCACCTCGACGTTCGTGCAGGACGGCATCGGGCGGATGCGCAACGGGTACGAGTACTCACGGTCCGGCAACCCCACACGTGACTCCCTGCAGGAGCAACTCGCCGACCTCGACGGTGGCGTCCGGGCGTTGTCGTTCTCGTCCGGCCTCGCCGCCGAGGACGCCCTGCTCCGCGCCGTCCTCGCGCCGGGCGCCCACGTCGTGATGGGCAACGACGTCTACGGCGGCACCCACCGCCTCGTGAACCGCCTGCACGTGCCGTGGGGGGTCGAGCTCACCACCGTCGAGATGAGCGACCTCGACGCGGTGCGCGCCGTCCTCCAGGCAGGGGAGCCCGGCCCCACGGTGGTGCTCTGGGTCGAGACGCCGACGAACCCCCTGATGAAGATCGTCGACATCGCCGCGCTCGCCGCGATCGGGCACGAGGTCGGCGCACTCGTCGTCGTCGACAACACGTTCGCGTCCCCGTACCTCCAGCAGCCGCTCGCGCTCGGTGCCGACGTCGTCGCGTACTCCACCACGAAGTACCTCGGTGGCCACTCGGACGTGGTGGGCGGTGCGATCGTGCTGCGCGACGAGGAGCTCGCCGAGCGCGTCGGCTTCGTGCAGTTCGCCGCAGGAGCGATCTCCGGGCCGATGGACGCCTGGCTGACGACCCGGGGCATCAAGACACTGGCGGTCCGGATGGAACGGCACTCGGCGAACGCGCAGGCCGTCGCCGAGGCGCTCGTCGGGCACCCGGCGGTCGAGCGGGTGTTCTACCCGGGCCTCGAGTCCCACCCGGGTCACGCGATCGCGGCGAAGCAGATGCGCGGGTTCGGCGGCATGCTGTCGGTCGCGCTGACGGGTGGTCCGGAGGCCGCACGCCGGTTCGCCGAGTCCACCGAGGTGTTCCAGCTCGCGGAGTCGCTCGGTGGTGTCGAGTCGCTCATCGGATACCCGAGCGAGATGACCCACGCGTCGGTCAAGGGCACGGAGCTCGCGGTGCCCGAGCACGTGGTCCGCCTGTCGGTCGGCATCGAGGACGTCGCCGACCTCGTGGCCGACGTCGAGCAGGCCCTGACGCGGTGACCATCCCGCCCGGGCGCGCGGCGAGGCCGGGGCGCGCGGGCATCCTGGGACGCGGATACGTCCTGCCGACCGTCGGCATGGTCGCGATCGTCGCCGTCAGCGCGTTCCAGAACCTGGCGATGGCCACGATCATGCCGGTGATCAGCCGCGACCTCGATGGCGAGGCGCTGTACTCGCTGGCCTTCGCCGCGCCGCTCGCCGCAGGGGTGCCGGGCATGGTGGTGGCCGGCACCTGGGCGGACCGGTCGGGGGCACGCGTGGTCACGATCGTCTCCGCGCTGCTCTTCGCGCTCGGCACGGCGATCGTGGCCCTGGCGGGGTCGATGCCGGTGTTCCTCGGCGGACGCCTCGTCGAGGGCTTCGGCGCGGGGGCCCTCACGGTCGTGCTGTACGTCATCGTGTCGCGGATCTACCCCGAGCACCTGCACGGACGGATCTTCGCGGGCTTCGCCGGCGCGTGGGTCGTGCCGGGCCTCGTCGGTCCGGCGGCCGCCGGTGTCGTGACGGACACGTGGGGCTGGCACTGGGTGTTCGTCGGCGCGCTCGTCATCGCCGTCGGTTCGTTCGTCCTCCTGCTGCCGAGCCTCCGGCGTCTCCCGGTCCCCGACGTCGCGGACCGACCAGCGTGGCCGGGCCCGCGCATCGCCTGGTCCGCCGTCGCGGCCGTCGCGGTGCTCGGGCTCAACACCGCCCCGGACCTCGCCGGCGCACTCGGGCCCCTCGTGCTCGCCGTCGGACTCGTGGTCGCGGTGGTCGGGCTGCGCCCCCTGCTGCCGGTGGGGACGTTCCGGGTCGCACCGGGCCTCCCGACCGTCGTCGTGATGCGCGCCGTCGCCGGCGCCGCCTACATGGGCAGCGAGGTGTACCTGCCGTACCTGCTCCAGGCGCACCACGGGTTCAGCCCGTCGGCGGCCGGTGTCACCCTGACCCTGGCGGCGATCAGCTGGGCCGCCGCGAGCTGGGCCCACGGCCGGATCCCGGAACGGGTGCTCACGGCGCGCCGCACCTTCAGCATCGGACTGACGCTCGTGGCGCTCGGGCTGCTCGCCGCGTTCGTCGTCGCCGTCACCGGTGTCCTGCCGGTCGTGATGATCGCCGGGTGGTTCGTGGCGGGTGCCGGCATGGGGATCGTCTACCCGCGGACCTCGATGCTCACACTCCGGCTCAGTGACCGCGCGGACCAGGGATCCGCGAGTTCTGCCCTGGCGATCGGCGACGCCACCGGCGCGGTCGTGGGGCTCGCGATCACGGGCGTCGCCTTCACGGCGTTCGGGGGTCGGGCGGCCACCGTGTCGTTCGCGGTGGTGTTCGGCGCGATGACGCTCGTGGCGCTCGCCGGCCTGGCCCTCGTCCGCCGCGTCGGGCCCGTGCCCGCCCCGCGCGGGTGACGGAGCGGGCGACGCGGCGGTGCCGGCCGTCCCGCCGTGTGTAGCGTGGGGCGCCGGGCGACCAGGGAGGACGTGATGCGGCGGGGCAGGACGGTGGCCGTGGTGACCCGGTGCGTCATCCTCGCCGCGGTGGTCGCGGTCGGGCCGGCCGCCTGCGCGGCGGAGGACGGCACGACCCCGACGCCGGTGCGGAGCACGGACCTCACGGGGGCCGACGGCGGGTTCGACGAGCACGCGCGCATCGCCGTCGTGGTGCCGGCGGGCGCATCGGCCGGCGGCACGCGCGGAGCCAAGGCCGACGCGACCGCCGACGCGACACCCGGCGCGACGCAGCCCGGCGCGATCGCCACACCCACGCCGGGACTCGACGGGGCCTTCCGATCCGCGCTCACTGCATCCGGCTACGTGCCGGACGTGCGCATCGCCTCCCGTCCGGACGCGCAGTCCGCGGCGATCGTCGCCGCGGCGATGGCCGGGGCGAAGGTGGTCGTGGTCGAAGCGGTCGACCCGACGGCGTTGGCCGCGGCGGTCCAGCGCGCGCAGGACGCGGGCGCGGTGGTGGTCGCGATCGGGGAACCCCTGCGGAAGGGGGGCGTGTCACGGCCGGTCGTCTCGGACTTCCGGCTCCCGGTGGGGAGCAGCGATGCCGACCTCGTCCGCCGAGTGGTCCGGCTCACCGACCGGCTCCAGGAGGGACGCCGCCCGTCCGGGGAGTGAGCGCCGTCGGACCGTCGTCCGGCGACGGGCATCCGTGGCACGCTCCGGCTGGCGGCTGGTGGCTGGTGGCTGGTGGCTGGTGGCTGACGGCAGCCGGCAGGGGGCCCGGATCGCTCTGGGCGTCCTCCCAGCCGTGCTGCCCACCGAGCGGATCGTCGCCTGCCTCCGCGCGGCGCGGAGCTGTGCGTCCGCTCAGGATCCGGACCGCGCCCGGGGCACGGCGACCGTCCCGCGATGTGCTGACTGTCCCGCCGGGGACCCCCCAGATTAGGGTCAGCACACGAATCTCCTGGAGCTCCCTGGGTCTCCTGGACAACGGTCAGAGAGGACAGTAGTGCCAACTCCCAAACTCACCCCTCATCGACGAGTCCTCGTCGGTGTCATCGCCGCGGCGTGCGTCGCCGGCACCTCGCTCCTCGCCGCGGCCCCCGCCAACGCGGCCACCCGTGCGCCGCTGGGCAACTCCGTCCCGTCGTGGGCGACCCACGCGAACGACAGCGGGACCGTCGCCGCCGACACGAGCGTGGAGGGCGAGGTCTACCTGCCGCTCCGCGACCTGGCCGGGGCGACCGCCCTCGCCACGGCGGTGTCGACGCCCGGCAACCCGCAGTACCGCACGCCGCTGTCGCCGGCCGCGTGGATCGCGAAGTACGCGCCCACCAAGGCCGACGTCGACCAGGTGACGAGCTACCTGCGCGCGCAGGGCCTGACGATCTCGGGCGTCCCCGCGAGCCACCAGTACGTGGTCTTCCGCGGTCCCGCTGCCACGGTCCAGAGCGTCATGGGCACGACGCTCCACGAGTACCGCCACGACGGTCGCTCGCTCGTCGCGCCGTCCTCCACGCCGTCCCTGCCGACCGCGATCGCGGCGAAGGTCTCCGGTGTCAGCGTCGACCAGGGCCGGTTCACCACGCGTCCCGAGATCGTCGGGCAGGGGCAGACGCCCGCCGCCACCACACCGTCGCACGTGTTCGCTCAGTCGACCACGGCGCCGGCCGCGGTGAACGCGCAGTGCTCGGCCTACACCGGGCAGCACACCGCGACCGTCCCGGCCGCGTACGGCACGACCACCGTCGACACCTTCAACTGCGGCTACATCCCGTCGCAGCTGCGGTCCGCCTACGGTGTCTCGGCGCTCGAGGCACGGGGCGTCCAGGGCCAGGGGCAGACCGTCGCGATCATCGACGCGTACGCGTCGCCGACGATCATCCACGACACGAACACCTACTCGGCCAGCCACGGTGAGCCCCAGCTGACGAGCAGCACGTTCTCGCAGAAGATCCCGTCGGTGTCGCAGTTCACCGACCAGGAGGCCTGCGCGGAGCCGAGCGGCTGGCAGGGCGAGGAGACGCTCGACGTCGAGTCCGTGCACGCGGTCGCGCCCGCGGCGTCGATCCTGTACGTCGGTGGCACGAACTGCGGCGGGGGCCTGGACATCGCGATGTCCCGGATCCTCGACGGCGGCCTGGCCGACATCGTCAGCAACAGCTACGGCAACACCGGCGAGGACGTCCCGCTGTCGACCCTGCAGGGCGAGGAGAACATCCAGCTGCAGGCCGCCGGCGAGGGCATCGGCCTGTACTTCTCGAGCGGTGACAACGGCGACGAGACGGCGGCCCTCGGGCAGCCCGAGCCGGACTTCCCGGCCTCGTCCCCGTGGGTCACGGCGGTCGGCGGGACGAGCCTCGGCATCGACGCGGCGGGTCGCAAGGCCTACGAGACCGGCTGGGGGGACACGCTCGACAAGATCGTGTCGACGAACGGCACGGACTCCTACGCGGCACCGCTGCCCGGCAACCTGTTCGGTGGCGGCGCGGGTGGCGGTGCGAGCACGTACTTCGCCCAGCCGAGCTACCAGAAGGGCATCGTCCCCGCCGGTCTCGCGAACGGCAAGCGCGTCTCGCCGGACCTCGGGGCGCTGGCCGACCCGTACACCGGGTTCTCGATCGGCATCCGTCCGATCAAGGACGACAGCACGCTCGCCGCGGCGGCCTACGAGACCGAGACCTACGGTGGGACCTCGCTCGCGTCGCCGATCACGGCGGCCCTGATGGCGCTCGTCCAGCAGACGACCCACTCGCGGATCGGGTTCGCGAACCCGACGCTCTACGCGGTCGACCGCGTGGCCCCGTCGCTGTTCAACGACGTGACCCCGCCAGCCTCGCCGATCGCGCTGGCGTACACGAGTGCCACGAGCGGGAACAGCTACCTGGTCACGCTCAACACGGACACGTCGCTCACGACCGCGCGCGGCTACGACGACGTCACCGGCCTCGGCTCGGTGTCGTTCGACCTGCTCACCGCGCTCGCGAAGGCGAAGGTCTAGTCGACCGGTCCGACGCACCGCCGCGGGAGCACGAGACGCCGGGTCCCCACGAGGGGCCCGGCGTCTCGCCGTTCCCGCCGGGAGGCCCGGAGCGCCCCGTCAGGCGACCCGCGGGCCTGGCGGGGTCAGCGCCACCAGGCGGGGAGCGACGCGGTGATCGTGTCGACGAGCGCCTTTCGTGACCGCCGCGGACCGGCGACCCAGACGGTGATCGCGCCGACGAATCCCTGTGCGACGAACCCCGCGGCGACGTCGTGGAGGACCTCGGGCCGGTCCTCGGGCGCCATGCCGGCGATGTGCGCGACGCACGACACCCGGAAGTGCTCGGCGAGCAGCCGATGCAGCGAGGCGTCGTTCGGGTCGGGGAGTGCCCACCGGTAGATCTCGCGGTGCGCGACGATGTGCTCGACGACGGCGCTGATGCCCCTGCGGGTGATCGTGCTCGGGTCGGCGCCCGGGACCTCGCGGAGCGCGGCGTCCTCGTCGCGGATGCTGTCGAGCTCGGGCGTCAGGACGTCGGCGAGGAGCGAGCCGGGGGAGACCGCGTGGGAGTAGAACGTCGCGCGGTTGATGCCAGCGGCGCGCGTGACGTCCGCGACGGTGATGGCCGACACCGGCCGGTCGGCTGCGAGCCCGAGGATGGCCCCACGCAGCGCCGCCGTGGTGTGCAGGATCCGCGCGTCGACCATGGTCATCACCCCTCTGTGGACGCCCCGACGCTACCAGGAGGGCGGGTCGCGGGGCCGGTTCGCGCACGGGCCGCGCCGATGCACGCAGAAGCGCGGCCCGCCGTGCGCGGGCCGATGCGGACCCGTAGCATTGGTCCCGGACCCGAATCGATTCGACCGGCGACCACCCCTCACCCCGGAAGGCCCTCCTCCCCGTGACCGCCCCTGCCACCGGCGCCCTGACCGTCGTCCACCCCGGCGACGCTCTGCGTCGCTCCCAGCGCCTCGTCTACGTGGTCGTCCTCGGCGCGCTCACGGCGCTCGGGCCGTTCACGATCGACCTCTACCTGCCCGCGTTCCCGTCGCTCGAGCGTGCCTTCGACATCAGCGCCGGAGCGGTGCAGCTCACGCTCACCGCCACGACGGTCGGCTTCGCCGTCGGCCAGCTCCTCGTCGGGCCGTGGAGCGACCGCGTCGGGCGGCGGCTCCCGCTCATCCTCGCCACGTCCCTCCACATCGTGGCCTCGGTGGCCGCGTCCCTCGCGCCGAACCTCGAGACGTTGGCCGTGCTCCGGTTCCTCCAGGGGATGGGCGCCGCGGCGGGCGTCGTCGTGGCCATGGCCATGGTGCGCGACCTCTTCGGGGGCATCCCGCTCGTGCGCATGCTGTCGCGGTTGGCGATGGTGAACGGGCTCGCCCCGATCCTGGCCCCGCTCATCGGCTCGCAGATGCTGCGCGTCGTCGACTGGCGTGGGGTGTTCGTGTTCCTGGCCTGCTACGGGGCGGTGGTGATCATCGCGATGATCAGCCTCATCGTCGAGACGCTCCCGCGCGAGCGCCGCCACGACGTCGGACACGCGTCGGTACGGGACCGGTACCGCGCACTGTTCTCGGACCGGGTGTTCGTCGGCGTCGCGCTCATCGGAGCGATGGTGTTCAGCGGCCTGTTCTCGTACCTGTCCGCGTCGCCGTTCCTGTTCCAGCAGGTGTACGGCCTCAGCACCCAGCAGTACGGCGTCCTGTTCGCGGTCAACTCGTTGGGCGTCGTGATCGGCGTGCAGGTGTCGTCGCGCCTCGCACGGCGCGTCGGCCCGCAGTGGATCCTCGCCTGCTCCACCGCCGTCCTGCTCGTCAGCGCGGTCGCCATCGCCGTGTTCGACTCCGTCGGGGTGGGGCGCGCGGGCGTGTTCGTGCCCCTGTGGTTCTTCATCTGTGCGTGTGGGTTCTCGTTCCCGCAGATCCAGGTGCTCGGGCTCGCAGCCCACGGCAAGGAGGCCGCGACGGCGGCGTCACTGCTCGGCGCGATGAACTTCGGCGTGGCCGGCATCATCTCGCCGGTCGTCGGCCTGCTCGGCATCGGCTCCGCCGTGCCCATGGCCGAGGTCATGGCCGCCACCGCCGTCGTGGCCGTGTTCGTGCTCTGGTTCGTGGTCCGGCCGCGCACGGTGCCGGCGCTGTCGCACTGACCCCGGATCCGCACCGCCGAGGGTGCGGCCCGACGTCAGTGAGCGATGCGTCCCGCGGTCTCCGCGACGAGCGCCAGGACCACGAGCGACCCGACCCCGACCGCGATCCCCAGGATCGCCATCGGCCGCTCGTACCAAGCGCGACTCTGCGGGTACAGGCGGTGGAACTCGCGCAGCGGCATGGGCTTGGTGAGCTCCGTGACCCGTGCGTCCAGTGCCTCGGCGAGGTGCCCGAGCGCCGTGTCGTCCCACAGCACGCCCCGCATCCGGAAGAGCGGATGCCCGGACTCGGTCAGCGCGACGAGCTGGCGGGTCGTGCGGTCCACGGACGGACCGAACGTCGTCGCGAGCACGACCCGGTGCACATGCGCACGGTCGAGCACGACGCGTGGTCCGAGCAGCCCGCGCATCTCGACGTGGTGCGAGCCGACGCCGGCGTACACCGTGCGGAACCGGACCACGAGCAGCGAGGTCAGCACCGCCGCGACGACCGCGACGGTCCCCACCGGCGCGACGAACCCGAGCGGGAACGACACCCACACGAGCGCGACCGCGAGTGGCACCGCGGAGAACAGGATGCTCAATGCGGTGCTCCGCAGGAACGCCCCGCTCGGCCGCACCACGAGGTGCGCCCTCCCCGGCGTCGCCCTGACGCGTGCCGTCGTCTCCCCCACGGATGCTCCTCGCCCCTCACGGTCCGGCGGCCACCGGGAGCCGTCCCGGTGGTCCGACGCGACGCCCCTGCCGCTGCCGGATCTCGGCCGTCACCGGTGACGGAGCGGCCTGCGAGCGTCAGCCTAGGGCCTGACCCCCGCGCCGTCCCAGCGTTGTGGAGGTGATCTGCGGATCCCCGCGACGTGGGGTTCGACCGGGTCCGGCAGGTGGGGGACCGGAGCTCCGGTGCGGGCGGTGACGGGCCTCCCGGGCGCGCCACGCGAGGGGCGACGGACGGGAATCGACGGTCGATCGTGGCGGAGGATGGGGGATTCGAACCCCCGAGGGCTTGCACCCAACACGCTTTCCAAGCGTGCGCCATAGGCCACTAGGCGAATCCTCCGGGCGTCGCCCTGTGGCGACGACACCCCATGGTACAGGTCCGGAGGCGGGCCGACGACCGCGACACCGCGCCCTGGGGCGGCACCCGGCCCCCGGTCCTACCCTGGGGAGGTGTCGACCCGCATCTACATCACGTCAGCAGAAGGGCACACCGGCAAGAGCACCGTGGCCCTCGGGGTGCTCGAGACCCTCGCGCGGACCGTCGGCCGGGTCGGCGTCTTCCGGCCCGTGGCGCGGTCGACCGCCGAGCGGGATTACGTCCTCGAGCTGCTGCTCCAGCACACATCGGCGGGCATCGACTACGACGACGCCGTGGGGGTGACCTACGAGGACGTCCACGCGGACCCCGACGGGGCGCTCGCCACGATCGTGAACCGGTTCGCGCTCGTCGAGCGGCAGTGCGACGCGGTCGTCGTCGTCGGTTCCGACTACACCGACGTCGGCAGCCCGACCGAGCTGTCGTACAACGCGCGCATCGCGGCGAACCTCGGCGCACCGGTCCTCCTCGTGCTCGGCGGGCGGAGCAGCTCCGAGCGCGGCGCCCGGACCGGCGACGACGTCCGACAGATCGCGGAGTTGACCACGAGCGAACTCCGCGCCGCCCACGCGTCGTTGCTCGGGGTCGTCGCGAACCGCACCGCGCCCGAGCGCATCGACGAGGTCGTCGCCGGCATCCGCAGTGCGATCGCGACAGAGCACCCGGGCACGCCGGTCTGGGCGATCCCCGAGGACGCCGTGCTCGTCGCCCCGACGGTGCGTGCCGTGCTCGCCGCGACGGACGCCACCCTGGTCAGCGGTGACGAGGCCCTGCTCGACCGCGAGGCCCTCGGCACGGTGGTCGCCGCCATGAGCATGGAGAACGTCCTGCCCCGGCTCATCGAGGGCGGGATCGTCGTCGTCCCGGGCGACCGCACCGACGTCCTCATCGCGACGCTGCTCGCGAACGACTCGGAGACGTTCCCCTCGCTCGCCGGGGTCGTCCTCAACGGCGGGTTCGAGACGTCGCCGCAGATCCAGCGCCTCCTCGAGGGTCTGTCGAGCACCCTGCCCATCGCCCGCAACGGGCTCGGCACCTACGACACGGCGCTGCGGATCACGCAGACCCGGGGGCGCCTCGCGGCGGACTCGCCGCGCAAGACCGACCTCGCCCTGTCGCTGTTCGAGCGGCACGTCGACGCGGACGAACTCCTCGCCCGGCTCGAGGTCGGACCGTCGTCCGTCGTGACGCCGCTCATGTTCGAGCACGGTCTGATCGACCGTGCTCGGGAGCTCCGGAAGCGCATCGTCCTGCCCGAGGGGGACGACGACCGGATCCTCCGGGCCGCGTCGACGCTCCTGCAGCGCGACGTCTGCGACCTCACGATCCTCGGGGACCCGACGGCGGTCCGCACCCGCGCGGCCGAGCTCGGGCTCGACCTCGACGCCGCCGACGTGGTCGACCCCTCCGCCGAACCGCTCCGTGAACGGTTCGCCGAGGAGTACGCCCGTGTCCGCGCACACAAGGGCATGACCGTCGAGCTGGCGCGCGACCGGGTGACGGACGTGTCCTACTTCGGCACGCTCATGGTGCACCTCGGCCTCGCCGACGGCATGGTGTCCGGAGCCCGGCACACCACCGCGCACACGATCCGCCCCGCGTTCGAGATCATCAAGACCCGGCCCGACGTGTCGATCGTGTCGAGCGTGTTCCTCATGGCGCTCGCCGACCGCGTCCTCGTGTACGGCGACTGCGCCGTGGTGCCGGACCCGACCAGCGAACAGCTCGCGGACATCGCGACGTCCAGCGCGGCAACGGCCGCGCAGTTCGGCATCGAACCGCGCGTCGCCATGCTCAGCTACTCGACCGGGGACAGCGGATCCGGGGCGGACGTCGACAAGGTGCGGGCCGCCACCGCGTTCGTCCGCGAACGGCACCCCGAGCTGCTCGTCGAGGGCCCGATCCAGTACGACGCCGCCGCCGACCCCACCGTCGCCCGCGCCAAGATGCCGGACTCGCCGGTCGCCGGCCGCGCGACGGTGTTCATCTTCCCGGACCTCAACACCGGCAACAACACGTACAAGGCCGTGCAGCGGTCCGCCGGCGCGGTCGCGATCGGGCCCGTCCTGCAGGGGCTGCGCAAGCCGATCAACGACCTGTCGCGCGGCGCACTCGTCGGGGACATCGTCAACACCGTCGCGATCACCGCCATCCAGGCCGGGACCAGCGCCGAACCCAGGAAGCAGGCATCGTGACCACAGCACTCGTCGTCAACTCCGGATCGAGCTCCTTCAAGTACCAGCTCATCGAGCTCGAGGGGGAGCGCATGCTCGCGTCCGGGCTGGTCGAGCGCATCGGGGAGTCCTCCGGCGCCACCAAGCACACGAACGCCGTGACCGGCAAGTCCACCTCGAACGACGACGCCCACGTGCCGGACCACGCCGCCGGGTTCCGCGCGATGCTCGACGCCTTCGCCGCCGTCGGACCCTCGTTCGACGACGAGCCGCCCGCCGTCGTCGGCCACCGGGTCGTCCACGGCGGCACCGACTTCGACCGCGCCACCGTCATCACGCCCGAGGTCGAAGCGCGGATCGACGCCCTGTCCGCCCTCGCACCGCTGCACAACCCGGCCAACCTCGAGGGGATCCGGGCCGCACAGCACGTGTTCGCAGACGTGCCGCAGGTCGCCGTCTTCGACACCGCGTTCCACCAGACCATGCCGCCGGAGGCCTACACGTACGCGATCCCGGCGGACCTCGCGCAGCGCTACGCGATCCGGCGGTACGGCGCGCACGGGACGAGCCACAAGTACGTGTCCGAGCAGACCGCGGTGTTCCTCGGCCGCCCGCTCGAGCAGCTCAAGACGATCGTCCTGCACCTCGGCAACGGGGCGTCCGCGGCCGCGATCGACGGAGGGCGCAGCATCGAGACGTCGATGGGCCTGACGCCGCTCGAGGGGCTCGTCATGGGGACCCGCTCGGGCGACCTCGACCCCGCGATCCTCATCCACCTGCACCGCGAGGCAGGCATGTCCTTCGAGGACCTCGACACCATGCTCAACAAGCAGTCGGGCCTGCTCGGACTCACCGGGAACGGGGACATGCGGGACGTCCAGAGCGACGCGTCCGAGGGCGACGACCGGGCGGAGGCGGCGCTCGCCGTCTACCGGCACCGGATCCGCCGGTACGTCGGCGCGTACACCGCCCAGCTCGGCGGCCTCGACGCCGTCGTGTTCACGGCGGGTGTGGGCGAGAACAACGCGCTCCTGCGGCGCCGGGTCCTCGCCGGGCTCGAGCACCTGGGGATCGAGGTCGACCACGACCGCAACGACCTGCACTCCAGCCGTGCGCGGCGGATCTCGACCGACCACTCCCGGGTCGCGGTGCTCGTGATCCCGACGAACGAGGAGCTGGAGATCGCGCGGCAGTCCGCCGCTGTGGCACTGCACTGATCTACCGGACTCGCGGGCTCGCCCGGCGTCGGCGTCGGCGTCGTGGCGCCGCTGGCGCGTCCCCTGATCTCCAGCGCGCGCCGCTGCTGCCGCCCGGGCTGATGCGGGCCGTGACCCGCCGCCGCCTCAGATGCGGGCCGTGGCGCGCCGCCGCCTCAGAGCGCCGCGAGCGCCTCGTGGATCGGCACGTCGCCCGACGTGAGCTCGAACTGGCGACCGATCGCGGCACCCGCGAGCAGGGCCTCCAGGACGACCGCCGCGACGTCGGCCCGCGAGACGGAACCACGGGGCACCTCGGTGCCGGCGCGGACGGTGCCCTGGCCCGGGGTGTCGAGGAGACCTCCGGGACGCACGATCGTCCACTGGAACCCGCGTGCGCGGATGTTCGCGTCCGCCTCCGCCTTCGCCCGCAGGTAGACCTGGAACACCGCGCGGTCGTCCGCGGCCGGCAGGACCGCCGTGGCCGGGTCGTACGAGTCGGCGCCCATGGCCGAGATGAGCACGTACCGCGGCACCGAGACCCGCGAGGCGGCGTCGGCGAGCAGGATCGCGGCGTCGCGGTCGACCGCGAACTTGCGTTCGGCACCGCTGTTCGGTCCGGCGCCCGCCGCGAACACGACGGCGTCGGCCTGCTCGAGGTCCACCGCCAGGTCGTCCTCGTCCATCTGCTCGAGATCCCGGACGATCGCGGTCGCGCCGGTGGCCTCGACGTCGGCGACATGCGCCGGGTTGCGGACGATCCCGACCGCGTCGTGTCCCGCCTGCGTGATGAGTCGTTCGAGCAGCAGGGCGATCTTGCCGTGTCCTCCGGCGATGACGATCTTCATGCCTCCACTGAACCGCCCGCGGCTGAGTGCGCGTCGATGAACGGGCGAGGCGTCCGCTAGACTGTCGGCGGCTCCTCACGTGACGCCATCCAGGCCAACTCCCCCAGGGCGGAAACGCAGCAAGGGCAACCGGGCTCTGGCGGGTACGTGGGGAGTCTTCTCGTTCCGCCGCCGCCCGCTGGAACCGGTCGATCACGGTTGCTCGGAGACCGCTGCAGGGGACCGGTGGCGCTGTCCGGCGTCCGGCGCGGACCGCCACGGCCGGCACCGACCCCCCGTTCCCCGGGTCCGGTCCGCGGTGCGCGTCCGCCGGATCAGCTGCGGCCGCTGGGCAGCGGCGCGGACGCGGCCCTGACACGCATGAGGGAGCGGCGGACGAGGATGACCCGAACATCGTCGTCCGCCGCTCCGAGGGGCCGGGGCGGCGATGACCCGAACACCGACGCGCCCCGGCTTCCGGGGGCCGAGGCTCCCGGAGCCCGCGATCAGGCGCTCGTCGTGGTGCCGTTCCGAGCCCGGCCAGCCGTCCGCGCCACGGCGGTCCGGACGATCGTCCGGCGCAGCGTGCACGGCAGCGTCAACCGCTCGTTCATGAGCTCGACTCCTGATCCTGATCCGCCACGGATGGTCCTGCGATGGTCGGTCGCGCCGTGGCCGTAGGTGGACGATACCGCTCCACGGACTGATCGGTACGCCCTTTCTGGGTCGACGTCCAGGTTCGCCAGCGAGCGCCGGGACCACGAGCTGACATCGCCGGGGTCTGTGGAGAACGACCCCCGGTGTCGGCGGCGCCGATTACCCTGGTCGCGTGGTCACCGCCTTGTATCGCCGTTACCGGCCCGAGAACTTCGCCGAACTCATCGGCCAGTCGCAGGTGACCGATCCGCTGCGGACAGCACTCCGGGCAGACCGCGTCAACCACGCCTACCTCTTCAGCGGACCGAGGGGTTGTGGCAAGACCACGTCGGCACGGATCCTCGCGCGGTGTCTCAACTGCGCTCAGGGCCCGACGGACACGCCATGCGGAGTGTGCCCGAGCTGTGTGGAGCTGGCGCGGGACGGCGGTGGGTCGCTCGACGTCATCGAGATCGACGCAGCCAGCCACAACGGCGTGGACGACGCACGCGACCTCCGCGACCGCGCCGTGTTCGCCCCGGCACGCGACCGCTACAAGATCTTCATCCTCGACGAGGCCCACATGGTCACGCCGCAGGGGTTCAACGCACTCCTCAAGTTGGTGGAGGAACCACCGGAGCACGTCAAGTTCATCTTCGCGACGACCGAGCCCGAGAAGGTCATCGGGACCATCCGCTCGCGGACCCACCACTACCCGTTCCGGCTCGTGCCGCCGGCGTCCATGCTCGAGTACGTCGAGCAGCTGTGCGCGCAGGAGTCCGTGTCGGTGGCGCCCGGTGTCCTGCCGCTCGTGGTCCGGGCCGGCGGGGGATCGGTACGGGACACCCTGTCGCTCCTCGACCAGCTGATGGCCGGGAGCGAGGACCGCACGATCGCCTACGACCGCGCGGTCGCACTCCTCGGGTACACCGATGCCGCCCTGCTCGACGACGTCGTCGACGCGCTCGCCGTGGCGGATCCGGCCTCGGCGTTCTCGGCCGTCGACCGCGTCGTGCAGACAGGTCAGGATCCGCGTCGCTTCGTCGAGGACCTGCTCGAACGGCTCCGCGACCTCATCGTCGTCGCCGCCACCAACGAGGGCGCTGCGGCCGTGTTGCGCGGAGTCTCGCCCGAGGAACTCGAGACGATGACGCGGCAGGCGGCCGTCTTCGGCGCGGTCGGGCTCTCGCGCGCGGCCGACATCGCGAACCGTGCGCTCACCGAGATGACCGGCGCGACGTCGCCCCGCCTGCACCTCGAACTCATGGTGGCGCGGATGCTCGTGCCGGAGAGCGACGACAGCCAGCGGGGCGCCCTGGCGCGCGTCGAGCGCCTCGAGCGTCGCGTCGGCGTCGGTGACGCCGGGGGCCAGACCGGTTCTGCGCCCGTCGCTGTCGTCACGTCAAGCGCACCGGCTGCCGCACCCGCGCGGACGCCGGTCGCGCCGATGCCGGCCGCGCCGACCCCCGCTTCGACCCGAGCCACCGCTGCTGCCGCCCCGGCCAGCGCGTCCGGGACCGAACGGGCCGACGATGACGAGCAGCGCGCGGTCCCCGGCGCGGTCGAGGTCGTCCCCACGGCCGGCAGCGCGCCCTCGGGCGCGGGCTCGCCCTCGTCGACCGGCGTCGGCGCGGCGCTCGCGGCCTCGCCGGCGGTCCGGGCCGTCGGCGAGCTGGGCGTGCAACAGGTGCGGGACAGCTGGCCGCAGGTCGTCGAGCACGTGCAGCGCGCTCGGCGGTCCGCCTGGATGGTCGTCGTGACCGCGCAGGTGACCGCCTTCACGGACGACGTCCTCACACTGACGTTCCCGAGTCAGCAGGACGTCGCGTCGTTCAAGCAGATGACCGACCCGAAGGACAGCGTCAGCGAGTACCTCCGGGCCGCCATCCTCGATGTCCTCGGCGTCCGTGTGAAGTTCGTTGCTCGCGGGCCGGCACCCGCCGGGTCGAACCTGGACGCGGGACGGCCCGCATCCGAGCGTCAGGCGGTGCCGGAGCGTCAGGCGACACCCGAGCGTCAGGCGGTGCCGGAGCGTCAGGCGACACCGGAGCGTCAGGCGGTGCCGGAGCGTCAGCCGACACCCGAGCGCCAGGCGGTGCCGGAGCGCCAGTCGACACCCGAGCGCCAGTCGGCGCCCGAGTCCGCACCGGCGGCGCCGACGCGCGACGGCGCTCGCGGATCCTCCGAGCAGAGCAGCGCGCAGGTGCCGGCCTCAGCCGGGGGATCGGCGCCAGCAGCCGCGCCTGCTCCGTCCCGAGCATCCGCAGCCGCGCCGGCCCCCGCGCCCACCGGCCCGGTCACCGACTGGGTGGTCGCGACGATCCCGGCGTCCGATCCCACTGCAGATGCCGTCCCGGACGACGTCGAGCCGTCGTGGGCCGCGCCCTTCGGGGTGGCGTCGAGCCCGGACGGCACGGCACCGGCCGCCGTCGCGCCAGCCGGACGGACGGGCGGTGCGCCCGCGGGTGCCGCGACGAGCGCGCCCGCTGCCGGTGCCGTCCGTGGTCCGGCCAGCACCCCGGCTGTCGCAGGCGGACCGAGCGACGTGCCGGTCGACGACTACCCCCTCGACGACGAGCCCTACGACGACGGAGCGCCGTTCCCGGACCCGGGCCCGTCGGGTCGATCCGCCGCGGGGCCCGTACCCACCGGAGGACGAGCACCGTCGGCGTCCGCGCCCCGCGGGGGCGGCACCCCAGCTCCCGCCCGGACGGCCCCGTCGGCGCCGGAGCGGCCCGCCCGTGTGCCGGTCCCCGGACGCTACGGCGAGGCGGTCGTCCGTGAGATCCTCGGGGCCCAGTTCATCGAGGAGACCACGCTCGACAGCAGCGGGTCCGGAGGCTTCTGACCATGTACGACGGCATCGTCCAGGACATCATCGACGAGTTCGGCCGTCTGCCGGGGATCGGTCCGAAGTCCGCGCAGCGGATCGCGTTCCACATCCTGCAGACCGAGTCGTTCGACCCGACGCGCCTCGCGGAACTCCTCATGGCGGTCAAGGAGAAGGTCCGCTTCTGCGAGGTCTGCGGGAATGTGACCGAGACAGAACGCTGCAGCATCTGCCGCGATCCCCGCCGCTCGCCCGCGGTCATCTGCGTGGTCGAGGAGGCCAAGGACGTCGCCGCGATCGAGCGGACCCGTGAGTTCCGCGGGCTGTACCACGTGCTCGGCGGCGCGATCAGCCCGATCGACGGCGTCGGCCCCGACGACCTCCGCATCCAGGGTCTGCTGACGCGGCTCGCGGACGGCACCGTGGACGAGGTCATCATCGCGACCGATCCGAACCTCGAGGGCGAGGCGACGGCCACCTACCTCAGCCGGCTCCTCGTGCCGATGGGGGTCCGGACGACGCGCCTCGCTTCCGGACTCCCGGTCGGTGGGGATCTCGAGTACGCCGACGAGGTCACGCTCGGACGCGCTTTCGAGGGGCGCCGGCTCGTGGGCGGTTGACCCGGGCCTCCCGGTCGACGGGCGCCGGTCGGCGACCGCCCGGGGTCGCTGCGTGCGGCGTGCGCGCGACGCAACAGTCCGAGGACACTCGGTAGAATCGGCGGACCGCGTCCGTGGGAGTCCAGGAGTTCGTCAGTGGCATTGATCGTGCAGAAGTTCGGTGGGTCGTCCGTCGCGGACGCCGAGAGCATCAAGCGCGTGGCCAAGCGGATCGTCCAGACGAAGAAGGCCGGCAACGACGTCGTCGTGGCCGTCTCCGCGATGGGCGACACGACGGACGAGCTCCTCGACCTCGCGAGCCAGGTCACCCCGTTGCCGTCCGGTCGCGAGCTGGACATGCTCCTCACCGCGGGCGAGCGGATCTCGATGGCGCTGCTCGCGATGGCGATCAAGAGCCTCGGGGTCGAAGCCAGCTCGTACACCGGCAGCCAGGCGGGCATGCTGACCGACGCCCAGCACGGCCGTGCCCGGATCGTCGACGTCACCCCGAAGCGCGTCCGTGAGGCCCTCGACGCCGGGCACGTGGCGATCGTCGCGGGGTTCCAGGGCTTCAACCGCACGACGGGTGAGATCACCACCCTCGGCCGCGGTGGCTCCGACACGACCGCCGTCGCCCTGGCCGCTGCCCTCGGTGCTGACGTGTGCGAGATCTACACCGACGTCGACGGCATCTTCAGCGCCGACCCGCGGGTCGTCCCGAAGGCGCGCAAGATCGACCGCATCACGAGCGAGGAGATGCTGGAGCTCGCGGCCGCGGGCGCCAAGGTCCTCTACATCCGCGCCGTCGAGTACGCCCGGCGGCACGGCGTCACCCTGCACGTCCGGTCCTCGTTCAACAACACCGAGGGCACCATCGTCTACAACCCTGCCGAGGGGGAGTCCGTGGAAGAACCGATCATCACCGGCATCGCTGGCGACCTCTCCGAGGGCAAGATCACGGTGGTCGGCGTGCCCGACCAGCCGGGCAAGGCGGCCGAGATCTTCACGACCGTCGCCCGGGCCGGCGCGAACATCGACATGATCGTGCAGAACGTCTCCGCCGCGGCGACCGGCCGCACCGACATCTCGTTCACGCTGCCGAAGTCGCAGGGCTCCGGGGTCCTCACCGCGCTCGAGGCCTCGAAGGCGAGCATCGGCTACGAGACCGTGCAGTACGACGACCAGATCGGCAAGCTCGCCCTGGTCGGTGCCGGCATGCGGACGAACGCCGGGGTGTCGGCGCAGCTGTTCCGTGCGCTCCACGAGGCCTCGATCAACATCGAGATGATCTCGACGAGCGAGATCCGGATCTCGGTCGTCACGCGGGCCGACACCCTGAACGAGGCGATGCGCGTCGTCCACTCGGCGTTCGGTCTCGACGCCGACGTCGAAGCCGTCGTCTACGCCGGCACCGGCCGGTAGACAGGAGACACCATGAGCGAGCTCACCGTCGCCGTCGTCGGCGCCACCGGGCAGGTCGGCACCGTCATGCGCCGTCTGCTGGAGGACCGTGCCTTCCCCGCCACGACGGTCCGGTTCTTCGCCACCGCCCGCTCCGCAGGCACGACGTTGCCGTTCCGGGGCGAGGACATCGTCGTCGAGGACTCGGCGACCGCGGACCCGACGGGCATCGACATCGCTCTGTTCTCCGCCGGGGCATCGGGATCCCGGACCCTGGCACCGCGCTTCGCCGCCGCGGGGGCGCTCGTCATCGACAACTCGAGCGCCTGGCGGATGGACCCGGATGTCCCGCTCGTCGTGAGCGAGGTCAACCCGCATGCGATCGACGAGGCACGCAAGGGCATCATCGCGAACCCGAACTGCACGACCATGGCGATCATGCCGGTCCTCAAGGTGCTCGATGCCGAGGCCGGTCTGCGCCGGCTCGTCGCGACGACGTACCAGGCCGTCTCCGGCAGCGGCCTCGCCGGCGTGGAGGAACTGCTCGGGCAGGCCCGGGCGGCGCTCGAGCAGGACGCCGCAGCCCTCACGCACGACGGCTCCGCCGTGACCTTCCCGGAGCCCACGAAGTACGTCGCGCCGATCGCCTTCGACGTCATCCCCCTCGCGGGCAGCATCGTCGACGACGGCTGGGGCGAGACGGACGAGGAGCAGAAGCTCCGGAACGAGAGCCGCAAGATCCTCGAGCTGCCCGACCTGCTCGTCGCGGGGACCTGCGTCCGGGTCCCGGTGTTCACGGGGCACTCGATCTCGGTGAACGCGGAGTTCGCGCGCCCCCTGACGCCGGAGCGAGCGTCGGAGGTCCTCGCCGCCGCACCGGGCGTGCAGTTGTCCGAGGTCCCGACGCCCCTGCAGGCTGCCGGCGCCGACCCGAGCTTCGTCGGGCGGATCCGGACGGACCGTTCGGCACCCGAGGGGCACGGGCTCGCCCTCTTCGTCAGCAACGACAACCTCCGGAAGGGTGCCGCGCTCAACGCGGTCCAGATCGCGGAGGCGGTGCTCGCCCGCCGCGCGGTCGTCGCCTGACCCAGGCCGTGCCTCCCGGCCCCGGCGCAGCCGGTGTCGGACCGCCGCCGGTAGGATCATCGGGTGCCAGAGAAGCCAGTGCAGCCGTTGGACGTCGTCCTGATCGGCGGTGGCATCATGAGCGCGACGCTGGGCGCGCTCATCCACCGTCTCGAGCCGGACTGGTCCATCCGGATCTACGAGCGCCTCGCCGACGTCGCCGAGGAGTCCTCCAACCCCTGGAACAACGCGGGAACCGGGCACTCGGCACTCTGTGAGCTGAACTACACGCCGGAGCTGCCCGACGGTTCCGTGGACATCAGCAAGGCCATCGGCGTCAACGAGCAGTTCCAGGTCTCGCGGCAGTTCTGGGCGCACCTCGTCGAGACCGGCGCGCTCGCCGCTCCCGAGACCTTCATCAACCCGACGCCGCACATCAGCTTCGTCTGGGGCGAGGACAACGTGTCCTACATGCGCACACGGTACGAGGCGATGAAGGACCACCCGCTCTTCGCCGGCCTCGAGTACAGCGACGACGCACGCCAGATCCGCCGGTGGGCGCCCGCGCTCATCCCCGGCCGGAAGCGGTCGCAGCCCATCGCGGCGACGTACTCGCCCGCCGGGTCCGACGTCGACTTCGGTTCCTTGACGCGTCAGCTCGTCGACGGGCTGCGCCGGGACGGCGTCCAGTTCGAGTCGAACCACGTCGTGAAGAACCTGTCGCGCCGGAAGGACGGCACCTGGGAGCTCCTCGTCAAGAACGAGGTGGGGCAGTCGAGGTCCCGCATCGCAGCGAAGTTCGTCTTCGTGGGTGCCGGCGGTGGCGCGCTCCAGCTCCTCCAGCGCTCCGGCATCCCGGAGATCCGCGGCTACGGCGGGTTCCCCGTGAGCGGTGAGTTCCTCCGCTCCGACGACCCGGCGGTCGTGGTCAAGCACGCCGCCAAGGTCTACGGCAAGGCGTCGGTCGGTGCGCCGCCCATGTCGGTGCCGCACCTGGACACGCGGATCGTCGACGGTCAGGCGAGTCTGATGTTCGGGCCGTACGCCGGGTTCAGCCCGAAGTTCCTCAAGCAGGGCTCGTGGTCGGATCTCTTCCGGTCGATCCGGCTCCACAACCTGCGGCCGATGCTGTCGGTCGCGTTCTCGAACATGGACCTGGTCCGCTACCTGGTCGGGCAGCTGCTCGCGAGCCGGTCCCGCAAGTTCGCCGCGCTCCGGGACTTCATGCCGTCGGCACAGCCGGGGGACTGGCACCGGATCACGGCGGGACAGCGCGTCCAGGTCATCAAGCCCGACCGCGAGCGAGGCGGTGTCCTGCAGTTCGGCACCGAGGTCATCACCTCGGCGGACGGCAGCATCGCCGGGCTGCTCGGCGCCTCGCCCGGGGCGTCGACCGCGGTGCCGATCATGCTCGGGCTGCTCGAGCGCTGCTTCCCCGACCGCCGGGACCACTGGGCGGATGCCATCCGGGGGATGGTGCCGACGTACGGCAAGCGGTTGTCGGACGACCCGGCGCTCGCTGACGAGACGCTCACCCGGACCGCGGCGACGTTGCACCTCCACCGCTGACCGCCGCCGCTTGACCTCCGTTCGAACACGTGTTCGAATGGGGGCATGCGGTGGGACGGCCAGACGATCGATGCCTCGGACGACGCGATGCTCCCCGGGCTCGCGTCGAACCGCGGGTTCGTCCGGAGCGTGACGACGCCGGAGTTCGCCGGGGTCACGTTCCATGAGGTCCTGGCCAAGTCGGCGCTCAACCGGGTCGGCGGCCACGACGGCGGCGTGTGGGGGTGGACGATCAACCCCTACCGGGGCTGCAGTCATGCCTGCGTGTACTGCTTCGCCCGCCCCACCCACGCCTACCTCGAGTTCGACGCCGGAGCGGACTTCGACCGGCAGATCGTGGTCAAGACGAACGTGTCCGAGGTCCTCACGCGTGAGCTGGCGCGACCCTCGTGGGATCGTCATCCCGTCGCGCTGGGCACGAACACGGACCCGTACCAGCGTGCCGAGGGGCGGTACCGGCTCATGCCCGGGATCATCCGCGCGCTCGCCGACTCGGGCACGCCGTTCAGCATCTTGACGAAGGGCACCTTGCTCCGTCGCGACATCCCGATCCTCGCCGAGGCCGCGGAGCGCGTCCCGGTGGACCTCGCCATGTCCATCGCCGTGTACGACGACGACCTCCAGCAGTCGGTGGAACCAGGGACGCCCTCGACGGCCGCGCGCTTGGCGACCGTGCGCGCGGTGCGCGACGCCGGACTCGACTGTTCCGTGTTCCTCATGCCGATCCTCCCGTACCTCACGGACACCAAGGCGCACCTGACCGATGCGGTGGGCCGTGCGGCGGCGGCCGGGGCGACGAGCGTGGTGTTCTCGGCCCTGCACCTCAAGCCGGGCGTCAAGCCGTGGTTCATGGACTGGCTCGGACGACGCCACCCGGACCTCGTCGAGCGCTACCGGCGGATGTACCTCGATGCCGCGTACGCACCGCGGGACTACCGACGGTGGCTCTCGGAGCGGATGCGGCCGATCCTCGCCCACCACGGCCTGCCCATGGGGCGAGTGGACCCGGCGACGGGCTCCATGGGATTCCACGACGGTTCGCCACTCAAACGGGCCGCGGCGTCCTTCGGTGACGAGGTCGGCGAGGCACAGGGCGCTGCGTCGGCTGCGGCTGCTGCGGCGACCCCGGTGGCCCCGGCAGCAGCTGCCCGGATCCTCCCGGCAGTTGGGGCCCCGGCGGTGCCGACCGCCGTGTCCCCGACCGCGGCAGGCCGCGCCCGAGGGGACCTCGACGTCGCCGCAGGGTCGGCCGTCACCCTGTTCTGACGTCGTCCTCCACGCCCGGCGAGCATGGTCGCGCGGGCGCTGCCTCCGCCGACGTCGGGGGCCGGCTCTCGGGCTCGGGTCCGGGCATTCGGGGGACACACCATGGTCGCGACGGCCCGCTACAATCAGGTCAACCCGAGCCAACTCCACTGTTCGGGGTACACGACGCGCGCTGTGGTGGTTGAATCGGCCGCGGCGCACCAGGGCGGCGGAAGGGACGGCACCGATGCTCGGGATCCCAACGCACCTCGCGCCGCGCGTGAACGCATGGTCGCTGGTGCGGGCGTTCCACGCTGCCGCCCTCGCAGCACTGGTCGCACTCGTCGCGGTCCTCGGGCTGTACGGCGCGGTCACGGGGTCGCCGCGCGTCGGACTCGCGGTGCTCGCGCTCGTCCCGACGACCGTGATGATCGCCGTCCACGCACGCATCGGTACGTGGCGCTCCGCGGCGGCGTTCCTGCTCGTGGGGGGCGCGTGCTCGTACTGGTTCACGATCGTCGTGGCGAGCGGACTCGACGCGCCCACCTGGATCGAGTCCTACCTCTTGTCGCTCGCCGTCATCCCGCTCGTCCTCGTAGGTGGGGCGAGCACGTCGACGGGACGGGTGATCGCGTGGTCGATCCTCGGGTTCTCGGTCGGTCACCTCGCGACGTTGATCGGCACCGCCCAGGTGATCGGTCAGGTGGTGCCGACCCTGCTCGCGTGGGTGACCATGGGGCTCGTCGTCGGGATCGTGGGCGTCGCCACGGGGCTGACCGCGCGGTTGCAGCGCGTCCAACCCGAGCTGCTGCGGTCGGCGCGCGAGGAGCACGTGTCGACGTACCGGCAGGGCATCGAGCTCGAGGCCGCGGCGATCCTCCACGACACGGTCCTCAACCACCTCAACGCGATCGCCCTCGCCCCCGCGGGCCCCATGGACGCCACCCTCGCCCGGACCGTCGACGAGGACTTCGCGATGCTCGCCGGACACGAGTGGTTGGCGGCGCCGGACGCGGGCCGGGACGCCGATGCGCAGGGACGAGCCGTGACGGACGACGACGTGGTCCACCGGACGGTGGAGGAGTGCCGGTCCGCGGGCCTCCAGGTCGACCTGACCGGCGACCCGGGCGTCACCGCCCGGCTGGACCAGCCGGTCGCGGCCGCACTCGCGCGTGCGCTCGCGCAGTGCCTGACGAACGTCCAGAAGCACGCCGGCACCGATCGCGCCGAAGTCAGCGTGTTCGACGACGGCCTCATGTGCACCGTGATGGTCGTCGACGACGGCCGGGGCTTCGACGAGCGGACGACCGGCGCCGACCGCCTCGGTCTCCGCAACTCCGTGCGGCAGCGGATCGATCGCGTCGGTGGTGAGGTGCAGGTGTGGTCCTCGCCCGGCAGCGGGACCAGCGTCATGATGTCCGTGCCCTTCCGTCCGGGCCGACGCGGTGCCGCCGAGGGTGACGCGCGGCGCGCCGGCGCGGTCTCGGCACCCTCGTTCCCCGCCGGAGACGACGGCCGGCTCAGGTCGGCCTCGTGAACCGCGAGCCCGCTCGGACCCCGCAGCAGTACGACCCGCTCGGCGCACTCGGGTCCCGCCCGCTCGCCCTCGTGACCGGGGCCGCCTCGGTCGTCTGGGCGCTCGTGGCCTCCATCGTCGCCCGAGACGTACCGGGGAGTCCCACGCTCTCCGCGCTCACCGTGCTGCTCGTCGCGGCGGCCGCCGGTGTCTCGGCGTTCGCGACGAGTCCGTTCCGTGCGCCGTTCGCGCGCGGGGCGTTCGTCGCCTACACCGCGCTCCTCGCGGCGGCGTCGATCGCGAGCGTCGCGGCGCAGTGGGGTCCGGACCGGGACGCCGCGAACGACTTCATGCCGCTCGTCACGGGCGTCGGCATCCTCGTGATGGCGCCCTACCGGCCCTGGCGCGACGTCCTCGTCGGCGGGGCGGTCCTGGCGGTCGTCGACGCCGTGGCGTTCGGGGCCGTGGCCGCCGCGTTCCCGTCCAGCGTGCCGGTCGCGGTGTCGGCCGTGCTCGCCGCCGTCCCCACCGTCGTGCTCACGACCGCGGCCGTGGCGTTCGCGTGGACGTTCGTCGGTCTCGCCGAGCGGGTGCAGATCCGCGCGGCCTCGTACTCGGTCGAGCGCGCGGAGCGGGACGGCATCGCCCGCAGCGTCCAGCAGGACCGGGTGACCATCCTCGCGCGCGACGTCATCCCGTTCTTCGAACAGCTCCGGAGGCACGAGGCGATCACCGACGCCGACCGTGCCCGCGCGCGCTCCATCGCCGACGGCATCCGCCGCGTCATGGTCGCCGAGGCCGATCGCACCTGGCTCGAGCAGGCGCTCATGGCGGACGGCGCCGAGGCCGCGCACGTCGATGATCCGGGTGCCCTCATCCGCAGCATGGACGTCGACCAGCGGACGGTCGTCCGCACGGCGGTCCGCGCGGTGCTCCGGGCGTCCACCGTCGACCCGGCGGGCGTCCGGATCCGGATCGAGCCGGACCCGCACCACGACGGCCGCGTCCGCTTCACGCTCGAGGCCGCGGTCGCAGCCACGGACCTCGCCATCCACCGCGCCTTCGATCCGTACCTCGCCGTCCTCCGCGTGACGTTCCCGGACCTCGACGTCGAGGTCCGTCCTTCCGCCCTCGCACTAAGGTTCTCTTATGACCAGCACTGACCCGAACAGGCTGACCAACGGGCAGTCGGCGCGGTTCCCTGCCACCGACGCCCGGCCCGCCGGAGCGACGTCCGTGCCGGCCACCGCGCGCGATGCCCGCGCCGCTCAGGGGGCACCGGGTCAAGGAGCAGGGCAGGGCGCACGGCGCGTCCGGCTCGCGATCCTCGACGACCACGAGGTCCTCCTCGACAGCCTGTCGAGCTGGATCTCGGTGAACGCCTACGACTTCGATCTCGCGCTCACCGCGCACAGCTGGCTCGAGATGGTGCACAGCGACAGCTTCCCGACGGACCTCGTGTTCCTCGACTTCCAGCTCAAGGAACCCGTCTCGATCGAGGCCCGGGTCCGGACCTGCCGTGCTGCCGGCGCGAAGGTCGTGGTGTTGTCGAGCGTCGACACGCGGGAGTCCCGCGACCGTGCACTACAGGCCGGTGCCGCGGCGTTCCTGTCGAAGTCGCTGCCGATGCGCGAGGTCATGGACATCGCCCGCGACATCATGGGCGTCGCTCGTGAGGCCGCTCCGCAGCGCGACTGGCGTCCACTGCCGACCGGTGCGAACGCGCACCAGCGGCCGAAGCTGAGCCACGGTGAGGAAGAAGCGCTCCGGTTGTACGTGTCGGGGTTCTCGACGAACGAGGTCGCCGCGCAGATGAACGTGCAGTACGAGACCGCCAAGACGTACCTGCGTCGCGTGCGGGAGAAGTACGGCAAGGTCGGTCGGCCGGCATCGAAGAAGTCCGATCTCATCCGGCGCGCGGCGGAGGACGGGTTCCTCCAGTAGTGGCGAAGCTGTACTTCCGCTACGGCGCCATGAACAGCGGCAAGAGCACCGCGCTGCTCCAGGCGGCGTTCAACTACGAGGAGCGGGGCCAGCGGGTGCTCCTCGCGAAGCCCTCGGTGGACACGAAGGGCGACCGGCACATCGTCTCGCGCCTCGGCGTGACCCGTCCCGTCGACCTCGTCGTCGGTGGGTCGGACGACGTGCGCGCCGCGGTGGCCACGGCGAGCGGGACCGACCCGATGTCGTCGTCCCTCGACGGCATGGTGCGGCCGGTGAGCTGCGTCCTCGTCGACGAGGCCCAGTTCCTCACGCCCCGGCAGGTCGACGACCTGCTCCGCATCGCCGTCCTCGACGAGGTCCCGGTGCTCGCCTACGGCATCCGCACCGACTTCCGGACCGAGGCGTTCCCGGGCAGCCGCCGTCTCCTCGAGGTCGCCCACTCCCTCGAGGAGCTGAAGACCATCTGCCGATGCGGCCGGAAGGCCGTGTTCAACGCGCGCAAGGTCGACGGCGTGTTCGTCTTCGCCGGGTCGCAGGTGGCGATCGACGGCGCCGACGTGACGTACGAGTCGCTCTGCGCCACCTGCTACCTCACCGAGTCCGGCGGCGTCCTCGACGGCGACTGACGTCGGTCGGGAGGCGCGGTGCCGGTCCAACCGCACCGTGCCGCCCGGGATCCAGCCGCGGTGGCGGCCCGCTGCGGGTGGCCCCGAGCCGTGCCTCCCGGGAGCCAGCCGCGGTGCCGGCCCGCTGCGGGTGGGCCCGGGCCGTGCCTCCCGGGAATCCGGCGGCGCCACGAGGCGTTGCAGTGGGCATGACCGACACCAGCGTGCACCTGTCCGTCCTCGACCTGGCGACGCGGGAGTACGGGCAGTCGAACGGTGACGCGCTCCGGGGGAGCGTGGAGACCGCGACCGTCGCGGAGCGGCTCGGGTACGAGCGGTTCTGGGTCGCGGAGCACCACGGCATGCCCGGCATCACCTCGTCCGCACCGGCGGTGCTGCTCTCCGCCGTGGGCGCGGCCACGTCCACGATCCGTATCGGCAGCGGCGGTGTCATGCTGCCGAACCACGCCCCGCTCGTCGTCGCCGAGCAGTTCGGCACGCTCCGTGCCCTCTACGGCGACCGCGTCGACCTCGGGCTCGGACGCGCTCCGGGTACCGACGGGGCGACGGCGATGGCCCTCCGTCGGACCGACCGGCTCGACGTCGACGACTTCCCCGACCGCCTCGCCGACCTCATCGGGTTCTTCACGGGCATGGAGCCCACGAACCCCCTCGCGCGCATCCAGGCGGTCCCGGGATACGGCGACGTGCCGGAGTTCTGGCTGCTCGGGTCGTCCGGCTACAGCGCCCAGGTCGCCGGCGTGCTCGGCGTCTCGTTCGCGTTCGCGCACCATTTCGCCGCGGACAACACCGAGGCGGCGCTGGAGCTCTACCGGTCCTCGTTCCGTCCGTCGCGGTTCCTGTCCGAACCGCGGTCGATGATCGGCGTCCAGGTCGTCACCGACGAGGACCCCCGAGTCGTCGACGAGCAGTCCGCGCCGGGCATGATCTCGTTCATCCGGATGCGTCAGGGTGCGAAGCCGCAGCCCGTGAGCATGGACGAGGCCCGGGCCTATCAGTTCGACGAGCTCGAGCGCCGGTTCATCGCCGCGCGGATCGCCCGCCAGGCGTACGGCTCCGCCGACGAGGTCGCCGACAAGCTGTCGTCCCTGCTCGACTCGACGGGTGCCGACGGCCTGATCATCGCGCCGGGTGCCGCGCAGGCCCCGTACCGGCACCAGGCGCTCGAGACCGTCATGCGGCTGCACCGGGAGGGCCGGATCACCCGGACCGCCTCGGCTGCTGCTCCCGCCCTCTGACGCGTCCGCCACGCGGACGCGCATCCGCGAGCGGCCGACGGACTGGGGCTGGCCGCTCGCGAGCGGCGGTCCTGCCTGCGGGAGGACGAAGGGCCCGGCTCACATGAGCCGGGCCCTTCGTGGTGGTCGGGGTGACAGGATTTGAACCTGCGACCTCCTCGTCCCGAACGAGGCGCGCTACCAAGCTGCGCCACACCCCGCGGTGCGGTTGTCCGAATCGGAGCAACCCCAGAAGTCTACCGGATGATCGGAGGTGTTCGAGACCACGCGTCGGATCGTCAGACCGTGCGCGCCGTGAGCGTGACGACGACCGCCTCGGGTCGGACTGCGAACCGCACGGGCGCGTAGATCGACGTCCCGATCCCCGCCGAGACCTCGAGCCAGGACCAGTGCGTCCGGTTCTCCCACCGGTGCAGACCGCTCGCGTAGCGCCGGGGGAGGTCCGAGTTCGTGACGAGCGCGCCGTACCCGGGGACCGCGACCTGGCCGCCGTGCGTGTGTCCGGCGAACACGATGTCCGCGCCCTGGGCGACGAACGCGTCGAGCACGCGGCGGTAGGGCGCGTGCGTCACGCCGATCGACACGGGCTCCGGTCCCGGCTCGTCCGTCCACGGGACGTTCTCGCGGAGCTCATCGACGGTGTTCGGCAGGAGATCGAGGCGGTCCCAACCGCGGTGCGCGTCGCCGGTCCCGAACAGTTCGAGGCGTGAGCCGCGGAGTTCGACGGCATGTGCCCGGTTGTTCAGGTCGAGCCAGCCCAGGGACTCGAAGAACGCGTGCTGTCGCGTGACGTCGAGGCGCACCGGTTCGACGTCCTTGCGGAGCTGGCTGGGGCCGCCGAAGTACTTGAGCGGGTTGCGCGGGCTCGGCCCGAAGTGGTCGTTCGAGCCGTCGACGAAGACGCCGGGCACGCCGCGGAACGGTTCGAGTGCGTACTCCACCGCGGCGTTCGCCATCGGGTGGCTCACGTTGTCGCCCGTGTTCACGATGAAGTCCGGCTCGACGAGGCTCAGATCACGGAGCCACTGCTGCTTGTCGGACTGCCACGGCGCCATGTGGATGTCGGACAGGTGCAGCACGGTCAGGTCCCGTGATCCCGGCGGCAGGACCGGGACGGTCTCCCACCGGATCGAGAACCGCCGACGCTCCACGAGCGTGCCCCACGCCGCACTCCCGACGCCGACGGCCGCGCCGACCGCGAGGACGCCGAGCGCGGCCGAGCCGCCGCGACCGCGCGTCACTTGCAGTTCCCCGGGTCCTTGCCGTCCGGCGTCCCGTACAGGGTGAGCGTCACCTGGGCCGACTTCGTCGCGGCGGTCCCGGCGGCCGGGTCCGTCGACGCGACCTTGCAGGCCTGGCCGTTCGTGCCCTTCTGGAAGGTGCCGCTCACGGTCACGGACGTGAAGCCCTGATCGCCGAGGGTCGCCTTGGCGTCCGACGACGTCCTGCCCTTGACGTCGGGGACCTTCGCCTGGGACCCGTCGCTGGTGAACACCGTGACGCTCGATCCCTTCGAGAGCATCGTGCCCGCGGTAGGGGAGGTCGAGGACACCGTGCCCGCGGCGGCGGACCCCGCCTGCGTGCCGCCGTCGACGAACGTGAAGCCGTCCGCGGCGAGCGTCGTCTGGGCGTCGGCCGTCGTCTTCCCGCTGAGGTCCGGCACGCTCACGGACGACCCGTTGATCGCGGACGACGTGGGGTCCGTGAACACGCCGGGTGCGTACTGCTGGTTGACCGGCGTCTGCGCCTGCCGCCAGACGGACGCGCGCTGCGACGCGAGGGTGGTCCCGCTCGCGGGCGAGTACACGTGCCGGAGACTGGTCCGCTTGCCGTCCGTGTTGCCCTGCCAGTAGGCCGTGACGACCTTGGTGCTCCCGCCGACGAGCCAGATCTGGTCGGCGTTGTCGGTGGTCCCCGTCTTGCCGAAGAGCTGGGCTCCGTCGTACGTCTGCGCGCCCACCGCGGTGCCGCTCGAGATCGTGCGCTTCATCGCGTAGACCGCGGCCTGCGCCACGCTCGGGTCGATGACCTGCTTGCACTGCTTCGTCTGGCCGCCGAGCGACGTGCCGTTCGCGTCCGTGATGCCGTCGATCGCGATCGGAGCGCAGTACACGCCGTTGTTCGCGACGGTGGCGTACGCCGACGCCATCGTGAGGGGCGCGATGTTGTTCACACCGAGCACGGACGAGGGCACGGTCTTCAGCGCCTTGCCGTCGGCGTCGTGCACGCCGAGCTTCTGCGCCACGTCGCGGATGTCGCAGAGGTCGAGCTTGGCCGCCATGGACTCGAAGGCCGCGTTGACCGACTCGGCGGTGGCGTTGACGACGGAGTAGTACCCGCGTTCGCCGAGCGAGTCGTTCTTCGGGTTCCAGGGCGTGTACAGCGTGCTCCCGCAGTGCTGCCATGCGCTCACGGTGTGGGGCGTCCCGTTGACGCTCTCGTACAAGCCGTGCCCGTTCTCGAGCCAGTCGAGGAGCGTGAACAGCTTGTACGTCGACCCGGTCTGGAACCCGATCGAGTTGCCGTACTTGTGGTCGACGCTGTAGTTGATGCTCGTGGACGACGGGGGCGAGGTCGGGGACTGGTCGTAGTCCTTGTTCTGCGCCATCGTCAGGATCCGCCCTGTGGACGTCTCGACGGAGTCGAAGGTCGACCCGAGCGAGAGCGCTGTCGAGCCCTTGTCGTCGTACGTGTCGAGCAAGGTCTTCTGCTGCCCGTTGAGGTCGAGGTCGAGCGTGGTCTGGATCTTGTACCCGCCGGTCCGCCACGCGGCGTCGCGTTCCTCCTGGGTCCCGCCGAGCTGGTCCATCTCCTTGACGACCTTGACGGCGTAGTCGCAGAAGAACTGCGCGCCGGTCCCACCGGCCGCCTGGCACCCCTGCGTGGCCGGGGTCAGGTGGACGTAGTCCGCGGGCTTCGTCGCGAGGGCGCTGTCGAGGTGCGCCTTCGAGATGTCGTGCTCGGCGAACATCGCCTTGAGGATGACGTCGCGGCGGGCCTGGTTGGCGTCGTAGTACTTCGGGTCCGAGAGGTTCCGCGTGTTCGGCGACTGCACGACCGCCAGGATCGACGCGGCCTCGACCGGCGAGAGGTTCGTGGCGCTCTTGTTGAAGTAGTGCTGCGCTGCCGCCTGCACCCCGTACGTGTTGTCGCCGAAGTACGCGATGTTGAGGTACGCGGTGAGGATCTGCTTCTTCGTGTACTTCTTCGCCAGACCGATGGCGAGCTTCATCTCCTCGAGCTTGCGCGGGATCGTCTGTTCGACGGCCTGGTTGTAGGCCTTCAGCTGCTCGGCCTTGGTCGGCTTCTCGAGCGCCTGCTGCATCTTGATGTTCCGGACGAGCTGCATCGTCAGCGTCGACGCCCCACCGGAGTCACCGAGGCTGCCACCGGCGATGCTGCCCACACCCGCGCGGACCAACGACGCGACGTCGACGCCGCCGTGGCTCCAGAAGCGGCGGTCCTCACCGTCGACCGCGGCGTCCTTGAGCATCGGGGAGATCTGGTCGTACGTCAGTTCCTCGCGGTTCTGGTCGTACACGGTCGCGAACTGCACGGACTTGCCGCCCTGGTACGCGTAGAGTTCGTTCCGCTGAGGCAGCGCACCGATCTCGATGTACTCCGGCAGCGACTCGAAGACGCCGATCGTGGACGTCGTCGTGACGCCCGCGACGGCGATGGCGGGGGTCACCCCGATCGTCACGAGCAGTCCGGCGAGCACGCTGAAGCCGACGAAACCGACCAGGGCGCCGACGGCGGAGACGGGCTTCGTCCTCTGGGCAGACATAGGATGCAGCCTAGATGATGCCCCCGACCGTCCAGCTGACAAGGAGCCGCATGCCCCGCTGGGAGTACCTCACCACCCCGTTGATCATCCACAACACGACGGCGATCCTGAACAACTTCGGCCAGGACGGCTGGGAGCTGGTGCAGGTGGTGCAGGGTCCCGAGGGCGGGCTCGTGGCGTACCTCAAGCGTCCGCTGACGTCGGCGTGAACGTCGACGCGCGGCTGGCCGAACTCGGCATCACCCTGCCGGAGGTCGCCGCCCCGGTCGCGTCCTACGTCCCCGCCGTCGTGGCCCAGGGCTTCGTGTACACCTCCGGGCAGCTGCCGTTCGTCGACGGAGCGCTCCCGGTCAGCGGCAAGGTCGGCGCGCAGGTCACCGCGGACGTCGCCCGGGACCAGGCACGCCAGTGCGCCCTCAACGCCCTCGCCGCGGCGCGTGCCGCGATCGGGTCGCTCGACCGCGTGGCTCGCGTGGTCAAGGTGACGGGGTTCGTCGCCTCCGACCCGTCCTTCACCGGGCAGCCCGGCGTCGTCAACGGCGCGTCGGACCTCCTCGGCACGGTGTTCGGCGACGTCGGCGTGCACGCGCGCAGCGCCGTCGGGGTGGCGGTGCTGCCGCTCGACGCGCCCGTCGAGATCGAGCTCGTCCTCGAGCTCACGGCCTGACACCGCCCGGGACGCCGCGAACCGACGCCGGGTACGCCGTGACCGGTCGGTGTGTTGGGGGAGACCGGCCACGGCGCCGCGCATCGCCGCAGGTGCGGTGACCGCTCGTCAGAGCGTCGTCCGCGCGGGCGCCGCGTCGTCACCATCCGGTCGTTGATCGGACAACGCGTGCGCTTCGCGGTCCCGCCGCAGCAGGGAGGTCCGTGCCCGTTCCGCGGGCCGGCTCGACCGGTCCGTCAGAGCAACTCCGTGATCCGTCGCATCACGTCGGCGTCCGCCAGCGTCGTCGTGTCCCCGACGCCCCGTCCTTCCGCGAGGTCGCGGAGCAGCCGCCGCATGATCTTGCCCGACCGGGTCTTCGGCAGTTCCGGCACGACGACGACCTGACGCGGGCGGGCGATCGCACCGATCCGCGTGGCGACGAAGGTGCGGAGTTCCGCGGCCACGGCCTCCCGGTCGACATCGTCGGCGGACGCCCGCAGGATGACGAAGGCGACGATCGCCTGTCCGGTGGTCGGGTCGGCGGCGCCGACCACGGCCGCCTCGGCGACCGCCTGGTGCTCGACCAGCGCCGACTCGATCTCGGCGGTGGAGAGGCGATGCCCCGACACGTTCATGACGTCGTCCACCCGGCCCAGCAGCCAGATGTCACCCTCGCCGTCGAGCCGTGCGCCGTCACCGGCGAAGTAGCGGCCGGGGAACCGCGACCAGTAGGTCTCGACGAACCGCTCCGGGTCGTTCCAGATGCCCCGCGCCATCGACGGCCAGGGCTCCGTGATCGTGAGGTAGCCGCTCCCGCCTCGCGGCACGACCGCTCCGTCGTCGTCGACGACCTCGGCGCTGATCCCGGGGATCGGCGTCTGCGCGGCTCCGGGCTTCAACCGCGTCACGCCGGGGAGGGCGGACACCATGATCGCGCCCGTCTCCGTCTGCCACCAGGTGTCGACGACCGGCGTGCGGTCGTGCCCGATGACCTGCCGGAACCAGTGCCAGGCCTCCGGGTTGATGGGTTCGCCGACCGAGCCGAGGAGCCGCAACGAGCCGAGATCGCGCTCGTCGGGGATCGCACGCCCGGCCTTCATCGCCTCGCGGACGGCGGTGGGTGCCGTGTAGAGGACGGTGACCCCGTACCGGTCGACGACGTCCCACCAGCGCCCGGGACGCGGTTCGTCCGGGGTGCCTTCGTACAGCACCTGGGTGACGCCGTTCGCCAGGGGGCCGTACACGACGTAGCTGTGGCCGGTGATCCAGCCGATGTCCGCCGTGCACCAGTAGACGTCGCGGTCAGCGTGGATGTCGAACACGTTCCGGTGCGTCCAGGCCGCCTGGGTCAGGTAGCCGCCCGACGTGTGGACGATCCCCTTCGGGCGCCCCGTGGTGCCCGACGTGTACAGGATGAACAGCGGCTGCTCCGCCGGGAACGCCCGGGCCTCGTGCTCCGGGGAGGCGCCCGGTACCAGGTCGTGCCACCACACGTCGCGATCGTCCTGCCACCTGACCGCGTTCCCGCCGCGGCGGACCACGACGACGTGCTCGACCGATCCGGTCCCCGCGCCGGCGAGGGCTTCGTCGACCGCGGGCTTGAGCGGAGCGACCGCGCCCTTCCGCCAGCCGCCGTCGGCCGTCACGACGACCTTCGCGCCGGCGTCCTCGATCCGGGCGCGGAGGCTCTCGGCGCTGAAGCCGCCGAACACCACCGAGTGCACGGCGCCGATCCTGGCGACCGCGAGCATCGTCACCACGGCCTCGGGGACGAGCGGCATGTACACGACGACCCGGTCGCCGACCCCGACGCCGAGGGACTCGAGGGCGTTCGCGGCGCGGCGGACCTCGTCGGTCAGTTCCGCGTAGGTGATGTCCCGTCGGTCGCCCGGCTCGCCCTCGAAGTGGATCGCGACCCGCTCGCCGTGCCCGTCCCGTACGTGCCGGTCGAGGCAGTTCTCGGCGACGTTGAGCGTGCCGTCCTCGAACCAGCGGACGAACGGTGAGTCCGAGGTGTCGACGGTCCGCGCGAACGGAGTCCGCCAGGTGAGGAGCTCGTGTGCCTGTCGGGCCCAGAACGCCGCCGGGTCCTCTCGTGCTGCGTCGTACACGTCGGGCTGCGCGATCGCGGTCGCGGAGAACTCCGGTGACGGGGGGAACCCGTCGTGGGGCGTGACCGGGGACTCGGCGGGAGTGGGCATCGGCGTCCTTTCGCATCGTCGCGACGGGTTGTGGCTGTTCGGGACACTACCGCGGACGACGGCGGTCACGCGTCCGATCCTGCCGGTGCGGACAGACTGCCCTCGGAACGGTCGCGGTGCGCCCACGACGGTGCTGTCGTGGGGTACACTGGTGGTACCGGACTCGTTTCCGGGGGCAGCGGTCGGGATTCCCCCCAATCCTCCGTTGTCTGGCGGCACCCGTTCCCCCCAACTGGTGCCGCCCCTTTCTCTTCCTGGTGAGGGTCGACGCGGTCGAGGGCGACCGTGGGCCCCCGGGACGCCGCCCGATCGCCGCGCTGTACACAGAACGGTCGGTCTGGGGGCTCGGCGGACGTCGCCGCAGCGGTCCATCCGCGTCCGAGCCGAGCGGCTGACCCTCGCACCGACAGCGGTCGTCGACACTGCTCGTCGTGCCTCGCGGCACCGTATGCCCGACCCGGGCCGCGACGACCGCGGGCGCGGACCGCACCTGCACAACGGGGTACAGATCGCGTCTCGTCGGTGCGCGCATCACATGCCTCCTCCACAGGTCGCGCCGCCTCGGATTCATCCACCGCTGGCGCTGCCGAGCGATCGGCGCCCTCGGCGCCTGCGTACCGTTCCGCGGCATGCACGACACCGAGACGCCGCGTCCGCCCGGGGTGGCCTGGACGCAGGACGTGACACCGTTCGTTCCGTCCACGACGAGCGACGGACGGCCGCTGCTCGACTCCCGGCCCCGTCCGGACCGGCTCGTCGACTTCGACGAGCTCTACCCGCTCGTCGCCGATCCGCACATCACCGACGTGCTGGTGATCGGTGGCCGCGGAGTCTGGGTCGACGACGGGATCCGACTCCGATCCGTGGTGGGGATGGTGCTCCCGGAGGCCCGGACGCGGGAACTCGCCGTCCGCTTGGTGGCGCTGGGCGGTCGCCACGTCGACGAGTCCACGCCCTGCGCGGACGTCCACCACGTCGGCGGCATCCGCGTGCACGTCGTGCTCCGTCCGGTCGCCCACCACGGGACCGCGATCAGCATCCGGCTGCCGAGCACCGAGCAGCTCGGGCTGTCGGACCTCGAAGCGGCCGGGTTCTTCGCCAGCGTCGCCCGGACCGAGGTCGAGGACGCCGTGCGCGCGCGCCGGAACGTGCTCGTCAGCGGAGCGACCGGCAGCGGCAAGACCACCCTGCTCGGCGCGATGCTCGCACTCGTCCCGCACCACGAACGCATCCTAACGGTCGAGGACGTCGCCGAACTCCGCGTCGCTCACCCACACGTCGTCGCGCTGCAGGCCCGGCAGGCGAACGCGGAGGGTGCGGGCGCGATCGGGCTCGACCGGTTGATCCGCGAGGCCCTGCGGATGCGGCCGGACCGGATCGTCGTCGGCGAGTGTCGCGGAGCCGAGGTCCGGGAACTCATGAGCGCCCTCAACACCGGACACGACGGCGGCGCGGGCACGCTGCACGCGAACGGTGTGGCGGACGTCCCCGCGCGGCTCGAGGCCCTCGGCGCGCTCGCCGGGCTCGGATCGGACGCGCTCGCGCGGCAGGCCGTCAGCGCGTTCGAGCGTGTGTTCCACGTCGGACGGATCGCCGGGACCCGGCGGCTCGAGGCGGTCGCGTCCCTGGCGCTCGACGGAAGCGGCCGACTGGTCGTCCGTCAGACGGTGCCGACGGCGGCGGCGCAGTGACCGGCCCGCATGACGCGACGGCGGCCTCCGCCGTCGCCGCCTCGCGTCTGACCCGGGAGGCCCGTCCGCCCGACCGTCCCGCGGAGGTCGCCACCGCCACGGCGCGCGTGCTCGAACGGGTCGCGGCGTTGGTGGGCGGCGGGCTCCCACCGCGCCGTGCCTGGCGCATCGTTGCGGCGCGGGAACCCGCGATCGCACCGCTCGTCGTCGCGTGCGACGCCGGCGAGGACCTCGTCGCGGCGATCGCCAGGCTGCCCGGTCCTGCCTGGGCGCAGGTGGCCGCGATGTGGCGGGTCGCCGAGCGCATGGGCGCGCCCGCCGGTCCGGCGCTCGGCGCGGCCGCCGCGGCGTTCCGCGACGTCGCCGAGGGCGAACGTGCCGTGGAGGTGGCGCTCGCGGGTCCACGCGCGAGTGCTCGTATCGTCCTCGCGCTGCCGCTGGTGGGCGTGCTCTTCGGGCTCCTCTCGGGTGCGGACGCGCTGCGCTTCCTCCTCCTGACACCGCTCGGTTGGGCGTCGATCGTCGTCGCCGTCGGGCTGGTGGCGCTCGCGAGGGCCTGGACTGCCGCCCTCGTCCGTCGGGCCCGGCCGGACGGGCCCGTGCCGGGGCTCGTCCTCGAGGCCTGGGCGATCGCGGTCTCGGGCGGTGCGGCGTGGTCGACCGCCGAACGGGTGGTCGCCGAGTCGGTCGTGCCGCCTCCGGACGCCGAGGCCCGCGCGGCCGCCGAGACCCTGGCCGTCGCTGCGGAGGCGGGCGTGCCCGCGGCGGCGCTGCTCCGCACGAGCGCACTGGACGTCCGACGTCGCGTGGTCGCCGACCGTCTGGCTGCGGCGGAGCGGTTGAACGCCCAGCTCGTCGTGCCGCTGGGGCTGTGTGTCCTGCCGGCGTTCGTCCTCGTCGGCGTCGTCCCGGTCGTCGTCGGCATCGCGTCGTCCACCATCGCCGCCGTCACGTGATCGTCCACAAGCCGGGCGACGGCGACGTGGGCGACGACGCCGGGCCGCGATGATCAGATTCGACACCGCGGGCGGGGGCCCGCGGTCGACCCGGGCGGACGACACGGCCGCCCGGGTGCCGGATGACCGATGTGTGCATGACAGAGAGGAACGACGATGGTGGTCGACGGGGGACGGACACGGCGGGACGCACGGCGGGCTCTGGCCCGGCGGACGACGCGGTGGGGGCGGTGGTGGTCTCGGGCGGCGGGGGAGCGGGGCTCGGCCACGGCGGAGTACGCGGTGGTGGTGCTGGCGGCGGTGGCGTTCGCAGGGGTGCTCGTGGCAGTGGTGCGGTCGGGGGCCGTCCAGTCCCTCCTCAGTGGCATCATCAGCGACGCGCTCTCGCTGTGACGTCCCCGGTCGGTGGGGAGCGCGGATCGGTGACGGTCGAGTTCGCCGTCGCGCTCCCCGTCGTCACGGTCGTGCTGGGGCTCGTGCTCGGCGGTGTGGTGCTGGCCGGCGAGCAGGCCCGGATGCAGGTCGCCGCGGCCGTGGCGGCGCGCGCCGCGGCTCGTGGGGACGGTGCGGCGGCTGCAGGCGCGGCCGGTGCCCTCGCTCCAGGCGCCGCGGTCCGGTTCGAGTTCCCGTCCGGACTCGTGTGCGCGGTGCTCCGAGCGGATCGTCGGATGGGACCGATGCCCGCGGTGGCGGTGTCGGCGCGCGGGTGTGCCGCAGCGGGCGGGCGATGACCGGGCCACCCCGGGCGCGAGCGGCGCATCCCGACGCCCGGGACGACCGCGGCGCGGTGACGATCGTGCTGGTCGCCACGGTGCTCGCCACGGTCCTCCTGTCGACCGCGGTGCTCGCCGGGATCCGGCGCGGCGTGGACGCCCTCCACGTCGCGACCGCGGCGGACTCGGCGGCGGTCGCCGGCGCGGCCGCCGCCGTCGGACTCGTTCCGGGACCGCCCTGCGACGCGGTGTCGCACGTCGCCCGCGCCGAGGGCACGGACGTCGAACGGTGCGACGTCGACGGCGCGACGGTGACGGTCCGCCTCCGGGCCGTCGGACCGCTCGTCCCGACGGCGGCGACGGCACGTGCGGGTCCCGCCGCCGTCCCCGGACGACGCCCGGGCAGCACCCCGGCCTCACCACACAGCGGCGCACGCGAGCGGCGGAAGCCGCCGGTCGTGTGTGTATGGTGTGCCTGTCGGTCCGCCACCCACCGACACCCACGGTCCTTCGAGCGCCGCTCGTCGCGCGACGACCGCCCGCAGCATTCGATCAAGGAGTCACGTGCCAGGCACGAAGAAGCTCGTGATCGTCGAGAGCCCCGCGAAGGCGAAGACGATCGCCCAGTACCTCGGCGACGGGTACGAGGTCCAGGCATCCGTCGGTCACATCCGTGACCTCGTGGAGCCCAAGAACCTCCCGGCCGACAAGAAGAAGGGCTCGCTCGGCAAGTTCTCCGTCGACGTCGAGAACGGGTTCGAGCCCTACTACGTCGTCTCCGACGCGAAGAAGAAGACGGTCACCGAGCTCAAGCGCGCGTTGAAGGACGCCGACGAGCTCTACCTCGCCACTGATGAGGACCGCGAGGGTGAAGCGATCGCCTGGCACCTGCTCGAGGTCCTCAAGCCGAAGGTCCCCGTCAAGCGCATGGTGTTCCACGAGATCACGAAGGAGGCCATCCAGCGCGCGAAGGAGGCCACCCGAGACCTCGACACCGCGCTCGTCGACGCGCAGGAGACCCGCCGGATCCTGGACCGCCTGTACGGGTACGAGGTCTCCCCGGTCCTGTGGCGCAAGGTCGGCCCGGGCCTGTCCGCCGGCCGCGTGCAGTCGGCGGCCACCCGGCTCGTGGTCGATCGCGAGCGCGAACGGCTCGCCTTCGTGTCGGTGAACTACTGGGATCTCACCGCGCGGTTCGCGAAGGACGCGTCGGTGTTCCCGGCCCGCCTCGCGCGGCTCAACGGCACCCGCGTCGCCGCTGGCCGTGACTTCGACGACCGCGGCAACGCCACCTCGGACGCCGTCCGGCTCGACGAGGCCTCGGCGAACGGCCTCGCGTCGGTACTCCAGCAGGCCGGCGATGCGGTCGTCCGCAGCGTCGAGTCCAAGCCGTACACACGTCGTCCCGCGGCGCCCTTCACGACGTCGACCCTCCAGCAAGAGGCAGCCCGCAAGCTGCGGTTCAGCGCGCGGCAGACCATGAGCGTCGCCCAGTCGCTGTACGAGAACGGGCACATCACCTACATGCGGACCGACTCCGCGTCCCTCTCGCAGCAGGCCGTCACCGCCGCGCGCAAGCAGGCGGCCGAGCTCTACGGTTCGGACACCGTCCCGGACAAGCCACGCACGTACGCGGGCAAGAGCAAGAACGCCCAAGAGGCCCACGAGGCCATCCGGCCGGCGGGCGACACGTTCCGGACGCCCAGCCAGATGGAGGGCGTGCTCCGCGGCAACGACTGGAAGCTCTACGACCTCATCTGGAAGCGGACGGTCGCATCGCAGATGGCCGACGCCAAGGGCTCCACGGCCTCCGTGGTGATCGGGATCGCCGCACCCGAGGCCGTCGAGGGGCTGGCGGTCACGCAGGGCGGGACGGACGCCGAGTTCACCGCGTCGGGCACGGTCATCACCTTCCGCGGGTTCCTCAACGCCTACGAGGAGGGTCGTGACGAGGACCGGCACGACGCGAGCGACGCGGCCGACACGTCGCTCCCGCAGGTGGCGGAGCGCGACCACCTCGGCGTCGAGGACATCGAGGCCAAGGGCCACGACACGTCGGCGCCGCCGCGGTACACCGAGGCGAGCCTCGTCAAGGCGCTCGAGGAGCTCGGCATCGGCCGTCCGTCCACGTACGCCGCGATCCTGTCGACGATCGTCGACCGCGGGTACGTCACGCCGCGCGGCAGTGCGCTCGTTCCCAGCTGGATCGCCTTCAGCGTCGTCCGGCTGCTCGAGGAGTACTTCCACGACCTCGTCGAGTACGACTTCACCGCCGAGATGGAGGGCGACCTCGACCGCATCGCCGACGGTGAGGCCGACCGGGTCGATTGGCTCAACGGCTTCTACTTCGGGACCGACGCCCAGCGTGGCCTCCGTGGTGTCATCGACAACCTCGGCGAGATCGACGCGCGCGAGATCAACTCCGTCCAGCTCGCACCGGACCTGACGCTGCGGATCGGCAAGTACGGCCCCTACATCGAGGCGCCGAGTGACGACCCCGAGCAGCCCCGTCGTGTGAACGTGCCCGAGGAGCTCGCACCCGACGAGCTGACGGCCGAGAAGGCGCGCGAGCTGATCGAGGCGCCCGTCGTGGGGGACCGCGTGGTCGGCATCAACCCCGCGACCGGCAAGGAGGTCCTGGCGAAGGACGGCCGGTTCGGGCCCTACGTGACCGAGCGGACGCCGGAACCTGAGGCCGAGGTCGACCAGGCCACCGGCGAGGTCCGGGCGTCGACGGCGGCAGACGCTGCCGAGGGCACGACGACGACCGCGACGGCGCCGAAGCGCACCACGAAGAAGGCAGCGCCCCCGAAGGAGCGCACGGCCTCGCTGTTCAAGTCGATGGACCCGCAGACCATCGACCTCGAGACCGCCCTCAAGCTGCTCGACCTCCCGCGCGTGGTCGGGACGGATCCGGAGTCGGGCGAGGAGATCACGGCGCAGAACGGCCGCTACGGCCCGTACCTCAAGAAGGCCGCCGACACGCGGACGCTCCCGAGCGAGGACGCCATCTTCGACATCGACCTGCCCGGGGCCCTCGAGCTCTTCGCACAGCCGAAGTACGGCGCGCGTCGAGCGTCGAGCGCGCTCAAGGAGTTCGAGGCGGACCCGGTGAGCGGCAAGCCGATCAGGGTCAAGGACGGCCGCTTCGGGCCGTACGTCACCGACGGCGAGACGAACGCGACCATCCCCCGCGGCGAGGACGTCGAGGCGGTCGACTTCGACCGGGCGGTCCAGCTGCTCGCGGACAAGCGCGCGAAGGGCCCGGCGAAGCCCCGCGCCAAGGCCACCCGGAAGCCCGCCACCAAGAAGAAGTGAGCGCGTCGGGCCGGACCGGCCGCGGACGGTTCATCACCCTCGAGGGCGGCGACGGCGCGGGCAAGAGCACGCAGGCGGCCCTCCTCGAGGACTGGCTGACCGAGGGTGGCCGGACCGTCGTGCGCACCCGCGAGCCGGGCGGCACCGCGCTGGGCGAGCGCATCCGCGAGATGGTCCTGCACGAGCGTGGGCACGTCGCCCCGCGGGCCGAGGCGCTGCTCTACGCCGCCGACCGGGCACACCACGTCGAGACCGTCGTCCGGCCGGCGCTCGCCCGGGGCGACGTCGTGGTGCAGGACCGCTACATCGACTCGTCGGTGGCCTACCAGGGCGTCGCGCGATCGCTCGGCGCCGACCGGGTCCGAGCGGTCTCGGACTGGGCCGCGGACGGCCTGACCCCGGACCTGACGGTGCTGCTCGACCTCGACCCCGTCGTCGGCCGCCGTCGGGTGGCCGCCGCACGGGGGACGCTGGACCGACTCGAGTCGGAGGCGACCGCGTTCCACACCGCGGTGCGCGACGCCTTCCTCGCCATGGCCCGAGCCGAGCCGGACCGGTTCCTCGTGCTCGACGCCACACGCCCCGTGGAGGAACTGGCGGGGGCGGTGCGCGCTCGGGTCGCGCAGGTGCTCGGAGCGGCGGCGTGACCTCCCGCGATCGCTCCGCGCTGTCGGTGGCCGATGAGAGCGTGTCCCGGTGAGCGTGTGGGACGGGCTGACCGGCCAGGCGGACGCGGTCGCCGCGCTCCGAGCGGCGGCCGAGGCCCCCGAAGGCAGCGGGAGCATGACGCACTCGTGGCTCATCACCGGGCCTCCCGGCTCCGGGCGGTCGAACGTGGCGCTCGCGTTCGCCGCGGCGCTCGTGGGTGACGGCCCCGACGACGACCGAGCCCTGACGCAGGTCACCGCCCGGACGCACCCGGACGTCGCGGTCCTGTCGACGCAACGGGTGATCATCACCATCGACGAGATCCGCTCGCTCGTGACGGGGTCGCACTACGCGCCGTCGGTGGGTCGGCACCGCGTCGTGATCGTCGAGGACGCCGACCGGATGACCGAGCGCACCTCGAACCTCCTGCTCAAGGCGCTCGAGGAGCCCCCGGAGCGGACGGTCTGGATCCTCTGCGCCCCGAGTGAGGCCGACCTCATCCCGACCATCCGCTCGCGGGTGCGGTCCGTGCGCCTCCGGGTCCCGGACGTCGCGTCGGTGGCCGACCTCATCGTCGCCCGCACCGGCGTCGACCGCACCCTCGCGGTCGACGCGGCCCGGCAGGCGCAGAGCCACATCGGGATGGCGCAGCGTCTGGCCACGAGCGCCGAGGCGCGGGACCGCCGTCGCCGCACCCTCGAGACCGTGCTCGCCGTCCGGAGTGTCGGGGACGCGGTGGTCGCCGCGGCCGACCTGCTCGCCGTGGCGGACGAGGACGCCAAGGCCATCACCCAGGAGAAGGACGCCGAGGAGCGTGACGCGGCGCTCCGGTCGCTCGGCGTGGAGCCGGGCGGGACGGTGCCGCCGGCGCTCCGCGGACAGCTGCGTGGGCTCGAGGAGGACCAGAAGCGGCGCGCCACCCGGAGCCTCCGCGACGGCCTCGACCGCATCCTCGTCGACGTCATGTCCCTGTACCGCGACCTGTTGTTGCTCGGTCTCGGCGCGCCCGTCGAGCCCGTGAACGCGTCAATGCAGGCGGAACTCGATCGTGCGCTCACATCGGTGCCTCCCGCCTCCGCGCTCGAGGTGCTCGACGCGGTCGCCCTCGCCCGAGACCGCATCGCCGCGAACGTGGCGGCGCTCCTGGCGCTGGAGGCGCTCATGGTGACGATCGCGCGGGCCGTCCGCTGATGCACGGACGCCCTCGGCGGACGACCGTCGCCGACCGCACCGCCTCTGGGATGATCAGACGATGAGCGACACCGAGCCGGGCCTGCGCGAACGCAAGCGTCGGGCGACCCATCTGGCCATCCAGCAGGCGGCGATCCGGATCGCGCTCGAGCAGGGCCTCGCCGCGGTGACCGTCGACGAGATCTCGCGGCGCGCCGACGTCTCGCCACGCACGTTCTTCAACTACTTCCCGAACAAGGAGCAAGCGCTCCAGGGTGACGATCCCTCATTACCCGACGACGCGATCCTGGTTGAGTTCGCGGCTGGCGGTCCGACCGGCTCGTTGCTGTCGGACGTCGGCTCGCTCCTGATCCACTCGACGCAGGAACTCATCGCCGACCGCGAGCTGCTGCCGGAGCGGCAGCGCCTGTTCAAGGAGCACCCCCAGCTCTTCAGTCAGCGCATGGCGTCGATGAAGGAGTTCCAGGCGCAGCTCTCGGCGGTCGTGGAACGACGGCTCCTGCGTGACCACCCCGATGGCGACCCGGTCGTGCTCGCTCGGCGCTCGACGCTCGTGGCGTTCGTCGCACTCGCGGCGGTGCGGCAGGCGTGGTCGCAGTGGTCGGCGGACGAGGACGCGACCCTGGTGGACAGCATCGAGACCGCGTTCGCGGACCTCGCCGTGCTCGTTTCGCGCACACCCGCCTGATCCGCTACAGTTGACACCCGTGCCGCTCCGGATCCGGAGCGTCCGCCGCCTTAGCTCAGTCGGCAGAGCGATTCACTCGTAATGAATAGGTCGTCGGTTCGATTCCGACAGGCGGCTCGATCGAGGCCCACATCCCCACGTCGGGGTGTGGGCCTCTTCGTCGTGAGCGGTGGTCCGCGGCGCGCTGCGCACACGTCCGTCGCGGTCCCGGTAGACAGGGACCATGACGGTTCGCTGGGGCGTGATCGGGACGGGCGGCATCGCTCGCTCCTTCGTGGAGGACGGCGCGGCGCTCGGGGTGCGCTTCACCGCGGTGGGGTCGCGGACGCGGGACCGAGCGCAGGCGTTCGCGGACGAGTACGGCATCGAGCACGCCCACGGCGACTACGACGCCCTGGTCGCCGACGACACCGTCGACGCGGTGTACGTCGCGACCCCGCACTCGGCACACGCCGAGGACGCCCTGCGGGCGATCGAGGCGGGCAAGCACGTGCTGGTGGAGAAGGCGTTCACGGTGAACGCGGCGGAGGCGCGACGGGTGGTGGACGCGGCACGAGCCGCCGGGGTCCTCGTCGTCGAGGCGATGTGGACGCGGTTCCTGCCGCAGGCGAGCCGGATCCGCCAGCTCGTGCACGAGGGTCGCATCGGACGGCCTCGTCTCGTCGAGGCGACGCACCACCAGGCCCTGCCGACGGACCCGCGGCACCGGCTGAACGACCCGGCGCTGGCCGGCGGTGCGCTGCTCGATCTCGGCGTCTACCCGCTGGCGTTCGCGGTCGACGCGCTCGGCGTGCCGGAGACGGTCGCGGCGGTGGGGTCCTTGAGCGATCAAGGTGTGGACACGCAGATGGGGCTCGTGCTCGGGCACCCGGACGGCGCGCAGTCGGTGCTGCACTTCGCGCTCGACCTGCGCAGCCCGAACGCGGCGTCGATCATCGGGGACGAAGGGCGGATCGACCTCGACCCGTCGTGGATCGGCCCGACGACCTACCGGCTGCGCGATCGGGACGGCCACGTGCTCGAGGAGTTCGACGGGCGTGAGGACCGCGTCGGCTACCACCACGAGGCGCGGGCGTTCGAGGAGATGATCGCGTCGGGTGACCACGAGGGCGGACCGATGCCGATCGAGCAGACCGTCGCGATCATGGAGGTCATGGACGAGGCGCGTCGGCAGGTCGGCGTGCGCTACCCGGGCGAGACGGACGACGCCACCGACACTGGCGCGGAGCCGACCCACCCGTAGAATCGTCGGCGATGTCCGACGACCTCGACGCGCCGAACCACGCCGACCACGTCCCCGCCGCCGACGCCCCGCACGGTGGGCGCGCGGCCTTGACGCGCCTCCGCGGTGCGGTCGCGCGACGCCCGATGCCGTGGGCGGTCGGCGCCTTCGTCGCGGTCCTCGTGCTCGGGTCCGGTGGCGCCGCCGCGATCGCGGCGGCGACGACACCCGGCGCCGGGAGGCCCGTGACCGGCGTGACGGCGGCGAGTGGCGCCTCCCGGTCCGGGCCTCCGGCGACGCGGTCGGCGACACCGACGCCGACGCCGACGGTGGCCGCCCGACCGGTGCCGACCGACCCCGCCGGTCCGACGGCGATCGGGACGTGCTCGGTCGCAGGGGCGGCCTCCGCCGCTGGTCTCGGTCAGTTCGAGGGCGTCGTCGTCGACGCCGCGACGGGCGAGACCCTGTTCGACCGGAGCGGCGGCACGCCCGCACGGACGGGGAGCGTCATGAAGACGCTCACGACCGCGACGGCGCTCGCCGACCTCGGAGCGGGCTACCGCATCCCGACCACGGTGGTCTCCGAGGGTGGCGGCACCGTCGCGATCGTCGGCCACGGTGACCCGACCCTCTCGGCGGGCGGGGCCACCGTCTACCCGGGGGCCCCGACGCTCGCGCAGTTGGCGCAACAGGTCAAGACGACGCTCGGCAGCACGCCCGTGACGACGATCGTCACCGACGACACGTACTGGAACGACGCGGACGCGTGGGACCCGACGTGGCCGGTCACCGAGCGGACCATCGGTTACCAGCCGGAGATCACCGCGCTCATGGTGGACGGTGACCGCGCCAGTCCCGGTCTCGCGACCTCCCCCCGGTCGACCGATCCCGTCGGCCGCGCTGGCGCGATGTTCCGCACCGCCCTGGCGAACGCGGGCGTGGTCGGTGCGGCGTCGGCGACGATCACGAAGCGTGCCACCACGGGCACGACGACCATCGCCGAGGTGCAGTCGCAGCCGGTGTCGACCCTGATCGGGCAGATGATCCCGAACTCCGACAACACGCTCGCCGAGATGCTCGCCCGGATCTCGTCGAAGGTGTCGGGGTCGAACGGCTCAGCGGCATCGCTGACCGGCGTGTACCGCGCGGCCCTGTCGACCTACGGCATCGACGCCTCGGCGATCACGATCAGGGACGGCTCGGGCGAGAGCGCCTCGAACGCCGTCGCACCAGCGCTCGTCGCGAAGCTCATGGTGCAGGTTGCGGCCGGGCAGAAGGGCCTCGGCGTGCTGGCGCAGTCGCTGCCGATCGCCGGTCGGACCGGGACGCTCGCCGGCCGCTTCACGGGGGCGAACGCGGTCGCCGCCGGCAAGGTGCACGCCAAGACGGGATGGATCGACACCGCGAACACACTCGGCGGGTACATGGACGCCGCGGACGGCACGCGGCTGACCTTCGCGTTCTACGCGCTCGGGTCGTCGCGGGCCGCCGCGTTGCCGGCGCTCGACGCGATCACCGCTGCGGTCTACCGATGCGGCGGCAAGCTCGCGAACACCTGACCGTGTGCGGCCGCAGACGGCGGCAGGGGACAGGATGGACGCATGACCAGAGCGCTCGTGATCGTGGACGTCCAGAACGACTTCACCGAGGGCGGCGCCCTCGGTGTGGACGGGGGTGCTGCGACGGCCGCGCGCATCACGACCTTCCTCGGGCGACACGCGGGCGACTACGACGTCATCGTCGCCTCGCGCGACTGGCACCACGGCGACGACGACAACGGCGGTCACTTCGCGTCGGGGGATCCGGACTACGTCACGACGTGGCCGGTGCACTGCGTGGCGGACACCTTCGGGGCCGAGTACCACCCGGACCTCGACACCGCACCGGTCGACATCCACGTGCGGAAGGGCATGGGGGAGCCGGCGTACTCCGCGTTCGAGGGCGTCGACGACCAGGGCCGGGGGCTCGTCGACCTGCTGTACGACCGGAAGGTGCACGCGCTCGACGTCGTCGGCATCGCGACGGATCACTGCGTCCGAGCGACCGCCCTCGACGGTGCCCGAGCCGGCCTCGACGTCTTCGTGTTCGAGGACCTCATCGCCGGGGTCGCGTCCGGACCGAGCGCGGCCGCGCTCGACGAGATCCGCGCGGCCGGTGGGCACGTCGGTCGGAGCGACGTCGGGGAGGGACTCGAGCGCACCGACGGTGCCCAGATCTGACGCGACCCCGAGGAGACGAGCATGAGCGACGGCACGGCCACGACCGCGCGCACGACCACGGCCACGACCGCCCCCACGACCACGATCGACGACGGCGTCGTCCGGGTGACGGACGTGCCGACGGGCCTGTTCATCGCGGGCGGATGGCGTGCCTCGTCGTCCGGCCGGACCTTCGACGTCCGCGACCCGTCGACGGGCGCCGTCATCGCCGCAGTGGCCGATGCCACCCCCGAGGACGCGATGGCGGCCCTCGACGCCGCGGTGGTCGCGCAGGACGCCTGGGCCGCGACCTCGCCCCGGGGGCGCTCCGACGTGCTCCGTCGCACGTTCGACCTGGTGCACGAGCACGCCGAGGACCTCGCGCGGCTGATGTCGCTCGAGATGGGCAAACCCCTGGCCGAGGCGCGCGGCGAGGTCGTGTACGGCGCCGAGTTCCTCCGGTGGTTCAGCGAGGAGGCCGTGCGCATCGGTGGCTCCTACGGCACGAACCCGGAGGGCACGGGTCGCGCGATCGTCCTCAAGCGCCCGGTCGGCCCGGTCTACGCGATCACGCCGTGGAACTTCCCCCTGGCGATGGCGACGCGGAAGATCGGGCCGGCGCTCGCGGCGGGCTGCACGATCGTCGTCAAACCCGCTGACCTCACACCCCTGACGACCCTGTACCTCGCGCGGCTGTTCGCCGAGGCCGGGCTGCCTGCCGGGGTGCTCGGTGTCGTGCCGACCTCGGACGCCCCGGCGCAGTCGGGGCCGCTCATCGCCGATCCGCGACTCCGGAAGCTCACGTTCACCGGGTCCACGCCCGTCGGCTCGGCACTGCTCAAGCTGGCGGCGGACAACGTGCTCCGGACGAGCATGGAGCTCGGCGGCAACGCGCCACTCGTGGTGTTCGACGACGCGGACCTCGAGACCGCCGTGTCCGCGGCGATGGCAGCGAAGTTCCGCAACGTGGGCGAGGCCTGCACGGCGGCGAACCGCTTCTTCGTGCAGGCCGGGATCGCCGATGCCTTCGTCACGGCGCTCACCGACCGCGTCCGCGGGTTCCGCATCGGCCGCGGGACCGAGGACGGCACGACCATGGGGCCGCTCATCGACGAGCGCTCGGTCGACAAGGCGGCGCGACTCGTCGCGGACGCCGTCGATCGCGGGGCGACCCTCGTGCTCGGCGGGGAGCGCGTGGACCGTCCGGGGACCTACTACGCCCCGACGGTGCTCGACACGGTCCAGCCCGGGTCCGCGATCCTGTCGACCGAGATCTTCGGGCCGGTCGTGGCGATCACCCGGTTCGACACCGAGGACGAGGCCGTCCGGCTGGCGAACGACACCGAGTACGGTCTCGTCTCGTACGTGTTCACGAAGGACCTCGCGCGCGGCCAGCGCATGGCGGAGCGGCTCGAGTCGGGCATGGTCGGCTTGAACACGGGTGTCGTCTCGAACGCGGCGGCACCGTTCGGTGGTGTCAAGGCGTCGGGGCTCGGGCGTGAGGGCGCCCACGACGGTCTCGAGGAGTACCTCGAGACCGTGTACGTCCTGACGCCGGATCCGTTCGCCGCGCCCTGACCGTCCGGGGAGGCCCTCACACCAGGAGCTGGTGCTTCGCCAGGTCCCGGTAGAGCGGCGTCGTCTGCACGAGTTCAGAATGGGTGCCCTGCCCGACGACGCGTCCCTGCTCGAGCACGACGATGTGGTCGGAGTCGACGACGGTGGACAGTCGGTGCGCGATCACGAGGAGCGTGCGGTCCTCGGCCACCGCGTCGATCGCGGCCCGCATCCGTTGCTCGTTGATGCCGTCGAGGCTCGACGTCGACTCGTCGAGCAGCAGGATCGGCGGTGCGGCGAGGAGCGCGCGGGCGATCGCGAGCCGCTGGCGCTCACCGCCGGACAGCATGACGCCGTCCTCGCCGACCTGGGCGTCGAGGCCGCGTTCGTCGCGCTCGAGCACGTCGGACAGGTTGACGGCCTCGAGGACGCGCACGCACTCGGCTTCGGTCGCCTCGGGCTTGCCGAGCAGCAGGTTCGCCCGGATCGTCCCCGCGAGCACGGGGGCGTCCTGTTCGACGTACCCGATCTGGCTGCGGAGCTCGGCACGGTCGAGCCCGCGGACGTCGATCCCGCCGAGCCGGACGACGCCGTCGGTCGGGTCGTAGAAGCGCTCGATGAGGGCGAGCGTCGTGCTCTTGCCGGCACCGGAGGGGCCGACGAGCGCGACGCGCGTGCCGCGCCGCACGCCGAACGACACGTCGTGCAGGACGGCCGTGTCGCTGGCCGTGCCGGTCGTGTCGCCGTCCGGCCGGGAGGCGGTGCGCGCGCCCGGCAGGTTCCGCGCGCCCGCTCCGTCGACCGCTGGCGCCGACATCGCGGCGGCGGTTCCGGGGACCGTGCCGTCCGCCTCGGTCACCGCGCGGACGGCGGCCTCGCGGTAGTGGAAGGACACGTGCTCGAAGGTGATGGCGTCGTCCGTGGCGACCGCGGGGGCCGGGAGGGCGGCGTGGTCGTCCTGGTCCTCGGTGGGCAGGTCGAGGATCTCCTGGATGCGGCCGAGGGCCCCGAGGGCTTGATTGACCGCGACCGCCGCACCGAACGCCTGACCGAGCGGCATGATCATCATGAACAGCAGCAGGATGAACGTCACGAGGGTGGCGACCTGGATGCTGCCCGCGGCGACCTGTCCTCCGCCGACGCCGATCACGACGATGAACGAGAGCTGCATGGCGATGCTCGCGACCGGGACGACGAACGCCGACATCCGCGCGATGTCCAGACCGCGGCGGTAGGCCTCCGAGGCGTGGCCGTCGATCTCCGTGACCTCGCGTTCGGTGGCACCCGCGGCTCGGATCGTGCGGACGGCGCTGATGCCGCGCTCCACCGCGGCCGTCAGGTCGCCCACCTTCTCCTGCGCGGCCTTGCTCGCGGCGCGGATCCGGCGCGACAGCACGCCGACGACGACGATCGAGACGGCGATCACGATGGCGGTGAGTCCGAGCAGGAGCGGGTCGATGATCGCCATGCCCACGACGGCGCCGATGAAGGTCAGGGCGCCCCCGATCGCTTCGACGAGTCCCTGGGTCAGGACCGCGCGGAGGAGCGTCGTGTCGCTGCCGACGCGGGACACGAGGTCACCCGTGCGGCGGACGTCGAACTCGGAGATCGGGAGGGACAGGATCCGCGCGACGAGGCGCCGCCGGCTCGACAGCACGACGCCCTCGCCCGCCCGCTGGAGCATGAAGTGCTGGAAACCGTTGATGAGCCCCGCGACGACGACCATCGCCGCGAGCGCGACGACGAGCAGGGTCAGGGTGTGCCCCGCCTCGACGGCCTGGATCACCTGGTTCACGAGCAGGGGCTGTGCGAGCGACGCAGCCGAGCCGAGCACGCTGAGCACGACGATGAACACCATCACCGGGCGGTTCTCGAACAGGTACGGGAGCAGCGAACGGAAGGTCGCGCGGGGTCCGTCCGGCTGCTTGCGGCCGCGTCGGGCCAGGGGATTGCTCATCGGTTCCTTCTCGGATGGTGCCGGGCGCATGCCCGTGACGGAGGTCGCGTCAGCAGCGGCCGTACTTCTTGTGCACGGCCTGACGGCTCACGCCGAGGAGCGTGGCGATCTCCTGCCACGAGGCTCCGGCGTTGCGTGCGCGACGGGCGGCGATCGCCTCGACCCGGTCGACCTCGCGACGGAGGTCCCGCACGGCACCGAGGGCCGTGAACGGGTCGTCGTCGCCGGCGTCGGCCGCGAGCGCGGTGATCGTGCCGCTGTCCATGGGTGTCAACCTACATTGACACTCGCAGCATGTCAACCCGCGTTGACGGAGGCGCCCGTCCGCGCCACGGCGACGGGCGCCCGTCGACCGGTGCCGGTCCTCCCGGTCGGTCGGCGAGCGCCCGTCGTGCTGGCGGTGGCCCGCGTCAGGGAGCGAGGCTCCCCGCGCTGGTGGTCCCCTCTGTCGTGCCGGCGCCGACGGTGCCGTCCGTGCGGTCGAAGTCGCTCCCGCGGGTCTCGCGGACGAAGAACAGCGCGACGAGCGTGACCACCGCCGCTCCCGTCAGGTAGAGCCCGACGAGGAAGATGTTCCCCTTGGCGCTCCACAGGGCGATCGCGACGGTCGGGGCGAGTGAGGCGCCGAGGATGCTCGCGACGTTGTAGGCGACGGCCGAGCCCGTGTACCGGACGTTCGCGGGGAACAGCTCGGGCAGGAGCGCACCCATCGGACCGAACGTCAGGCCCATGAGCGAGAGTCCGACGACGAGGAACGTCACCGTGCCGAGCGGCCCGTGCGCGGACGCGAACCAGAACTGGAACGTCAGGCCGAACAGCACGATACCGATCGTCGTCAGGATGAGCGTCGGGCGGCGCCCGAAGCGGTCCGCGAGCATGCCGGCGATCGGCGTGAAGATCCCGAAGAAGACGACGCCGATCATGAGGAGGCCGAGGAACTCGCCCCGCGGGTACCCGAGCCCGATCTTCGCACCGGCGGTCACGGTGGACGGCGCCGTGCCGTACGTCAGCGTGAACGTCGTCATGAAGTAGAACAGCACGTACGTCGCGACCATCCCGAACGTCCCGACGACGACCGCACGCCAGGACGTGCGGAACACACGGCCGAGCGGCACCTTGGCGACCGCGCCCGATTCCACGACCCCCGTGAACACCGGCGACTCGATGAGCTTGAACCGGACGTAGAGTCCGATCACCACGAGCACGGCGCTGAGGAGGAACGGGATCCGCCAGCCGAAGGACTGGAACGCGGGCGATGCCGCCTGTCCCGCCGCGGCCGGCATGAGCGCGTTGAGCACGATGAAGACGCCGTTGGCGATGAGGAACCCGATCGGCGCGCCGAGCTGGGGGAGCGACCCGAAGACGCCCCGGCGGCCGGACGGCGCGTTCTCGGTCGCCAGGAGCGCCGCCCCGCTCCACTCGCCCCCGAGGCCGACGCCCTGGCAGAACCGCATGACGGCGAGGAGGACCGGCGCCCAGACACCGATCTGCGCGAACGTCGGCAGGACGCCGATGAGGAACGTCGCGCTCCCCATCACGAGGAGGGAGGCGACCAGCGTGGTCTTCCGGCCGATGCGGTCACCGAAGTGGCCGAAGATGATCGATCCGACCGGGCGTGCGAAGAACGCCAGCGCGAACGTCACGAACGACGACAGCTGCGAGGCGACCGCGCTCTCGTTCGGGAAGAACAGGCTGGGGAACACGAGGACCGCGGCCGTCGCGTAGACGTAGAAGTCGTAGAACTCGATCGACGTGCCGACGAGGCTGGCGATCACCACGCGGGAGCGCGGGTTGGTGGTGGGTGCGGCGACGGACGTCGCCGGAGCGGGTGCGGACATGGTTGCGCGTCGGACTCCGAGGGGAGCACCCGGGACGGGTGCGGTGCGGACACGAACGTCGGGTCGACGACCGGTTCGCGCAGGTGGGCGCGGACACCGGTCGGATGCGTTCGTCGAGGTACCGCTCGTGACGGTCCACACAGTCTACGTGCTCGTCGTCGAACCTGCGAATCCGCCCAGAGCGTGGGATACCAACGCCGCGGCGCCGGATGGGCTCCGCCGCCCGACCGATCAGCCGGGGAGGTCCGCCTCGAGATGCGCGGGGAGGGCGTGTCCCATCCGGTCGCGCTTCGTGTCGAGGTAGCCGGCGTTCTCGGCCGAGACTCCGACCACGAGCGGCACGAGCTCGTCGACGACGATCCCGTGCTCCTCGAGCTGCCGGCGCTTCTCGGGGTTGTTCGACAGCAGCCGGATGTGGGTGATCCCGAGGTCCGTGAGGATCCCCGCGGCCCCGCCGTACTCACGCGCGTCCGCGGGCAGGCCGAGCGCGAGGTTCGCGTCGAGCGTGTCGAGCCCGTCCTCCTGCAGCCGGTAGGCGCGGAGCTTGTCGATGAGCCCGATGCCCCGGCCCTCCTGCCCCCGCAGGTAGACGACGACCCCGCCCTCGGCGGCGATGGTGTCGAGCGCGGCGTCGAGCTGCGGGCCGCACTCGCACTTGAGCGACCCGAAGGCCTCGCCGGTCAGGCACTCCGAGTGCACCCGAACGAGCGCTCCGTCGGCCGGGGCGTTCCCGGTGCGGTCGCGCGCGATGACGGCGACGTGGTCTGCCCCGGTCACGAGGTCCCGGTACGCGCGCATCTCGAACCGGCCGTGGACGGTCGGGACGGTGGTGGCGACCTCGAACCGCACGGGACTGCCCGGTGTGGGGGAGGTCAGCGCGTCGCTCATGTGGTGCTCCGGTCGATGCGGGCCCGGAACAGCAGGTCCGGGCCGAGTTCCGTGGACGATGCGATGGTCAACCGCAGGCGGTCGTCCATGCTTCCCACGCCGAGGTCGTCGAGGGCCGTCCGTGGACCGCCGAGCAGGACCGGCGCCGTGTACACCAGCAGTTCGTCGGCGAGGCCGTGCCGGATGAGGGCGCTCGCGACCGTCGGACCGCCCTCCGCGAAGACGGTGTGCACCCCGAGGGGGCGGAGGGAGCGCAGCACTGCCTCGAGGTCGTGGCCCGGAACCGCGCGGAAGCCGCGGGGATGGCGACGCAGTGCGGCGTCGTCCGGCACCGCGCGGTCACCGACCACGACGGGCAGGGGCTGCACCGGCATGAGCTCGCCCGCGTCGCCCCGCGCGGTGAGGCTCGGATCGTCGGCGAGCACGGTACCGGTACCGACGAGCAGCGCATCGTGGTCCGCACGCTGCTCGTGGACGTGCTGCCGCGCGGCCGCCCCGGTGATCCACTTGCTCGAGCCGTCCGCCGCCGCGGCTCGGCCGTCGAGGCTCATGGCCCACTTCACCGTCACCCAGGGCCGGCCGAGTCGGACCGAGAGCAGCCAGCGCTCGAGGAACGACTCGGCCTCGTCCGCGAGGAGCCCGGACACGACGTCGACGCCCGCGGCGCGGAGGCGCGCGGCACCGCCGTGCGCGTGCTCGCCCGGGTCGTCGATCGCGTACACGACGCGGGTCACCCCGGCGTCGAGCAGAGCGACCGAGCACGGTCCGGTGCGGCCGACGTGGTCGCACGGCTCGAGCGTGACCACCATCGTCGCACCACGGGCCGCGCCCGGCGGGAGCGCCGACAGTGCGTCGACCTCGGCGTGGGGCGTGCCCGCACCACGGTGGTGTCCCTCGGCGAGCACGGAGCCGTCCGGCGCCAGGACGACGGCGCCGACGCGCGCGTGGTCGCCGACGCGCGGGCCCTCGGCCGCGAGTTCGAGCGCGCGGCGCATGGCCCGCTCCTCGGCCGGGGAGACGGGTCCGGAGGGCGCGGTGCTCACCCGGTCGAGCATAGCGAGGCTCCCGGCTGGCGGCCGGGCGTCAGGCGTCGAGCGCGGCCGCGGGCCATGGCAGGTCCGAGGCCGATCGGCCGTCCGCTCGGAGCAGTCCCTTCCAGCAGGTCACGGGGGTGCCGTCACGGCCGGGGATGAGCCCGGGACCGGTTCCGGTGTAGGCGAACCCCGCCCGTCGCGCCACCGCGGCCGACGCCCGGTTACCGACGAAGCACTCCCAGTACACGTCCTCGTGGCCCTGCTCGAACGCCCACCCGGTCACGAGCCGCACGGCCTCGGCCATGAGCCCGTGCCCGCGCGCCGAGGGCGCGAGCCAGAAGCCGATGTCGCGGTGCGCGGGCCGGAACGCCACGACGCCCTCGAGCCACGTGCTCGACGGCCGGCGGATCGCCCACGTGTACTCGCGGTCGGACGCCCAGCCCGGGCCGACCAGGGCGTCGACGAAGGCATGGGCGTCACGCGGCCCGTACGGCATCGGGATCGTCGTCCAGCGCGCGATCTCGGCGTCCTGGCATGCCTCGGTGATCGCGGGTGCGTCCGCCCGCGTCGGCATGTCGAGGCGGGCGACGGGGGACCGCAGCGTGACGGGGAGCACGTCCGGCGGGGACGGGTCAGCGGTGCCGCGGCACGAAGCCGATGCGGTCGTAGACGGTGGCGAGCGTGGTCTCGGCGATCGACTCCGCCCGGTCCGCCCCGACGGCGAGGAGACGGTCGAGCTCGGCCGGGTCGTCGAGCAGCTCGAGGGTCCGCGCGCGGACCGGCTCGAGCTCGGCCACGACGGCGTCCGCCACGGAGCCCTTGAGATCGCCGTAACCCTTGCCCACGAAGGCCTGCTCGAGCTCCGGGACCGGGGTCCGCGTGAACGCCGACAGGATCGTGAGCAGGTTGGTCACGCCCGGCTTGTGCTCGCGGTCGGCGCGGACGTCGCGCTCGGTGTCCGTGACGGCCGATCGGATCTTCTTGGCGGTGCGCTTCGGGTCGTCGAGCAACTGGATGAGACCCGCGTCGGTCGCCGCCGACTTGCTCATCTTGCTCGTCGGCGTCTGCAGGTCGTAGATCCGTGCGGTCTCGGCCAGGATGTGGGCCTCGGGCACGACGAACGTGTCGCCGAAGCGCGAGTTGAAGCGGCCCGCGAGGTCCCGCGTCAGCTCGACGTGCTGGCGCTGGTCATCGCCGACCGGCACGATCGCGGACCCGTAGAGCAGGATGTCGGCGGCCATGAGCATCGGGTACGTGAACAGGCCGACGGACGCCGACTCGGTGCCCTGCCGTGCGGCCTTGTCCTTGAACTGGGTCATCCGGCTCGCCTCACCGAAGCCGGTGATGGTGTTGAGCACCCAGGCGAGTTCGGCGTGCGCGGGGACGTGCGACTGCACGAACAGCGTGGACTGCTCGGGGTCGATCCCGGCCGCGATGTACTGCGCGGCCGTGCGACGGGTGTTCTCGCGCAGGGCGGCCGGGTCCTGCGGCGAGGTGATCGCGTGCATGTCGACGACGCAGTAGATGGCGTCGTACGTGGTCTGCAGGTCCCGCCACTGCATGAGCGCGCCGATGTAGTTGCCGAGGTGGAGCGATCCGGCGGACGGCTGGATGCCGGAGAACAAGCGGGTCTTCGTCATGGTGCAGGTGTCCTTGCGTGGGCGGCCGAGGGGCCGGGGAGTCGGGGGTCAGACCTCGTAGTCGACGACCACGGGGGTGTGGTCGGACCATCGCTGGTCGTACGCGGCCGCGCGGTCCACCGCGTACGCCGTGACCTTCGCCGCGAGCGCGGGCGTCGCCATCTGGTAGTCGATGCGCCAACCGGAGTCGTTGTCGAACGCCTGGCCGCGCCACGACCACCACGTGTAGGGGCCGGGGACGTCGCCGGCCTGCTCCCGTCCGACGTCGACCCATCCGAGCCCGGTGCCGGTGGTGCCGTCGACGCAGTCCACCTGCTCGCCGGCGGCGCCGAGGAAGCGGTCGAAGTAGGCGCGCTCGCGGGGCAGGAAGCCGGCCCGCTTCACGTTGCCCTTCCAGTTCTTGATGTCGCGCTCGTCGTGCCCGACGTTGAGGTCGCCGACGACGACCGCGAGCTCGTTGTGCCGCTGCAGGGCCGGGAGGCGCTGCTCCATCGCGTCGAGGAAGCGCCACTTCTCGTCCTGCTTGGGGGTGTCGGCCTCGCCGGAGTGCACGTAGGTGCTCACCACCGTGACGACCGCGTCGCCGACCTCGTAGTCGGCCTCGAGCCACCGGCCCGCCGAGTCGAAGTCGTCCGGGCCGAGCTCGACACGGTGGATCCGGGCCCGGTCGCGCGAGGCGATCGCCACGCCCGCGCGGCCCTTCGCCGTCGCGGGGTCGTGCACGACGTTCCAGTCCTCACCGAGGAGCTCCTGGAGGTCGTCGGTGGACGCACGGACCTCTTGCAGGGCGAGCACGTCGACGTCCCGCCCCTGCAGCCAGTCGCCCATGCCCTTGCGGAACGCGGCGCGGATGCCGTTGACGTTGACGGTCGCGAGACGCAGGCGGGTCATGCGTCCAACCCTAGCGGCGGCCTCCGACGGGGCCCGTCCCGGACGTGCGCCCCTGCCGGGAGGTCCGTGGCGGCGCCACCACGGGCCTCCCGGCCGGCGGGTGGCGCGACGCGGCCGGCGCGGCCGCGGTCAGGCCGCGTCGTGGTCGGTCTGCAGGAAGGTCACGAGTGCGTCGGCGGTCGCGTCGGCGTCGTCGCCCGTGACCGTGAGCGTGACCTCGTCGCCGTTCTCGACGCCGAGCCCGAGGAGACCGAGGATGCTGCCCGCGTTGGCCGACTTGTCGCCCTTGGCGATCGTGACCTGGTGACCGGACGCCGTGACGTTCTGCACGAACAGCGAAGCGGGCCGCGCGTGCAGCCCCGATCCGCTGGCGACGGTGACGGTGCGGGTGGCTTCGGACATCGGAACTCCTGTCTCGATCGGACGCATGGTCCGAGTGGATGCGCCCTCATGGTAGCGAGCGCGGCCGGTGTGGCCGTGGACGGTCGCGCCCGACGGGTCAGTCCCGTCCGGGCCAGAAGACCTCGGTGCCGGCGGCCTCGACCTCGCGCACGAGGTCGAGGTTGACCGCGGGGTCGGTGATGATCGTGTCGATCGCGGCGAGCGGTGCCACGCGCCCGAACTCCTCGCGGCCGAACTTCGAGTGGTCGGCGAGCAGGATGCTCCGCCGCGCGGCCTTGATGAGTGCGGTCTTCACGGCGGCCTCCGCCATGTTGTGCGTCGTCAGGCCCCGCTCGGGTGTGATGCCGTTGATGCTGAGGAAGGCGACGTCGACGCTCACCATGCCGACGAGCTGGTGGGTCCACGTGCCGACGCCCGCGAGGGAGTCGCTCCGGATGTTCCCGCCGAGGAAGTGCAGGTCGATCCCGGGCCGGGTGGCGACCGCCATCGCCACCGGCAGCGAGTGCGTCACGACGGTGAGCCCGCGGTCGGTCGGCAGCATCTCGGCGAGGCAGATGGTCGAGGTGCCCGCGTCGATGATGATCGAGCCGCCCTCGGGCAGTTCGTCGAGCGCGGCCTCGGCGATCACCATCTTCTCGGCCGTGTTGATGCCGCCGCGGTCGCCCACGCCCGCGTGGATCGTGATCCGCTCGACCGGGATCGCGCCGCCGTGCGCGCGCCGGACGAGGCCGCGCCGTTCGAGGCTCGTGAGGTCGCGGCGGATCGTCTCGGGCGTGACCGCGAGGAGTTCAGCGAGGTCCTTGACGTCGACCCGCCCCTGCGCGCGCGCCTGCTCGACGATGCGCTGGTGACGTTCTGGTGCGTACATCGGACCTCGGAGTGGGCGAAACGGGCATCGACCGACGTCCCCGGGGCCCGAGTGGCCGGGGCGGGGGGAGTCAGACGCAAACGGGCATCTGTTTCTGCATTTTTATCCCCGGATTTGTTTGTTTGTCAATCGGAATCGATGTATGGTCGTCGCAGCGCGCCGCCCGTGCGCCGTCGTCCAGCCCCACCGCACCGCCTGATCTGCGCGATGAGATGAAGGAGTCTCGAATGTCCGAACTGCCCGGAACCGGGGTGGGCCGCGGCGTCGCGCTCGGACCCGTGCTGCGCATGCCCGAGCCCCTCGGCGCTCCGTCGTCGGCACCGCTCGACGGTCCGGTCGAGGCCGCGGACGCCGCCGTGCACGAGGCCGTGGCCGCGGTCGCCGACGACCTGACGAAGCGCGGCGCGCTCGCCGGTGGCGACGCCCAGGCCGTGCTCGAGGCCCAGGCGCTCATGGCGCAGGACCCGACGCTGCTCGACGACGTCCACACCCGGATCAGCGGTGGCGCGAACGCGGAGCGCGCCGTGCACGACGCGTTCGCCGCGTTCCAGGACATCCTCGCCGCGATGGGCGGCTACATGGGGGAGCGGGCGGCCGACCTCGGCGACGTGTCCCAGCGCATCATCGCGAAGCTCCGTGGGGTGCCCGCACCGGGCGTGCCCGACTCGGACACCCCGTTCGTCCTGGTCGCGCGCGACCTCGCCCCGGCGGACACCGCCCTGCTCGACCTCGACAAGGTGCTCGCGCTCGTCACGAGCGACGGCGGCCCCACCTCGCACACCGCGATCCTCGCCCGGGCGAAGGGCATCACGGCGATCGTCGGCGTCGAGGGCGCCGCGGACCTCGTCGACGGCCAGACGGTCGTCGTCGACGCCGCTGCCGGCGTGGTCGTCACCGACCCCGATCCCGACCTCGTCACCGCGACGGAGGCCCGGATCGCCGAGCGTCTCGCCGCGGCCGACCGACCGGTCACCCCCGGCGCGCTCGCCGACGGCACGCTCGTGCCGCTCCTGGCGAACCTCGGCAACCCCGCCGATGCCGCGGGCGCCGTCGCGCTCGGCGCCGAGGGCGTCGGCCTGTTCCGCACCGAGTTCCTGTTCCTCGACTCGCCGACCGCACCGACCGTGGAGGCGCAGCGTCAGGCCTACGTGCAGCTGCTGTCCGTGTTCCCCGGCAAGAAGGTCGTCGTCCGCGCGCTCGACGCGGGGGCGGACAAGCCGCTGTCGTTCCTGACCGATCAGGACGAGGAGAACCCCGCGCTCGGTCGCCGTGGCCTCCGGGCGCTGCGACACCACGAGGCGGTCCTCCGTGACCAGCTCACCGCGCTCGTCCAGGCCGACGCCGAGACCGAGGCCGACCTCTGGGTGATGGCGCCGATGGTGGCGGACGCCGAGGAGACCGCGTACTTCGTGTCCCTGGCCCGCGAGCTCGGTGTCCGGACCGCGGGTGTCATGGCCGAGGTGCCGTCGCTCGCGCTCCTCGCCGAGCAGGTGTTCCAGCAGGCGGACTTCGTCTCCGTCGGCACGAACGACCTGACGCAGTACACGCTCGCCGCGGACCGGCTGCTCGGGTCCGTCGCCTCCTACCAGGACCCGTGGCACCCCGCGGTGTTGCGCCTCGTCGCCCAGCTCGGTGCTGCCGGGCGCGACGCGGGCAAGGCCGTGGGGATCTGCGGCGAGGCCGCGGCCGACCCGCTGCTCGCCGTCGTCCTCGTCGGTCTCGGCGCCACCACGCTCTCCATGACCCCCGCCGCCCTCGCGGACGTGCGCGCCGAACTCGGCCAGCACACCCTCGAGCAGGCGCGCGAGATGGCCCGGGCCGCGCTCGCCGCCCCGTCCGCCGCGGCCGCACGTGCCGCTGCGACGTCGGCGCACGTCGTCTGACCTCCCCGTCCCGTTCCCTCCGATCCGTTCCCACGAACCCACACCAGAAAGAACGCACATGACAACGACGTCCGTCGCAGCGACCGGCGCCCCCGCACAGAAGCGGGGCGGCGGTCGGGTCGCCGTCCAGAAGTTCGGCGCCTTCCTCTCCGGCATGGTGATGCCGAACATCGCGATCTTCATCGCGTGGGGCATCATCACCGCCTTCTTCATCCAGACCGGCTGGACTCCCGTCGGCGTCCTCGGCGGCTTCGGCACCACGCACGGCGTCGCGAACGTCGGCGTAGTCGGCCCGATCCTCACCTACCTCATCCCGCTCGCGATCGCGATCCAGGGTGGCCGGATGGTCTACGACATCCGCGGTGCGGTCGTCGGCTCGATCTTCACCATGGGCGTCATCCTCGGCGCGTCGGGCACGACGATGATCCTCGGCGCGATGATCTGCGGCCCGCTCGGCGCGTACCTCATCAAGCAGGTGGACCGCATCTGGGACGGCAAGATCAAGCCGGGCTTCGAGATGCTCGTGAACAACTACGCGGCCGGCATCCTCGGCTTCGGGTTGTTCATGGTCGGCTTCTTCTGGCTGTCCTGGATCTTCCTCCGCATCGCGGACGGCCTCGGTGCCGCCGTCGAGTGGCTGGTGCACGCGCACCTGCTGCCGCTCGCGAGCGTCATCATCGAGCCGGCGAAGGTCTTCTTCCTCAACAACGCGATCAACCACGGCGTGCTCGACCAGCTCGGCGCGCAGCAGGTCCAGCAGTCCGGCAAGTCGATCCTGTTCCTCCTCGAGGCGAACCCCGGCCCCGGTCTCGGCATCCTCCTCGCCTTCACCTTCTTCGGTGTCGGCGTCGCGCGGTCGACGGCTCCCGGCGCGATCCTCATCCAGTTCTTCGGTGGCATCCACGAGATCTACTTCCCGTACGTGCTGCAGAAGCCGATCCTGTTCATCGCCGTCATCCTCGGTGGTGCGACCGGTGTCGCCACGAACGTCACGTTCGGGTCCGGTCTCGTCGCCCCGGCCTCGCCCGGTTCGATCCTGGCGGTGCTCTTCAACACCTCGCGGGACAGCTACGTCGGCGTCATCCTCTCCGTCGTCCTGTCGGCGCTCGTGTCCGGCGCCGTCGCGTCCTTCTTCCTCATCTCGACCCGCAAGCGGGACCTGGCCGCCGGTGGTGGCGACATGAGCGACGCCCTCGCCCGCATGCAGGCGAACAAGGGCCGCGACGTCAACGCGGCGACCGCGGGCATCTTCGGCTCGAACGCCCCGGCGAACGAGGAGGAGACCGAGTCGTCCTTCGGCGGCGTCGGGTCCGCGACGGGCACCACCACCGCCACGCGCGTCCAGAACGTCGTGTTCGCCTGCGACGCCGGCATGGGCTCGAGTGCCATGGGCGCGAGCGTCCTGCGGAACAAGATCAAGAAGGCCGGTATCGAGGGCGTCACGGTCGTCAACAAGGCGATCGCGAACCTCTCGGGTGACGAGGACCTCATCATCACCCAGGAGGAGCTCACCGACCGGGCGAAGCAGAAGAACCCGAACGCGCAGCACGTGTCGGTCGGTAACTTCATGAACGCGCCCCAGTACGACCAGGTCGTCGACCAGCTGAAGCAGCAGTAACCGCACCACACGGCACCACACCCACGGGGCGGGGGAACGCGGACGACGTGTTCCCCCGCCCCACAGCCACGAACAAGGAGAACCACCGATGCCCGTCCTGCAGGAGAGCCAGATCCGGATCCACACCGAGGACACCGCTCCGACCAAGACGGAGGCGATGAAGGAGGCGGCTGACATCCTCGAGGCCGCCGGTGCGGTCACGGGGGACTACTATCCCGCCATGCTCGAGCGCGAGAAGAGCGTGTCCACCTACATGGGCAACTTCCTGGCGATCCCGCACGGCACGAACGAGGCGAAGGACGCCATCAAGACGTCCGCGCTGTCGTTCATCCGCTACGCGTCGCCCATCGACTGGGACGGCAACGAGGTGCGATTCGTCGTCGGCATCGCCGGCGTCAACAACGAGCACCTCGACATCCTGTCGAAGATCGCGATCGTGTTCTCCGACGAGGACCAGGTGCAGGCGCTCACCGAGGCACCCGACGCCGGGGCGATCATGGCGATCCTCGGCGAGGTGAACGAGTGAGCGTCGCCGTCCACTTCGGTGCCGGCAACATCGGGCGCGGCTTCGTCGGGCTCCTGCTCCACGAGGCCGGGTACGAGGTCGTCTTCGCCGACGTCGCCGCGCCGCTCATCGACGCACTCGCGGCCGCCGACTCGTACACGGTGCACGAGGTCGGCGCCGGTGCGCAGGACCACGTCGTGACGGGCTTCCGCGCGGTGAACAGCGCTCAGGACGAGGCCGGCGTGGTCGCCGAGGTGGCCGCGGCCGACGTCGTCACGTGCGCCGTCGGGCCCACCGTGCTCCGGTTCATCGCCCCGGTCATCGCGCGCGGCCTCGTCGAGCGCGACCCGGGGACAGCGCCGCTCGCCGTGATGGCGTGCGAGAACGCGATCAACGCGACCGACCGCCTCCGCGAGTTCATCGTCGACGCACTGCCCGAGGGCGAGCGGGACGCGGCGCTCGCCAAGGCGGTGTTCGCGAACACCGCCGTCGACCGTATCGTCCCGGCACAGCCGGCCGACGCGGGCCTCGACGTCACCGTCGAGACCTACTTCGAGTGGGCGATCGACCGCACGCCGTTCGCCGGCACGGAGCCCACGATCCCCGGAGCGCACTACGTCGACGGGCTCGCCGCGTCGATCGAGCGGAAGCTCTTCACCGTCAACACCGGGCACGCGACCGTGGCCTACCACGGGTACCTCGCCGGTGCGGACAAGATCTCGGACGCGATCGCGATCCCCGCGGTCCGGTCGGCCCTCGAGTCCGTGCTCGGCGAGACGAGCGACCTGCTCGTCCGTCGGCACGAGCTCGACCCCGAGGTGCACCGCGCCTACGTGACGGCCATCATCGCCCGCTTCGAGAACCCGCACCTGCCCGACACGGTGACGCGGGTCGGGCGGCAGCCGCTCCGCAAGCTCTCGCGCGACGAGCGCTTCGTGTCGCCCGGGGCTGCCCTCGCCGAGGAGGGCGTCGAGCCGACCGCGCTGCTCGACGCCATGGGCGCCGCGCTCCGCTTCGACGTCCCGGACGACGAGCAGAGCGTCGAACTCCAGGCCCTGCTCCGATCGGATGCCTCGGACACGGACGTCGCGCAGCAGATCACCGGTCTGGAGGCCGGACACCCGTTCCTCGCACCGTTCATCGACCGCGTGGCCGCGGTCCGCGCCTGACGCGGAGCCGCATCCCGCACCGACGCAGGCCCGCACCGGGCCAGCTCGACGGCCGCCGTCCCTCCCGGGCCGGCGGCCGTCGTGTCGTCTGCGCCAAGCGCGCCGGGGCGGTCGCCGACCGCCCCGCTTCCAGGCCGGCTCCGGGGCGCCGTGCAGCCGTCGGGCGTTGGATGGCGCGGACGGTGCCGACGGACGACACCGGACGGGAGTGGACCGGGATGGCCAAGCGGTGGATCGCGCCGGAGTTCGGCGGCGTCGAGGTGTTCGAGTTCGTGGAGACGACCGTGCCGGAGCCCCGCGCGGGTGAGGTGACGATCAGCGTCCGGGCGGCCGGCGTCAACCCCGCCGACTACAAGCACACCCAGGGCGGTCCGAACGCCGACCGCTCCCAGTTGCCGATGGGGATCGGGTACGAGGTCGCGGGCGTCATCAGCGCCATCGGACCGGGGACGACGATCGCGTCCGGTGGTGGGAGCACCGGCGACCGCGTCATCGCGTTCCGGGTCGACGGCGGCTACGCGACGGACATCACCGTCCCGGCGCACGACGTGTTCGCGGCGCCGGACACCCTCGACGATGCCGCGGCGGCGAACCTGTTCCTCGCCGGGACGACGGCGGCCGACGTGCTGCGGGTCGTCCACCCGGGCGAGGGCGACACGGTGCTCGTGCACGGTGCGTCCGGAGCGGTCGGGGTCAGCGTGCTCCAGCAGGCGCGACAGCGGGGCGTCCGCCTGATCGGCACCGCGTCGGAGGCGAACGCCGAGACGGTACGGCGGTTCGGCGGCGAGCCCGTGGCGTACGGCGAGGGGTTGGCCGACCGGGTGCGCGCGCTCGCACCGGAGGGTGTCGCGGCGGCCATCGACTGTGTCGGCACCGACGAGGCGGTCGACGTGTCGCTCGAGCTCGTGGCCGACCGCGACCGCATCGTGACCATCGCGGCGCACGGTCGTGCCCAGCAGGACGGCTTCCGGGCCGTGGGCGGTGCGCAGCCCGAGAGTGCCGCCTTCCGGGACTCGGTGCGGCAGCAGCTCGTGGACATGGCGGCGTCGGGGGAGCTCGTCGTGCCGGTCGCCCGGACATGGCCGCTCGCCGACGCCGTCGAGGCGCTGCGGTTCCTGCAGGAAGGCCACCCGGGCGGCAAGCTCGCACTCGTCCCCTGAGCAGGTCGCCTCGGTGCGGTCGGCGGGGCGGTCGCGGTCAGACGACCCGGAGTCGGACGAGCGAACCATCGACCACGAGGTCGCGCACCGTCACCCCGGGATCGGCGATCGCGAACCGCAACGCACCGCCGGGCTGGTCGAACCAGGGCTGCACGAGCCGGACGTTCACGAGGAACGGCCGGTCCGTCACGTAGCGGTGCACGTCCGGGCGCTGCATCGCGTGCGGCGGCAGTGACCGAGCGGGGAGCGGTGTGTCCAGGGGGTGCAGCAGGTAACCGTCGGGACCGCCGACGCGGTCGACGGGGATCCCGGCTGGGATCTGGATCGTCAGGCCCGCGTTGCCCGCGCCGTGCGCCTGCGCGGCGAGCTGCGGGTACGTGGCGCCCGCACGATCGCGGAGGGCGTCGAGTTCGGACTGCCGGACGTCGCGGGCCGGCGGGAACGGACGGTTGAGGAACCGCCGGAGCATCTCGACCGCGTCGTCCTCACTGCGGGCCACGGCCAATCGGCGGGGGTTGCCGTAGTCAACGACCTCGAGGGCCCAGTCCTGCCCGTGCGCCGACGCGGCGTCGACCGGCACGATCCGCAGGGCTCCCTCGACCGGCTCGTCGAGCGGGTGCTCCCCGGGGAGCACCACGTACCGGTCGGTGTAGCCGAGCTGATCGAGCGTGGGGCGGACGTCCGCGAAGGTCATGGTCGGAGCCTACCGAGCGGTCCTAGGCGCGGCCTCGGACGAGTGCCTGCTTGACCTCTGCGATCGCCTTGGTGACCTGGATGCCCCGCGGGCAGGCGTCGGTGCAGTTGAAGGTCGTGCGGCAGCGCCACACGCCCTCCTTGTCGTTGAGGATGTCGAGACGGACCTTCGCCTCGTCGTCGCGGGAGTCGAAGATGAACCGGTGCGCGTTGACGATCGCGGCCGGACCGAAGTACTGCCCGTCGGTCCAGAACACCGGGCACGAGGACGTGCACGCCGCGCACAGGATGCACTTCGTCGTGTCGTCGAAGCGCTCACGCTCGGCGACGGACTGCACGCGCTCCTTGCCCTTCTGCGGGGCGGACTTCGACTGCAGGAACGGCTGGACCTCGCGGTAGGAGGCGAAGAACGGCTCCATGTCGACGACGAGGTCCTTCTCGAGCGGCAGGCCCTTGATCGCCTCGACGTAGATCGGCTTCGACACGTCGAGGTCCTTGATCAGCGTCTTGCAGGCGAGCCGGTTCCGGCCGTTGATGCGCATGGCGTCCGAGCCGCAGACACCGTGTGCACACGACCGGCGGAAGGTCAGCGAACCGTCCTGCTCCCACTTCACCTGATGCAGGGCGTCGAGGATCCGGTCCGTCGGCAGCATCATCACGCCGAACTCCTGCCAGTGCGGCTCGGTGTCGACGTCCGGGTCGAACCGGCGGACCATGAGGGTCACCGGGAACGAGCCGGGAGGCGCGGTGCGGTCCTCGGTGCGGCTCGCGGGGGCGTCGCTGACCAGCGTGTCGGTCATCTCAGTACTTCCTCTCCATCGGCTGGTACCGGGTGATGACCACGGGCTTCCAGTCGAGTGTGATGTGGTCGTCCGCGAGCGAGGAGTGCGGATCGCCCGTCAGGTACGCCATGGTGTGCTGCATGTAGTTCTCGTCGTCGCGCTTCGGGTAGTCGTCGCGCATGTGGCCGCCACGGGACTCCTTGCGGTTCCGGGCGGAGAACACGACGACCTCGGCGAGGTCGAGCAGGAACCCGAGCTCGACGGCCTCGAGCAGGTCGGTGTTGAACCGCTTGCCCTTGTCCTGGACGGAGACCTGCAGGTACCGCTCGCGCAGCTCGTGGATGGTCGCCGTCACCTTGGCGAGCGACTCGTCCGTGCGGAACACCTGGGCGTTCTTGTCCATCTCGTCCTGCAACTCCTTGCGGAGGCTCGCCACGCGCTCGGTGCCCGTGGAGGCCCGCAGCTGCTCGAGCATGCGGCGCACGTTGCCCGCCGGGTCCTCGGGGAGCGGGACGAACTCCGCGGTCTGCACGTACGCCGCCGCGTTGTTGCCGCTCCGCTTGCCGAACACGTTGATGTCGAGCAACGAGTTCGTGCCGAGCCGGTTCGACCCGTGCACGGACACGCAGGCACACTCGCCGGCGGCGTAGAGGCCCGGCACCACGGTGTCGTTGTCCCGCAGGACCTCGGCGTTCGTGTTCGTCGGGATGCCCCCCATGGCGTAGTGCGCGGTCGGCATCACCGGCACGGGCTCCGTCACCGGGTCGACACCGAGGTACGTGCGCGCGAACTCGGTGATGTCCGGGAGCTTGGTCTCGAGGACCTCGGCCCCCAGGTGCGTGCAGTCGAGCAGGACGTAGTCCTTGTTCGGGCCGGCTCCGCGGCCCTCCGCGACCTCTTGCACCATGCACCTTGCGACGATGTCGCGGGGCGCGAGGTCCTTGATGGTCGGTGCGTAGCGCTCCATGAAACGCTCGCCGGAGGCGTTGCGGAGGATCGCGCCCTCACCGCGGGCGCCCTCCGTGAGCAGGATGCCGAGGCCCGCCAGGCCCGTCGGGTGGAACTGGAAGAACTCCATGTCCTCGAGCGGCAGGCCGGAACGCCACACGATGCCGACACCGTCGCCGGTGAGGGTGTGGGCGTTCGAGGTCGTCTTGTAGATCTTGCCGAACCCGCCGGTCGCGAAGATCAACGCCTTGGCGTGGAACACGTGGAGCTCGCCCGTCGCGAGCTCGAACGCGACGACGCCGACCGGCTGCTCGCGGGTGACGCCGTCATCGCCCGTGACCTCGGCCATGACGAGGTCGAGGGCGTAGAACTCGTTGAAGAAGTTGACGCCCAGCTTGACGCAGTTCTGGAACAGCGTCTGCAGGATCATGTGGCCCGTGCGGTCCGCCGCGTAGCAGGCGCGGCGCACCGGCGCCTTGCCGTGGTCGCGCGTGTGGCCGCCGAACCGACGCTGGTCGATCTTGCCCTCGGGCGTCCGGTTGAAGGGCAGCCCCATGTTCTCGAGGTCGATGACCGCGTCGATGGCCTCCTTCGCCAGGATCTCGGCGGCGTCCTGGTCGACCAGGTAGTCACCGCCCTTGATCGTGTCGAACGTGTGCCACTCCCAGGAGTCCTCTTCCACGTTGGCGAGCGCCGCTGCCATGCCGCCCTGCGCCGCGCCCGTGTGGGATCGCGTCGGGTACAGCTTCGAGATCACGGCTGTGTTCGCCTGCGGGCCGGCCTCGATCGCCGCTCGCATGCCGGCGCCTCCCGCGCCGATGATGACGATGTCGAACTGGTGGTGGTGGACCCCGTCGACGACGGAGCTCGTGGGTGCAGCGGTGGTGTCGGTCACGGACTTCTCTCGAGTGTGGTCAGGAGGGCGGAGCTCAGTGCGCGGGGCAGAACGACGGCAGGTCGGCGGCCGCGGCACCCGCCGGGCACGGGTCGAACGTCCAGCAGACGAGCGTGCCGAGCGCGATCAGCACGACGCACGCGACGAGCACGGCGCCGAGCAGGGTGCGCCGCACGGCCGGTCGCCCGACGTAGTCGTTGATGATCGTGCGCATGCCGTTCGAGCCGTGGATGAGCGCGAGCCACAGCATGAGCGTGTCCCACACCTGCCAGAGCGGACTCGCCCACTTGCCGGCGACGAAGGCGAAGTCGATCTGCTTGACGCCACCCCCGGCGACCATGTTGATGAACAGGTGCCCGAAGATGAGCACGACGAGGACGATCCCCGACGCGCGCATGTAGATCCAGCCCCACTTCTCCCAGTTGGTGGTGCGGCGGGCGGCCGGGGCGGAACGCGGGGCCTCGACGGTCTCGGTGGTCATCGGATCTCCTCCGCTCAGTGCAGGTCGGCCACGAGGTTCATGATCTGGGTCGGCAGGAAGCCCGCGATGAGCACCACCCAGATCCCGACCACGATCCAGAACATGAGCCGCTGGTACTGCGGTCCCTTGCTCCAGAAGTCGACCGCGACGATGCGCAGGCCGTTGATCGCGTGGAAGACGATCGCCATCACGAGGCCGGTCTCGCCGAGGTTCATGATCGGCGTCTTGTACGTGCCGATGACGGCGTCGTACGCGGCGGGCGAGAGTCGGACGAGGGCCGTGTCCAGGATGTGCACGAGCAGGAAGAAGTAGATCGCGACGCCCGTGATGCGGTGCAGCACCCACGACCACATGCCGGCGCCGCCGCGGTAGAGCGTGCCCGACGGGGCCCGCGGTGGTCGCGGTGTCGGTGCCGACGTGGGACCGACCGGCGCCGCGAGTGCCGTCGCGCCACCGGGTTCGTCGTGCACAGCGGTCTGCTCGGCCATGAGCGCGCCCTCCCGTGGGATGCTCGGCCGCCGATCGGCGGCCGTTGCCGTTCGTGTTCGTGTGGAACACGGACCATCCTACGGCCGGGCACCGACCTCCTCGTGCCATGCCGTCCGGGGGTGACCACGTGAACGGGCCGTGGCGATCCGGGGACGGGGGCCGCGCCTCCCGGACCGGCGGCCGGTGCCCCTGCCGCTCGTGCCGCCCCCGCCGATATGGTGACCGGATGACCGACGACCTCGAGCGCTTCTACGCCATCATCCCCGCCGGTGGCATCGGCTCCCGACTCTGGCCGTTGTCCCGGGCGGACGCGCCGAAGTTCCTCCACGACCTGACCGGTACGGGCGCGTCCCTGCTCCGGTCGACCTGGGACCGCCTCGCCCCGCTGAGCGGCGACCAACGCATCATGGTCGTCACCGGCCGTGCGCACCGCGCCGCCGTCGAACGTCAGCTCCCCGGTCTCGCCGACCACAACGTCGTGCTCGAGAGCGAACCGAAGGACTCGACCGCCGCGATCGGCCTCGCCGCCGCGATCCTGCGCCGCCGCGAGCCCGACGTCGTCATCGGCTCGTTCGCGGCCGACCACGTGATCGGTGACGTCCGCGGGTTCCGCCGGTCCGTCCGGGAGGCCGTGGTCGCGGCCGAGGCCGGCTACATCACGACGATCGGCATCACCCCGACCGAGCCGGCGATCGGCTTCGGCTACATCCACGCGGGGGAGCGGATCCACGTCGACTCGGCGAAGGACGTCCACGCCGTCCAGTCGTTCGTCGAGAAGCCCGACCTCGAGACGGCGACCGCGTACGTCGCAGACGGCTCCTACATGTGGAACGCGGGGATGTTCATCGCCCGGGCGGACCGACTGCTCGAGGAGATCGGGCGGAGCGAACCGGAACTCCTCGCCGGGATCGAGGAGCTCGCCGCCGCGTGGGACACGTCCTCGCGCGGGGCCGTCGTCGACCAGGTGTGGCCGCGACTCAAGAAGATCGCGATCGACTACACCGTCGCCGAGCCCGCCGCGGCGGCCGGGCGCATGGCGGTCGTGCCCGGGGACTTCGACTGGGACGACGTCGGCGACTTCGCCTCGCTCGCCAAGCTGCAGTCCGGCGGCCGACCGCACAACCTCGCCGTCCTCGGGGACAACGCCCGCATCCTCGCGGACTCGTCGAGCGGCATCGTGGTCAGCCACAGCGACCGGCTCATCTCGCTCATCGGCGTCGACGACATCGTGGTCGTGGACACCCCGGACGCGCTGCTCGTCACGACGAGCGCCAACGCGCAGCGGGTCAAGGGCGTCGTCGACGCGCTCAAGATCAGCGGCCGCGACGACGTGCTGTAGCCACGCCGCGTCGGAGTCCGCGCTGGTACCCCGGTGCCCGCGTCCGGGGTACCAGCGTTACGAGCGCGTTACAGGTTCGTCGCGATCGGGCAACGGTGCCCAGCCCCCGGCCGGAGCGGTCCTGCACCGGCCGGACCGTCGTGTACTGTCCTTCCGATCGCCCGGTGCGCAGAGCCGGGCTGCACCCCTGTGGAGGACACCCCGTGACATTCAGCACCCGTAAGCTCGCGCTCGGCGGCCTGGCCCTGCTGGGCACCGTGACGATGCTCGCCGGCTGTTCGGCCGCCCCGTCGTCGTCCAGTGCGTCGGGCTCGAAGTCGGACTTCCTGCCGTGCATGGTCTCGGACAACGGCGGCTTCGACGACCACTCGTTCAACCAGCTCGGCTACGACGGCCTGCAGGACGCGGCAAAGTCGCTCGGCGTCACCCCGAAGACGGTGCAGTCGACCGACTCGAACGACTACAACCCGAACATCCGCACCCTCCTCAGCCAGAAGTGCAGCCTGATCGTGACGGTCGGCTTCAACCTCGAGGCCGCGACGAAGTCGAACGCCGCGTCGAACGCCAAGACGAACTTCGCGATCATCGACGACACCCTGCAGTCGAAGAACATCAAGCCGATCACGTTCGACACCTCGCAGGCGGCGTTCCTCGGCGGGTACGCGGCGGCCAGCTACTCGAAGACCGGCGTGGTCGGCACCTTCGGCGGCCAGAAGCTCCCGACCGTGACCATCTACATGGACGGCTTCTACGACGGCGTCCAGTACTACAACCAGCAGCACGGCAAGGACGTCAAGGTCGTCGGCTGGAACGAGAAGACGCAGCAGGGTTCGTTCACGGGTGGCTTCTCGGCCGGCACCCAGGCCAAGTCGGTGGCACAGTCGCTCCTCGACCAGAACGCCGACGTGATCTTCCCCGTCGGTGGCCCGATCTACCAGTCCGCGGCCGAGGCGATCAACGACGCCAAGAACGGCAGCGTCCTCATCGGCGCCGACAGCGACCTCTACACCGCGGACCCGCGCTACAAGAGCATCGCCCTGACGAGCGTCCTCAAGGGCATCCGACAGGCCACGACCTCGGTCGTCGAGACCGCGGGCAAGGGCAAGTACTCGAACGCCCCGTACGTCGGCACGCTGAAGAACGACGGCGTCGGGCTCGCCCCGTTCCACGACTACTCGTCCAAGGTCGACTCCTCGCTCGCCGGCGAGCTGAAGACGATCAAGGCCGGGATCATCAGCGGCAAGATCAAGGTCGCGACCCAGTCGAACGTCAAGTAACACCCCGTCGCGGGCGGACGGCTCCGGCCGTCCGCCCGCGTTCGTGCGCCCGCCATCGGACCACCGCGGCGGCGCCGCCCTCCACCAGCGGACCCGCGCCCACCCCTGCGCGACTCCCGAGAGAAATAGAATCCGGCCCATGAAGCTCGAGCTCCGCGGCATCACCAAGCGCTTCGGCGCCCTCGTCGCGAACGACCACATCTCGCTCACCGTCGAGCCGGGCGAGATCCACTGCTTGCTCGGTGAGAACGGCGCGGGCAAGTCCACGCTCATGAACGTCCTCTACGGCCTGTACCAGGCGGACGAGGGCGAGATCCTCCTCGACGACACGGTGCAGCACTTCGACGGCCCGGGCGACGCGATGCGCGCCGGCATCGGGATGGTCCACCAGCACTTCATGCTCGTGCCGGTGTTCACCGTCGCCGAGAACGTCATGCTCGGACACGAGCCCACGACCTTCGGCGGCCGTCTCGACCTCGCGGGCGCCCGCAAGCGCGTCCGCGAGATCTCCGAGCGCTTCGGGTTCGACGTCGACCCCGACGCCAAGGTCGAGGACCTGCCGGTCGGCGTCCAGCAGCGGGTCGAGATCATCAAGGCCCTGTCGCGCGACGCCTCGGTGCTCGTGTTCGACGAGCCGACCGCGGTCCTCACCCCGCAGGAGACCGACGAGCTCATGTCGATCATGCGGCAGCTGCGCGAGGCCGGCACGGCGATCGTGTTCATCACCCACAAGCTCCGCGAGGTCCGCGAGGTCGCCGACCGCATCACGGTCGTGCGGCTCGGTCGCGTCGTCGGCGAGGCCTCGCCCACCGCGTCGAACGCCGAGCTCGCCGCGCTCATGGTCGGCCGCAGCGTCGAGCTCGTCGTCGACAAGGCCCCGGCCACACCCGGGGCGGACGCCCTCGTGGTCCGCGACCTCACGGTGACCGACGCAGCGGGCCACGTCCTCGTCGACGACCTGTCGTTCTCGGTCCGACGTGGCGAGATCCTGGCGATCGCGGGCGTCCAGGGCAACGGCCAGACCGAGCTGACCGAGGCCATCCTCGGGCTCGAGACCGTGCACGCGGGCACCATCACCCTGGACGGCCGGGACATCACCGACGCGAGCGTCAAGAAGGTGCTCGACGCCGGGGTGGGCTTCGTTCCCGAGGACCGACAAGAGGACGGCCTCGTCGCCGAGTTCTCGATCGCCGACAACCTCATCCTCGACCGCACGTCCTCGTCCGAGTTCGCCAGCGCGGGCACGATCCGGTCCGCCGAGCGCGACCGTTTCGCCGACGACAAGATCGCCGAGTTCGACGTCCGGACGCCGAGCCGGACCACCGCCGTCGGACGCCTGTCGGGCGGGAACCAGCAGAAGGTCGTCATCGCACGCGAGCTGAGCCGCGACCTCCGGTTGTTCGTCGCCGCGCAGCCCACCCGCGGCATCGACGTCGGGTCGATCGAGTTCGTGCACAAGCGCATCGTCGCCGCGCGCGACCAGGGCGTTCCCGTCATCGTCGTCTCGACCGAGCTCGACGAGGTCGTCGCGCTCGCCGACCGCATCGCCGTGATGTACCGCGGCACCATCATCGGCATCGTCCCGGCGGACACCCCGCGTGACGTGCTCGGCCTCATGATGGCGGGGGAACTCCCCGCCGGGACGGAACTCGCCGCATGACCGACGACACCCGGACGCCGACGACGGCGGCTGAACCGGACCTCCAGACCGACGACCGACTGCAGGACCTCGAAGCGGGCACGTCGCTGACCACCGAGACCGCCGACGACGGCGGCGGCGTGGACCGCTGGTCGGCGGCGCTGCGCGGGATCCTGGGCGGCTCGGTCCTCGTCACGGTGTTGGCCGTGGTCCTGGCGCTCGTCGCCAGCGGCATCCTCATCGCGATCACGGACAAGACGGTCACGACGGCGATGGGCTACTTCTTCGCCCGGCCCTCCGACACCTTCGTGGCGATCGGGCACAGCGTGGGCGGCGCGTTCCTCAGCATGTTCGACGGCGCGGTGTACGACCCGGGCCAGTCGACCTTCTCGTCGGGCATCGCGTCGCTCTGGACGACGATCGACTTCGCCACGCCGCTCATCGTCGCGGGCCTCGGGGTGGCGGTGTCGTTCCGCTCCGGACTGTTCAACATCGGCGGCCAGGGGCAGATCCTCGTCGGCGCCGCCTCCGCCGCCTGGTTCGGGTACTCGTTCCACATGCCGGCGATCGTGCACATCCCGCTGACGGTCGTCGCGGGCATCGTCGGCGGTGCGATCTGGGGCGGGATCGTGGGCGTGCTGAAGTCCCGCACGGGCGCGCACGAAGTGATCGTCACGATCATGCTCAACTACGTGGCGCTGTACCTGCTCGAGTACGGCCTCGGCACGAAGGGGCTGCTCCAGGCGCCCGGGAGCGCGAACCCGCAGTCGTCGCCGACGCTGCCGTCCGCGGTCCTCCCGACGCTCATCGGTGGCCAGGGGACCGGCGTCGACATCGGGATCCTCATCGCCATCGCGGCCGTCGTGTTCACGTGGTGGCTCATGAACCGGTCGACGCTGGGGTTCCGCTTCCGCACCGTGGGCGAGAACCCCCGTGCGGCGCGCGTCGCCGGCATGGACGTCGGCAGCATCACGATCTGGGCCATGGTGATCTCCGGGGCCCTCGTTGGCATCGCCGGGGCCTACCAGGTGCAGGCCGCGGTCACCAGCGGGTACGACCAGGGCATCGACGCGGGCATCGGGTTCGACGCCATCACGGTCGCGCTGCTCGGTCGCTCGAAGCCGTGGGGCGTCTTCTGGGCCGGTCTGCTGTTCGGTGCGCTCAAGGCCGGCGGCAGCTACGTGCAGGCCAGCCAGAACATCCCCATCGACATCGTCAGCGTCATCCAGGCGCTCATCGTCCTGTTCATCGCGGCCCCGCCGCTCGTCCGCGCGATCTTCCGGATCCCGCAGCCGGGTGCTCGCCGCACCAAGCGGAAGGCGGTCGCCGCGTGAGCGTCCTCGCCCCCAACGCCACCGCGCCGGCCGCGTCCGCCGCGGACCGTCCGGTGACGGCCATCCGGAGCTGGAAGGCACCGATCGGGTACGGCGTGTTCACGCTGTTCGCACTCGTGCTGTTCGGCGTGTTCCACAAGCCCGGCACGTCCACGTTCGAGCTCGCGTCGGCGCACGACCTCGTGCAGCTGCCCGCCGTGCCGCTCCCCGCGACCGGGACCGGCATCGTCGTCATCGTCCTCCTCGCCATCGGGACCGCCTACGCCACGTGGCGGGCAGCACGGTCGCGGAAGGTGCAGACCTGGGTGACCGTGCTGTTCGCGATCGCCTTCGTCATCGCGTTCCTCACGTGGGCCTCGCCCGGTTCGACGATCCCCGTCCCGGGTCTGCTCGTCGGCGCGCTCGGCCTGTCCGCCCCGCTCATCTTCGGCTCGCTCGGCGGTGTCATCTCCGAGCGCGTCGGTGTCGTGAACATCGCGATCGAGGGGCAGTTCCTCGCCGGTGCGTTCGCGTCCGCCGTCGTCGCGAGCATCACCGGTTCGGCGTGGGTCGGACTCGTCGCCGCGGTGATCGCCGGGGTGCTCGTGTCGTTCATCCTCGCGGCGTTCAGCATCAAGTACCTCGTCGACCAGGTGATCGTCGGCGTCGTCATCAACGCGTTCGTCTCGGGCCTCACCGGGTTCCTCTACTCCAAGGTCCTCGCGACCGACACGGCGCTCAACGTCGGCGTGCGGTTCCCGGCGATCGAGATCCCCGGACTCTCCGCGATCCCGATCATCGGCCCGGTGTTCTTCCACCAGTCGGTGATCGTGTACCTCATGTACATCGCGGTCGCCGCGGTCACGATCGGCCTGTTCACCACCCGCTGGGGCCTCCGGCTCCGGGCCGTCGGCGAGCACCCGCAGGCGGCCGACACCGTGGGCATCAACGTCACCAGCACCCGGTTCTGGAACGTCTCGCTCGCGGGCGCGATCGCCGGTCTCGGCGGTGCGTACTTCACCCTCGGGAACGCGGGCCCGTTCGCGAAGGACATGACGGCCGGTGCCGGGTACATCGCCCTCGCTGCCGTCATCTTCGGTCGATGGGACCCGATCAAGGCGACGCTCGCCGCGCTGCTCTTCGGGTTCGCCTCGAATCTGCAGAACCTGCTCGCGGCGATCCACTCGCCGGTGCCGACGCAGTTCCTGCTCATGCTGCCGTACGTCGTGACGATCTTCGCCGTCGCCGGACTCGTCGGGCAGTCCCGCGGTCCAGCCGCGTCCGGCAAGCCGTACATCAAGTCCTGATCCACCGCGGCCGCCCCCCAGGGGGAGCGATCGGCCGCGACCTGCTCCGCCGGGAGGCACACCCCATGTCCGCAACCGACCCCGCCACCCAGTCCGCTCACGCGGCGGAGGCGGCCCCGTCCCTCCCGGCCGACGTGGACTGGGACGCCCTGCGGGCGGCCGCGACCGAGGCGATGGGCCACGCGTACGTGCCCTACTCGTCGTTCCCCGTCGGGGCCGCCGCGATCACCGAGGACGGCCGCGTCGTCGCCGGCTGCAACGTCGAGAACGCCTCGTACGGTGTGACGCTCTGCGCCGAGTGCTCGCTCGTGTCCCAGCTCCACATGACGGGCGGTGGCCGGCTCGTCGCGTTCACCTGCGTCGACGGCAGCGGCTCCGTGCTCATGCCCTGCGGGCGCTGCCGGCAGCTGCTCTTCGAGCACTCCGCGGACGGGATGCTGCTCGAGACCGTGTCGGGCGTCCGCACGATGGACGAGGTCCTGCCGGGCGCGTTCGGGCCGCGGACCCTCGCGACCTACCGGGCGGAGCACCAGTGACCGCCGTGGAGCCGTTCGACACCGTCGACCTCATCCGCACGAAGCGGGGCCGCGGCACGCTGTCGACCGCCGAGATCGACTGGCTCGTCGACGCCTACACCCGCGGTTACGTCGCCGACGAGCAGATGGCGGCGCTCGCGATGGCGATCTTCCTCAACGGCATGGACCGGCGCGAGGTGCGCGACCTCACCCTGGCGATGATCGCGTCCGGCGAACGCATGTCGTTCGACGGACTCGGCAAGGTCACGGTGGACAAGCACTCGACCGGTGGCGTCGGCGACAAGACCACCCTGCCGCTCGCCCCGCTCGTCGCGTCGTTCGGCGTCGCCGTGCCGCAGCTGTCCGGCCGTGGACTCGGGCACACCGGTGGCACCCTCGACAAGCTCGAGTCGATCCCCGGCTGGCAGGCCTCGCTGTCGAACCCCCGGATGCGTGAGGTCCTCGCCGACGTCGGTGCGGTCGTGTGCGCGGCCGGGTCCGGACTCGCGCCGGCGGACAAGAAGCTGTACGCGCTCCGCGACGTCACCGGCACGGTCGAGTGCATCCCGCTCATCGCGTCGAGCATCATGAGCAAGAAGATCGCCGAGGGGACGGGCGCGCTCGTCCTCGACGTCAAGTTCGGGTCCGGCGCGTTCCTGCAGGACATCGAGCAGTCCCGGGCCCTCGCCCGCACGATGGTCGAACTCGGGCAGGACGCCGGCGTCGCCACCACGGCACTGCTCACGGACATGGACGTCCCCCTCGGCCGGACCATCGGCAACGCGCTCGAGGTCCGTGAGTCCGTGGAGGTCCTCGCCGGCGGCGGTCCGGCCGACCTCGTCGAGCTGACGCTCGCGCTCGCGACCGAGATGCTGCAGCTCGCAGGCCTGCCCGACGCCGACCCGGCCGCCGCGCTCGCAGACGGACGAGCGATGGACACCTGGCGTCGGATGATCGCCGCGCAGGGCGGCGAACCGTCCGCGCCACTCCCGACGGCTCGCGAGACCCACGTCGTCACCGCGCCGCGCTCGGGCGTGCTCACCGAGCAGCAGGCGCTGCCGTTCGGCATCGCGGCCTGGAGGCTCGGTGCCGGTCGTGCGCGCGCGCAGGACCCGGTGCAGGCGGGCGCCGGGATCGAGCTGCACGCGAAGCCGGGCGACGCCGTGACCACGGGGCAGCCCCTGTTCACGCTGCACACCGACGAGCCCGCGCGCTTCGACCGGGCCCTCGATGCGCTCGAGGGCGCCTGGGGGATCGGGGACACCGCGCCGGAGCGCGGTTCGATCGTGCGGGAGCGCATCGGCCGGTAGCCTTGGGGGCATGAGCGCCCCCGACCAGACCTACCGGCTCCCGGACGGCGGGGCGGTGATCAACGACCTGCCCAAGGTGTCCCTGCACGATCACCTCGACGGCGGCCTCCGCCCGACGACCATCGTCGAGCTCGCCGACGCGGCCGGGGTGTCCCTGCCGACGACCGACCCGGACGACCTCGGGCGCTGGTTCGCGGACCAGTCGAACTCCGGGTCGCTCGTCGAGTACCTCAAGACGTTCGACGTCACGACCGCCGTCATGCAGAGCCGCGAGGGACTGACGCGTGTCGCGCGGGACTTCGTCGAGGACCTCGTGGCCGACGGTGTCGTGTACGGCGAGGTGCGCTGGGCGCCCGAGCAGCACCTCCAGGGCGGTCTGACGCTCGACCAGACCGTCGAGGCGGTGCAGCAGGGCATCGAGGAAGCCGTGGACGCCGCTGGCGGGCGGATCCGCGTCGGCCAGCTCGTGACCGCGATGCGCCACGCCGACCGCGGGCTCGAGATCGCGGAACTCGCTGTGCGGCACCGTGACCACGGGGTCGTCGGCTTCGACATCGCGGGCGCCGAGGACGGCTTCCCCGCATCGCGGCACCGTGCGGCGTTCGACTACCTGGCGGCGCAGTTCATGCCCGTCACCGTGCACGCCGGCGAGGCGGCGGGGCTCGACTCCATCCGATCGGCGCTGCTCGACGGTCGTGCGCTGCGGCTCGGGCACGGCGTCCGCGTGTTCGAGGACGTCGAGATCACCGACGCCGACACGGACGGCTCGGCCCTCGCGGCCCTGGGCGAGATCGCGTCGTGGGTGCGGGACCGTGAGATCCCGCTCGAGGTGTCGCCGTCGTCGAACCTGCAGACCGGGGCGATCGCGGCCTGGGGCGACGACCTGGCGGACCACCCGTTCGACACGCTGTACCAGCTCGGGTTCCGGGTCACGGTCAACACCGACAACCGGCTCATGAGCGACACGTCGTTGTCGAAGGAGCTCGCGCTCCTCGCCGCGACGTTCGGGTACGACCTCGACGACCTCGCGGCGTTCCAGATCAACGCCGCGCTCGGAGCGTTCCTGCCCCTCGAGGACCGCGAGGAGATCATCGCGACGATCACCACGGGTCACGCCGAGGCATGACCGCCACGCTCCCGCCGCTCCCTGACAGCGCCGTCGTGATCCACGAGACGGCGGCGGACTGGCGCGCGGCCATCGGTCTCGCGGGCGGAGCGCTTGCCGCATCGGGAGCGACGGACCCCTCCTACGGCCGGTCGATGGTCGCCATGGTCGAGGAGCACGGCCCGTACATCGTGATCTCGCCCGGGCTGGCGTTGGCGCACGCCCGACCGGGTCCTGAGGTGCACCGCGACGGTCTCGCCGTGGTGACCCTGGCCGCACCGGTGGTCTTCGGGCATCCGCACAACGACCCCGTTCGGGTCGTGCTCGGGCTCGCCGTGGCGTCCGTCGGAGGGCATCTCGACTCCATCGGCGCCCTGGCGAACCTGTTCAACGACGCCTCCGTGACCGATCGGTTGGCGGCGGCGCAGAGCCCGGACGAGGTCCGGCAGATCATGGGGGTGACGGCATGAAGATCGTGACGATCTGCGGTGCGGGTATCGGTTCGAGTGGGATCCTCAAGGTCAACGCGGAGCGGGCGCTCGCCGACCTCGGGCTCGACGCCGACGTCGTCGCGGCCGACGTCGCCTCGGTGCGGGACGTCGCGGCTGACGCGCAGGTCATCCTGACGAGCGAGGAGTTCGTGGAGGCCATCGGACGGACCTACGCCGAGGTCATCGTCATCCGGAACCACTTCGACCAGCAGGAGATCTCGGCCGCGGTCGAGCGAGCGCTCGGCTGACCGCGGCCGGGTCGCTCCCGCTCGTCTGATCGCGATTGCACCGGCTCCTTCCGTTTGAACCCCCACGTGTCGCGGCTCGATCGGATGTCGGCGGTTCAACCGCGGCGCGCGCGGCCCACCGACGGGAGCAATCCCATGCGTGCGAGGACGGCGGGTGCGGCTCCGCCGGGCATGATGTCGGCCCAGACGAAGCGCACGACCGCCCGGACACCCGGTACCGATCGGAGACGATCCTCGCGGCGCTTCTCCTCGATGACCACCTGCTCCGGTGTCCTCCCGGCACGCACCGCGGGCGAGCGGTACTTCACGAGGCCGTCGAACTCCACGATGACACCCTGGTCCGGGAACCAGAAGTCGACGATGCCGATCGTTCCGCGGGCGTCCGTGAACCGGGCCTGGAGGAGCGGAGTCGGGGCGCCGAGGTCGTGCATCAGCAGCCGAGTGGCGCTCTCTCCCGGTGATTCGGCCTCCGGGGCGGCCAACGCGACGAGATCCCCCGCTCTCCGGACAGCGCGCGGAGTGGGTCGATCCTGGAGTTCTCGGGTCAGGTCCGCGGAGCGCACGCCGCGACGGAGGACTGCGTCCAGCACGATCAGCGATGAGCGTCGATCGGGCTCCAGCGCGATGTCCACAGCGGTGACCGCGAGGGCCGTCACCGGCGCGCCACACCAGCGGTCGATCGACACGACACGGCCGGCGGCGCCGACTTTGCGAACTCCGGTACGACGCTGTCCGGTCTGTCGCTCGGGGTCGAGGAACGTGACGACCGACGGGAACTCGCCGACCCACGGGAGCTCATGAACGGCGGCCGCCGACGCGTGCGAGATGATCAGCCGTTCGGCTACGGTCGGGAGGACCGCGCGGAGCCGAGCGCGATGCCGCGCGGCGGGTGTCGAGGCGCTCCACCCGGGCTCCGCGACGAAGCGGCCGGGAGCGAGGCGCACGGCTCTACCGCGCTCAACTGCTCGCAGCAGCCGTCGGCCGCGGTCGCCCGACGGATCAGCCGTGCCACCTTCGAGGATCTCGAGCTCGTCCATGTCGAGCAGTGTGCCGGGTAGCCGACCCCCGGCTCCGAGGATGTTCGACTTCTGTGGACAACTGCCCGAGCGCCGGCTCAGTGGGACGGCGCGTTCGAGCGTGGAAGCAGACGTCGAACACCCTTCGTCCGGTTGAACACGTCACTCGGGGTGTTCGACCGGAATGCTCCGGTTCATTCCAGCGGCAGGGTCCGGGGGACTAGGAGACGAGGGGGCGCACCGCGTCCGCGATCCGCTGCACGAGGACCGCCGCGGCGTCCGGGCCCTCGGAGGACACCGTGTCGATGTAGACCTTCACCTTCGGCTCCGTACCGCTCGGCCGCACGATCACCCGTGCGCCGCCGTCGAGGTCCCAGCGCAGGATGTCGGACGGCGGGAAACCGTCCACGCCGTCGCGGAAGTCCGTGACCTCGAGGACACGGATGCCGTCGAGATCGGCCGGCGGCGTCTCCCGGAGCGCGGACATCACCTGTTCGATGCGGTCGAGGTCGTCGACACGGACGGAGACCTGCCCGGAGCCAGCGGCACCGAACGTGTCGGCGAACTCCTGCAACCGGTCGGCGATGGTGCGTCCACGAGCGGCGAGTTCGGTGGCCAGACCCAGGAGCACGACCGCCGCCGAGATGCCGTCCTTGTCGCGGATGACCTGCGGGTCGACGAGGTACCCGAGGGCTTCCTCGTACCCGAAGACGAGGCCCGGGACCCTGGAGACCCACTTGAAGCCGGTCAGGGTGTCGCGGTAGTCCAGGCCGTACCGCTCCGCCACGTGCCGGAGTGCGGGGGAGCTCACGATGCTGGCGGCGAGGGTCGGCCTGGTGCCCTCGTCCGCGGCGTCACCCGTCGCCCGCCCAGCTCGACCCTGAGCAGCCTGCTCCGCCGCACGCCAGCCGAGCAGCCATCCGACCTCGTTGCCCGAGAGCCGCCGGAAGGACCGGGAGCCGTCGTCGGCGGGAACGGGGATCGCGAGCGCCAGGCGGTCGGCGTCCGGGTCGTTGGCGACGACGAGATCGGCGTCGAGCTCGACACCGCGCGCCAGCGCCAGGTCCATGGCCCCCGGCTCCTCCGGGTTCGGGAAGGCCACGGTGGGGAACGCCCCGTCGGGCTCGATCTGCTCGGGGACGACGTCGGGCTCGGCGAACCCGGCAGCCGCGAACACCTGGCGGGCGGTGGCCCAGCCGACGCCGTGCATGGCCGTGTAGACGACGCGCGGCTGCTCCTGCGGCGGCAGGGCGGGTGCGTCGACGAGACCGGCGGTGGCGGCGACGTACGCGTCGACGACCTCGGTGCCCTGGATCGCGTAGGCATCGCTGCGGGCGAGGTCACGGGTGTCGCCCGCGGCGACGGCGTCGATGGCCTGGGCGATCTCGGCGTCGACGGGGGGGACGATCTGGGAGCCGTGGTCGCCCTGGCCGAGGTACACCTTGTAGCCGTTGTCCCGCGGCGGGTTGTGGCTCGCGGTCACCATCACCCCGGCGCCGACGTCGAGGTGCCGCACGGCGAACGCGAGCACGGGCGTCGGCAGGGCCTCGGACAGCAGCGTGACCTCGATGCCGAGCCCCGCCAGGACCTCGGCGGAGTCGCGGGCGAACACGTCGGAGTTGACGCGGCCGTCGTAGCCGATGACGACACTGCGGACGCGCCCGGAGTCGATGAGGAAGCGTCCGAGTCCCGCCGCGGCCTGGGTGACGAGCACGCGGTTCATCCGGGTCGGTCCGGCGCCGAGCTCGCCCCGGAGGCCGGCCGTGCCGAACGCGAGGCGTGACCCGAAACGGTCCGCGAGCGGCGCCCAGTCGTCGTCGTCGCGTGCAGCACGGAGCAGCGCGTCGAGTTCGGCGCGGGTCTCGTCGTCGGGGTCCTGGTCGAGCCAGCGCGTCGCGGCATCGAGCAGGGCTGCGCGTGTCGACTCGTCGTCCGGGTCGTGCGCGCCGGACACCGTGCCGCTCACAGTGCCGCCACGACCCGGGCGAGGAGGTCGGCGATCACGGGCTCGGCGTCCTTGCCGGCTTGCAGGACCTCGGCGTGCGAGAGGGGTTCCTTCTGGATCCCGGCGGCCAGGTTCGTGATGAGCGAGAAGCCGAGGACCTCCATGCCGGCCTGCCGCGCGGCGATGGCCTCGAGCGCGGTGGACATGCCGACGATGTCACCGCCGATCGTCCGGGCCATCCGCACCTCGGCCCAGGTCTCGTACTGCGGCCCCCGGAACTGCGTGTACACGCCCTCGTCGAGCGTCGGGTCGATCTCCTTCGCCACGGCGCGGAGCCGTGCGGAGTACAGGTCGGTCAGGTCGACGAAGGTCGCGCCCTCGAGCGGGCTGTCCGCGGTGAGGTTGATGTGGTCGCTGATGAGGACGGGCGTGCCGGGCTTCCAGTGCTCCTTGATGCCGCCCGCGCCGTTCGTGAGCACCATGATCGACGCGCCGGTCGCGGCAGCGGTGCGGACGCTGTGCACGACCCGCCGGACGCCGTGGCCTTCGTAGTAGTGCGTCCGAGCGCCGATGACGAGCGCGTGCCGCCCGTCAGGCATCCGCACGGATCGCAGCGTCCCGGTGTGTCCGACGACCGCGGAGGCGCTGAACCCGGGGACCTCGGTGGCGGGGACCTCGGACACGGTCTCGCCGAGGAGGTCCGCGGCCTTCGCCCAGCCGCTCCCGAGGGTCAGGGCGATGTCGTGGTGCTCGATGCCCGAGCGGTCCGCGATCACGGCGGCGGCGTCGCGGGCGACCTCGAACGGGTCGACCGCGGGGTCGTTCAGGGGGTTCTCGCTGGTCGTGGTGGCCATGCCGACAACTCTAGATGCGGCTCGTCCGCGCGCTCGTCGACGGCCCCCGCGTGTGGAGCCGCGCCGCGCCTCCCGGCGTGTGGAGGACCAGGGCCGCGCTACGCGAGCTCGAGCAGCACATGTCCCGAGGACACGGTCTGCCCGACGGGCGCGTTCACGGCGCGCACGACGCCGTCGCGGTGCGCCTGCACGGGCTGCTCCATCTTCATGGCCTCGAGCACGACGAGCAGATCGCCCTTGACGACCTCCTGGCCCTCCTCGACGGCGAGCTTGACGACGGTCGCCTGCATCGGCGAGGTGACGCTCGCGCCGGAGGGACCACCGGCGCCGCCGCCCCGGACCGTGGAGGTGCGGCGCTTCGGGGGAGCGGTCCGGTGCCGGGGGGACGCCGCGACGCCGACGACGCTCGGCATCGTGACCTCGATCCGCTTGCCCGCCACCTCGACGACGACGCGTTCGCGCGCCGGCGGCTCGGGGAGCGCCTCGGGCTCGCCCGACCACGCGGGGATCTCGTTGACGAAGTCGGTCTCGATCCAGCGGGTGTACACGCTGAACGGTGCGTCGTCGGCGGTAGCGAACGCCGGGTCCTCCACGACGGCGCGGTGGAACGGCAGGACGGTCGGGAGGCCCGTGACCTCGAACTCGGCCAGCGCACGACGCGAACGCTCCAACGCCTCGGCGCGCGACGCTCCGGTGACGACGAGCTTGGCGAGCAGCGAGTCGAACGCACCGGTGACGACGTCGCCGGAGACGACACCGGAGTCGACGCGGACGCCGGGACCGGACGGGGCGTGGAACACGTGGACCGGGCCGGGCGCGGGGAAGAAGTTGCGGCCGGGGTCCTCGCCGTTGATGCGGAACTCGAACGAGTGCCCTCGGGCCTCCGGGTCCGGGTAGTCGAGCGTGCCGCCCTCGGCGATGCGGAACTGCTCGCGGACCAGGTCGATGCCGGTGACCTCCTCGGACACCGTGTGCTCGACCTGCAGGCGCGTGTTCACCTCGAGGAACGAGACGGTGCCGTCCCGACCGACCAGGAACTCGCAGGTGCCCGCGCCGAGGTAGCCGACCTCGCGCAGGATGGCCTTCGAAGAGGTGTACAGCTGCTCGGTCTGCTCCGGCGTCAGGTACGGCGCCGGGGCCTCCTCGACGAGCTTCTGGTGGCGGCGCTGCAGCGAGCAGTCACGCGTCGACACGACGACGACGTTGCCCTCGGCGTCGGCCAGGCACTGGGTCTCGACGTGGCGCGGTTCGTCGAGGTACTTCTCGACGAAGCACTCGCCGCGTCCGAACGCCGCCACGGCCTCGCGGGTGGCGGAGTCGAACAGCTCGGGGATCTCCTCGCGGGTCCGGGCGACCTTGAGGCCACGACCGCCGCCGCCGAACGCCGCCTTGATGGCGACGGGCAGGCCGACCTCGTCCGCGAAGGCCACGACCTCGGAGACGTCCTGGACCGGCTCGATGGTGCCGGGTGCGAGCGGCGCGCCGACCGCCTCCGCCACGTGCCGGGCGGACACCTTGTCGCCGAGCCGCTCGATGGCCTCGGGCGACGGGCCGATCCACACGAGTCCGGCGTCGATCACCGCGCGGGCGAAGTCCGCGTTCTCGGCGAGGAACCCGTACCCGGGGTGCACGGCGTCGGCACCGGAGCGTCGGGCGACGGAGACGATCTTGTCGATGACGAGGTAGGTGTCGGCGCTCGTCGTCCCGTTCAGCGCGTAGGCCTCGTCGGCGAGGCGGGCGTGCAGGGCGTCACGGTCCTGGTCGGCGTAGACGGCGACCGAGGCCTTGCCCGCGTCACGTGCCGCTCGGATGATCCGGACCGCGATCTCGCCACGGTTCGCGATGAGGACCTTGCTGATACGGGGCATGAGAACTCAGCGTATTCGCGCCCCGGGTGCCCCCATTGACCGGCATGCACAAAGAAGGCGTGGTCCGGCCGTGCGGTTGCTACAACGCCCTCCGGGTCAGGCGGTGGCCCACAGATCGTGCCAGGCGATGCCGAAGCCGTGACGGAGCATCGACCGCAGCATGGGCAGCGACAGTCCGACGACCGCGCTCGGGGCACCCTCGATCCGGGTGATGTACGCGGCGGCGGCGCCGTCGATCGTGAACGCGCCCGCGACCTCGAGCGGCTCGCCGGTCGCCACGTACGCCGCCACCTCGTCGGGGTCGACGTCGTCGGCGAAGGTGAGCCGCGCACCGTCCACCGCCACGACGGTGTCACCCTCGATCCGCATGCCGGGAGGAACGGCACCGGCCCGGCCCGCCGGTCCCGCATGCGCACCGGTCGCGTGGTCGTCGGCGGTCGTCGACGCGGCCGTACCGGAGCCTCCCGGCCGGTCCCGTCGGCGGTCGACGACGCAGTGGCCGGACCACAGGGTGCCGCCGCCGGCCGCGAGCATCCCGCGCCACCGCTCGCGCGCGACGACCGGGTCGTGGGGTTTGCCGTACAGGTGGCCGTCGACCTCGAACGCGGAGTCGCCTCCGAGGACGACACCGTCCACGGGGGAGCCGGCGATCGACCGGTCCGCGACGGCGCGGGCCTTCGCGACGGCGAGCAGCGACACGAGCTCGGGGCCCGTGAGCGCCCGACCGAGGCGCTGTGCCTCGGCGGCGGCGGTGGACTCCTCGTCGACGCCGGGCGCCACGAGGACGGGCTCGATCCCCGACTGGGCCAGGAGGGCCCGCCGTGCCGGGGAGGTGCTCGCGAGGTACAGGCGGGTGCGCATGCGACCATCGTTCCATGGGTGACCAGGTCGGAACGCTGCTCGAACTCGACGTCACCGGGATCGCGCACGGCGGGATCACGGTGGCGCGGCACGAGGGACGCGTCGTGTTCGTGACCGACGCGATCCCGGGCGAGCGGGTCGTCGCCCGGGTGGGTGAGGACCGGAAGAAGTCGTTCTGGCGCGCGGACACCGTCGAGGTGCTCGCGCCGTCACCGCACCGTCGTCCGCACGTCTGGGAGGCCGCCGCGATCGAGCGCGATCCCGCCGAGCGGGCCGGTGGTGCCGAGTTCGGACACATCGCACTCGAGCACCAGCGGGCCCTGAAGCAGCAGGTCCTCGTCGAGGCGTTCGCGCGGTTCGCACACCTCGACCTGCCCGACGTCGAGGTCGTCGCCGCGCCCGGGGACGACGCCGCGGACGGTCTCGGCTGGCGGACCCGCGTCCGGCTGCACGTCGACGAGGACGGCACGCCCGGCCCCTTCGCCGCGCGCTCGCACCACGTCGTCGCGGTGCACGACCTGCCGCTCGCGGCGGCCGCCGTCGCGGCGGCCGCACCGCTCGGCGCGAGGACCATGCCGGGCGCGGCCGTGGTCGACGTCCTGGCCCCGTCGGAGGGGTCGGGCGAGGGTCGGCTCGTCATCGACGCGCAGGCACCCACCGTCGTGCACGAACGGGTCGGCGACCGGGTGTTCGCCGTCGACGACACGGGGTTCTGGCAGGTACACCGTGCCGCACCCCGGGTCCTGACCGACGCCGTCCGGCGCGCCGTGGATCCGGACCGGCTCGACCCCCAGGGCCACCACCTCGACCTGTACGGCGGCGTCGGGCTGCTCGCGGCGGCGCTCGGTGACCTCGTCGGAGGTGGATACCGCGTCACGAGCGTCGAGAGCGCCGCGGCCGCGACCGAGCACGCCCAGGAGAACCTCGCCGAATGGGTCGGAGCGCGTGCCGAGACGGGGCGCGTCGACCGGTGGCTGCGGCGCACGCTGGACACCGTCGGGCGGACCGAGCGGGACCGGTTCGCGGCCGGCACCGTCGTGCTCGACCCGCCGCGGGCCGGGGCCGGGAGGGACGTGGTCGAGTCCGTCGTCGCGCTCGCGCCCGCCCAGGTCGTGTACGTCGCGTGCGACCCCGTCGCGCTGGCGCGCGACGTCGCCACGTTCGCCGAGCTCGGGTACCGGCTGGACGACGTCCGCGGGCACGACCTGTTCCCGCACACGCACCACGTCGAGGCCGTGGCGCGGCTCGTCCCCGAGGTCTGACCCCGTCCTCGCCGTCCCCCGAACCGCGGACCGGAACCGAGCCCGATGCTGGTGGCGGCCTGAGTACGATGGTGACGGCGAGCGGAACAGGGGCCGCACGCCGGAAGCGAGGCGACCGTGGCATCAGGAACGACGTCCACCAGCGTGGACCACACGAGCACGACGACCAGGCCGGTCCGGGTCGCGATCGTCGACGACCACGAGTCCGTCCGGCTCGGCATCCAGGCCGCGTGCCAGGCCGAGGGCTACGAGGTCGTGCTCACCGCCGCGAGCGTCCCGGAGTACGTCGAGGCCCTCGCCGGGCGCGAGGTCGACGTCGTCGTGCTCGACCTGTCCCTCGGCGACGGCTCGACCGTGACCGAGAACGTCAAGCACGTCCAGGGCACGGGGGCCGCCGTCCTCGTGCACAGCATCGCCGACCGCGTCGCGAGCGTCCGAGAGGCCCTCGCCGCCGGTGCCGCCGGGGTCATCCCGAAGTCCTCCGCGACGAAGACCGTCATGGCCGCGGTCGCGACCGTCGCGCGCGGGGACGTCCTCAACAACCTCGAGTGGGCGAGCGCCATCGACGCCGACCGCGACTTCGCCAAGGCCCAGCTCGGGCGTCGCGAACGCGAGATCCTGCACCTGTACGCGTCCGGGCTGCCGCTCAAGCTCGCCGCCCAGCAGCTCGGCATCGGCTACTCCACCGCGCGCGAGTACCTGGACCGCATCCGCGTGAAGTACGTCGAGGTCGGACGCCCGGCCCCGACCAAGGTCGATCTGCTGCGCCGTGCGGTCGAGGACGGCATCCTGCCGGGACTCGACGCGGACGGCGATGGTCGCTGACGCCGCACCGCCGGTCGCGGCGGACCCGAGCCGGAGCATCCGGCCGGCCATCACCGCGACCACCCTCGAGCGGGCCATCGCGGTCATGCTCGCCGCGGCGGCCCTCGGGTTCGGCGCGGTCACCGTCCCGCCGGTGCTCCAGCAGCTCCCGTCGCTCGACCCCGTGTGGGGACTCGTCGTGGCGCTCGTCGTCTGCGCCTCGATCGTGTTCGTCGGGGCGACGGCCGTCGTCCGCCGGCTCGCGCGGACCGCGCAGATCGTCGTCGCGGTCGTGTTCCTCGTCGCGCTCGTCACCTGGCCGTTGACGGTGCCGGGGACCCTCCCGCAGGCGCAGGTGCCCTGGCTCTGGTGGTTGTGCAACGTCGCGACGATCGCAGCCGCCATCGCGTTCCACACGTGGCAGATCGCAGCCGTCTACAACGTCCTCGTGCCCGTCGCCTACGTCGTCGTCCGGATGACCCCATCGGGTGGCGCCGTCTCGCTGCCCCGCGCCGTGCTCGACGGCGTGTACGTCATCTTCCTCGGGGGCGCGGCCCTCGTGCTCATCGTCGTGATCCGCCGTGCTGCCGCCGCCGTCGACGCCGCGCAGGCGACCGCGGTGCAGCGCTACGCCCGTGCCATGCGCGAACACGCCATCGAGCTCGAGCGGGTGCAGGTCGACGCCATCGTGCACGACAGCGTGCTCACCACCCTGCTCTCGGCGGCGCGCGCCGACACCCCCGAGGCGAAGACCCTCGCGGCGACGATGGCGCGGAACGCGATCGCCCACCTCGACGCGGCGGCCGCGCGGGGCGGCCCCGCCGTGGTGCCGCCGGTGCCGTTCTCCGCGGTCCGGTCCCGCGTGGTGGAGACCGTCGGGGCGCTCGCCGCCCCCGTGGACGTCCGCTCCCAGGACGTCGACGACCGCGACCTGCCGGCGTCGGTCGCCGAGGCCCTCGCCGCCGCGACCCTGCAGGCCGCGGTGAACAGCGTGCAACACGCGGGCGACGACGCCGTCCGTCGGTGGGTCACGCTCATCGGGATCGGCGCCGCCGGCGTGCGCATCGAGATCGGCGACGACGGCGCCGGGTTCGATCCGGGGGCCGTGCCGGCCGAGCGGCTCGGCGTGCGTCGGTCCATCATCGAGCGCGTCGGGGTCGCCGGCGGGGAGGCGCAGCTCGTCAGCGCGCCCGGTCGCGGCACCCGCGTCGTGCTCACCTGGGCGCCCGCGGCCGCGCCCGCGTCCGTCCCGGTCGAGGCGGCTCCGTCGCGGGGTGGACGATGAGGGCCTCCCTCCCCGCCGGCGTCGCCACCGCGCTCGCCGCGATCTTCTCGCTGTACCACCTGGTGCTCGCCGTGACGTCCTTGTCCGAGGTCCGGGACGTCCAGCCGGTCATCGCGTGCATGGTCCTCTACGTCGCCGCCACCGCTGCCGCCCTCGTCACGACGGACGGCACGCTCCCGGTGTGGTCGGCCTGCTTCGCGCTCGCCACGTCGGTCGTGATGCCGCTCGTCATCGCGCCGGAGGTCCCCCCGGCCTCGGTCGGCACCGGGTACGCGACCTGGTACGTCGCGGCCGTCGGGACGCTCATGGTCATCCTCGTCGTCCGCCAGCGCACGGCGTTCGCGTGGATCGGCGTCGGGTTCCTCGCGCTCCACTCGGTGCTGTGGGCGGGACCGGGCGGGCTGGCGTCGCTCGGGGTGATCGGGAGTCTGTCCTGGGTGGCCATCGCGTCGGCGTTCGTCGCCGCGATGAACGGTGCGACCCGCGTGCTCCGCGACTTCGTCCGGGCCGAGCAGGAGACCGTCGACTGGCAGGCGGCACAGGACGCCCACGTGCACGAGCGGCAGTTCCGGCTCGAGCAGACGACCCGCATGGCGCTGCCGATGCTCCAGCGGATCATCGCCACCTGCGGGGACCTGTCCGCCGAGGAGCGACTCGAGTCCATCAACCTCGAGGGCGCCATCCGCGACGAGATCCGGGGGCGGAGCCTGCTCTCGGACGAGGTCCGACACGAGGTCATGGCGCTCCGGCGCGCCGGTGCCACCGTCCAGCTCCTCGACGAGGGTGGTCTCGACGAACTCGAGGACGAGGACCGCGCGCGGGTCCACGCGGAGCTGGCGCGGGGCCTCCGGGCTGCCGCGGGTGCCGACACCGTGGTGATCCGCACCGTTCCCGGGGGATCGGACACCGCCGTCACGGTCGTCGGACTCCGCCTGGACGGCGACGCGAGCGAGTCCGCGGCGCTCGGAGCCGGTCTCGACGACGAGGACGGCGACGAGGACGACTCCGTCGTGCTGTGGCTCGAGATCCCACGGCACCTCGACCCGCGCCCGGCCGGCTGAGGGACGGCGTCCCGCGACGCTCACGCGCCTCGTGGAACGACGAAGCGGGCCGGTGGTCCACCAGCCCGCTCGTCGAAGGGAACGAGTCAGAGCGACAACCCGAATGTCGCTCTGACTCGACGGGAGCGACGCCGAACCCGAATCGGTCGTCGCTCGGCGATGTTCCTCGAAGAGGCACATCGAACACTTCGATGATGACACGGCCGCGGTCCCGGGACAGTCGTCATTTCGGGGGACATTCCTGGATGTCGTACCCCGGAATGTCGCGACGTGGCCGCTGCGGTGCCCGGGATCAGCGGAGCGAGCGGGACCAGGTGCCGGCGGCACCCGACGGCATCGTCCGCGGAGAGCGGCTGGCGGCCTCCCACCCGGCGCGGGGGTCGAACGACACCACGGTGCGGCCGCGCGCCGCTGCGGCGTCGGCGGCAGCGCGGAGCACGGCCGTGACGGCCGCGATGTCCTCGGGTGTCGGCGACCCCGCGACCACCGAGAGGTCGATCCCGTCGGCGCTCCCCGGGCCTCCCGGCCGGTCCCACGCGCTCGCGTCGGCGCTCACAGCGGGATGTTCCCGTGCTTCTTGGGCGGGAGGGCCGCACGCTTGCCGCGGAGGGCGCGCAGGGCCTTGACCACGGCGACCCGCGTCGCGTGCGGCTGGATGATCCCGTCGAGCTCGCCGCGCTCGGCGGCCAGGTAGGGGCTCGCCACGTTGTACGTGTACTCGTTGGCGAGCTGCGCCCGGACCGCGGCGACGTCCTCGCCGGCCTCCTCGGCGCGCTTGATGTCGCTCCGGTAGAGGATGTTGACGGCGCCCTGGCCGCCCATCACGGCGATCTCGGCCGTCGGCCACGCCAGGTTGATGTCGGCGCCGAGCTGTTTGGAGCCCATGACAATGTAGGCCCCGCCGTACGCCTTGCGCGTGATGACCGTGACGAGCGGCACCGTGGCCTCGGCGTAGGCGTACAGGAGCTTCGCGCCGCGCCGGATCACGCCCGTCCACTCCTGGTCGGTGCCCGGCAGGTACCCCGGGACGTCCACGAGCGTGAGGATCGGGATGGAGAACGCGTCGCAGAACCGGACGAAGCGGGCCGCCTTCTCGCCGGCGTCGATGTTCAGGGTCCCCGCCATCGCCTGCGGCTGGTTCGCGATCACGCCGACCGTGCGTCCCTCGACACGACCGAACCCGATGACGATGTTCGGTGCGAAGAGCGGCTGGACCTCGAGGAAGTCGCCGTCGTCGACGACGTGGTCGATGACCGTCATGACGTCGTACGGCTGGTTCGTCGAGTCCGGGATGACGACGTCGAGCTCCCGGTCCGCGTCGGTGGTCTCGAGCTCGACCGCGGTGTCGTAGGCCGGGGCGTCGGACAGGTTGTTGTCCGGCAGGAACCCGACCAGCGAGCGGGCGTAGTCGAGTGCGTCCTGTTCGTCCTCGGCGAGGTAGTGCGACACCCCGGACACCGCGTTGTGGGTCTGCGCGCCGCCGAGTTCCTCGAACCCGACGTCCTCGCCGGTGACGGTCTTGATGACGTCCGGTCCGGTGACGAACATGTGGCTCGTCTTGTCGACCATGATCACGAAGTCCGTGAGGGCGGGGGAGTACACCGCGCCCCCCGCGGCCGGACCCATGACGATCGAGATCTGGGGGATGACGCCGGACGCGGCGGTGTTCCGGCGGAAGATCTCGCCGTACTTGCCGAGTGCGACGACGCCCTCTTGGATGCGCGCGCCACCGGAGTCGAGGATCCCGATGATCGGGACACCCGTCTTGAGCGCCAGGTCCATGACCTTGACGATCTTCTCGCCCGCGACCTCGCCGAGTGATCCGCCGAAGACCGTGAAGTCCTGCGCGTACACGGCGACCTGCCGGCCGTGGATCGTGCCCGTACCCGTGACGACCGCGTCGCCGTAGGGGCGCTTGGCGTCCATGCCGAAGGCGGAGGTGCGGTGCCGCACGAACTCGTCGAGCTCGACGAACGAGCCCTCGTCGAGGAGCGCCGCGATGCGCTCGCGGGCGGTCATCTTGCCCTTGGCGTGCTGCTTCGCGATCGCGGCCTCGCCTGCGGCGGTCACGGCCTCGTGGTACCGCACCCGGAGGTCGGCGAGGCGCCCGGCGGTGGTCGACAGGTCCGGCGCGTCCACGCCGTTGGGGGACTCGGGGGTGCTCACCCGATCACCCTACCGGCCGGTCGAGCGCCGTCCGTTGGAGGGTCCCCACGGTTCCTGGGGGTCGGAGTGCACGGTGTCATGCAACCGGTGGACGTGCTCCCGGCGGGGGCGCGACCCGTACATTGGCTCGCATGTCGTTCGAACGATCCCGTGCCGCCGGGGTGCCGCTCACGGTCGTCGCGTCGACGGGGTCGACGAACGCGGATCTCCTCGCCACCGCCCCGGCGACCGAGCACCTCGCCGCGCTGGCCACACTCGACCAGACGGCCGGGCGCGGGCGGCTCGACCGCGTGTGGACGGCGCCGCCCGGCCGCACGCTCGCGGTCAGCGTGCTCGTCCGTGCGGACCTCGACCCGGTGGCGCGGGGCTGGCTGCCGCTCGTGGCCGGCGTGGCGATGCGGGACGCGGTCGCGCCGCTCGTCACGGCGGCCGCGGTCGCCGTGAAGTGGCCGAACGACGTGCTCGTCGACGACCGGAAGCTGTGCGGGATCCTCGCCCAGGTCGCTGCGGACGGGTCCGTCGTCGTGGGCGTGGGCGTGAACCTCACCCTGACCGAGGACGACCTGCCCACACCCGTCGCGACGTCGCTCGCGCTCGCCGGTGCGTGTGGGGGCGCCGACGACCTCGCCGACGTCGTGCTGGCCGGCTTCTGGACGCGGTTCCGGGAGGCCGTGTCCGGTCTGTCCGCTGACCTGCCCGCCGTGCGCGCCCGGGTCCGTGCGGCGTGCGGAACCATCGGACGCGAGGTGCGCGTCGAGCTCCCGGACGGGTCCGTGCTCGAGGGGACCGCGAGGGACCTCGACGACGAGGGGCGTCTGGTCGTCGAGGGGCCCGGCACTGCGTCCACGCCGGGAGCAGGCCGTGCATCCGGTGCCGTCACGGCGATCGCCGTGGGCGATGTGACGCACCTGCGGTATGCATGACGCCATGCCCGACGAGGACGGACCCAGCGAGCGCGTCGTCGCCCGGATCCGGCCCTCCGGGCGCCAGTTGGTCCGGCCCGTCGTCGCGCTCCTCGTCGCGGCCGCGGGCTACGGCTACGGTCACGGCGTGTTCCACGCGCAGTGGGCGTGGGTCGACCTCGTCGTGTCGGTGGCGGCGCTCGTGGTGCTCGTGCTCGGGGCGCTCGTGCCGTTCCTCCGCTGGTTGTCGACGCGGTTCGTCGTCACCACGCACCGACTCGTCGCGCACGAGGGGGTCCTCATGCGGCACCGCACCGAGGTGGTGCTGACGCCAGCGCTCGTCGTGTCCGTGCACCGCTCGATCGGGCAGCGGCTCTGCGGATCCGGGGACGTGGTCGTGCAGGGGGCGTCGGACCGTCCGGTGCTGTTCTGGGACGTGCCGGGTGTCGCGCTCGTGGCGGCCGCCGTGCAGGAGCTCGCCGGCCGTGCCGCACCGCCGCCCGCCGCGCACGGCACCGGTCCGACGTGGGAGGAGATCCTCCGCGGCCCCGGGCCCGACGACGTCGGACCGGGAGGCGTTCGGTCGTGACGCGCCGGTGATCCGGGGTCCGGGCCCACGGGGAGACCGGGGGTGGGGCGCCGGGTGAGGCCCCGGTGCGTCCGGCCGCTCGGCGTCGGCACGCTCCGGTAAGTTCGTCGGGTGCGCATCTCAGTGATCGGCTGTGGGTACCTCGGTGCCGTCCACGCCGTCTCCATGGCCAAGCTCGGACACGAGGTCGTCGGCGTCGACGTCGATCCCGTCAAGATCGCGGCGCTGTCCCGCGGTGAGGCACCGTTCTTCGAGCCGGGACTCCCCGAGATCCTCAGCGAGGCCCTCGCGACCGGCCGCATCCGGTTCACGACGGAGATCGCGGACGTCGCGGGGTCCGAGGTGCACTTCCTCGCCGTGGGGACCCCGCAGGGTGCCGACGGCGCGGCCGACCTCCGGTACGTCGACGCGGCGGTGGCCGCACTGCTGCCGCACGTCGGTGCCGGACAGCTCGTCGTCGGCAAGTCGACCGTGCCCGTCGGCACGGCGGCGCGCCTGGCGGACGACCTCGCCGCGGCCGAACCCGACGCGACGCTCGTCTGGAACCCCGAGTTCCTGCGCGAGGGCTTCGCCGTGCAGGACACGATCAGCCCGGACCGGATCGTGTACGGCGTGCCGGACGGGGTCGAGGGTGAGCGCGCGGTCGAGGTGCTCGACGACGTCTACGCCGCGGCCCTCGCCGCGGGGACGCCCCGACTCGTGGTCGACCGCGCGACGGCCGAACTCGTGAAGGTGAGCGCGAACGCGTTCCTCGCGACGAAGATCTCGTTCATCAACGCGATGGCCGAGATCGCCGAGGTCACCGGCGCCGACGTCACCGCCCTCGCCGACGCCATCGGGCTCGACGCCCGCATCGGCCGGCGGTTCCTCAACGCGGGCCTCGGGTTCGGGGGCGGGTGCCTGCCGAAGGACATCCGTGCCTTCCGTGCCCGGTCGATCGAACTCGGCCTGCCGCACACGCTCGACTTCCTCGAGGACGTCGACGCCGTCAACCTGCGGCGTCGCGACCGCCTCGTGGACGTCGCGACGGAGCTCCTCGGCGGTGACGTCCAGGGCCGCCGCGTCGCGGTGCTCGGTCTGGCGTTCAAGCCCGACTCGGACGACGTGCGCGACTCCCCGGCGCTCGACATCGCGGCACGACTGCGGACGGCGGGGGCCGTGGTCGTGGCCTACGACCCCGAGGCCGTCCACACCTCGCAGCGCGTCCATCCCGAACTCACCTACGCCGAGAGCGCCGCGGAGGCCCTCGGCGGTGCCGACGTCGTCCTCGTGCTGACCGAGTGGCAGGAGTTCCGGGACCTCGAGCCGGCCGCGGTCGGTGCCCTCGTGGCTGCCAAGGCGATCGTCGACGGCCGCAACTGCCTCGATCCGCAGGCCTGGCGGCAGGCGGGGTTCACGTACCGCGGCATGGGGCGCTGACCGGAGTCCGACGCTCCACCGGCCGCCCGGTCCGCGGCCGCCCGTCCGTCAGGCCGTCGAGACGACGCTGCCGGTCGTCGCGTCGACGACGACCGTGTGGGTGGTGCCGTCGGCACTGACGAGCACGGTCCACCGGTGCGACGATCCGGCGGCGCCGAGGCGGAGGGACGTCACCCTGCCGCCGTTGACCGCGGCGGTCGCCGTCGTGGCGGCGTGGGCGACGTCGACGTGTGCCGCCGTCGCCGCGGCGGCGTCCGCGGCCTGCGTCGCGGCGTCCACCTGCTTCGGGAAGGGGCCGCTGATCACCCGTTCCGTCGTCCCCGAGACGACCGACTGCGTCTCGGCCCCGCCGGTCCCCACGACGAGCACGGTCCACCCGTCGGCACCGGACTTCGAGAACGCGATGACGGTGCCACCACCGGCGGCCGTGACGCCCTGCGCGGCGATCCCGGCGACGTCGACCGGCGCTGTCGTCCCGGTGCCGGCCCCGCCCGAGGATGACGACCCGCCGGAGCCGGACCCGCCGGCACCCGCGGTCGCTCCCGGGTCGGCTGACGCCGGTCCCGATGGCGCGCCGCTGCTGATCGGGGCAGCACCCGCCGTCGCACCCGTCGCGGTGGTGGCGTCGCCGGTCGGGTGGGGCGTCGCGCTCGCGCCGTGCGCGGTCCGTGTCGGTGTCGGTTCGCCGCCGCCGCTGCACCCCGTGAGGGCGAGGGCCACGCCGACCCCGAGTGACACGACGACGGGCAGCGGGACGAGACCGCCCCGACGGCGAGAACCTGGCATGGACCCGATCCTGGCAGGTGGGCCCCCGCCCCACCCCGCAACGGCCGGGAGGGTCGTGGAACGCGCCGACGACGGCTCGCGGTCAGGGCGTTGTGTCGGCTGCGACCGCGGGGACGCTGCGGTCCTGCGTGTCCAGGGTGCGGTCCGGGTGGTACACCCACACCTTGTACAGCCAGAACCGGAAGGCCGTACCGAGCACGAGGCCGATCACGTTCGACGAGATGTTGTCCGCGAGCGCGGAGTGGTAGCCGAGGACGTAGTGCGAGATCCAGAGGCACCCGAGGGAGATGAGCATGCCGCCGAGTGACACGACGACGAACTCGATGCCCTCACGCACGGCCACGGAACGGCGCTGGTGTCGGAACGTCCAGTAGCGGTTCCCGACCCAGTTCACGAGGATCGCCACCGTGGTCGAGATGAGCTTGGCGAAGAAGGGACCGGCGTGCACGTGCTCGGGGGCGAGGACGGTGAGGCGGAGGAGGTTGAACAGGCCGGTGTCGACCACGAACCCGACTGCTCCGACGATGCCGAAGCGCGCGAGCTGTGCGAAGAGACGCCGCACGGGCCCTCCCGGTTCCGTAGAGTTGTGGCCGGCGGATGCGAGAACGGCCGCCGCGAGTATAGATGACGGGCTGGGATCGGTCCCGGTCGTCGTGGAGGGAACACACGGACATGGCGTTGCGCGTCGGCGTGATCGGTGGCGGACAGCTGGCCCGGATGATGGTGCCCCCGGCCGTGGAACTCGGCCTCGACATCCGGGTGCTCGCGGAGCAGCCGGGCATGGCGGCCTCGATCGCCGCGACGGCCACGGGTGACTACCACGACGCCGCGACCGTGCTCGCCTTCGCGCGCGAGGTCGACGTCGTGACGTTCGACCACGAGCACGTGCCCCAGGACGTGCTGGCCGCCCTCGTCGACGCCGGCGTGGCCGTGCGTCCCGGCCCCGCCGCCCTCGCCGTGGCGCAGGACAAGATCGTCATGCGCACACGGCTGTCGTCGCTCGGGTTGCCCGTGCCGGACTGGGCCGCCGTGCACGACGCGGCCGAACTCGGCGCCTTCCTCGACGCACACGGCGGCCGCGCGGTCGTCAAGACCGCCCGTGGCGGGTACGACGGCAAGGGCGTCCGCGTCGTGACGGCGTCCGACCAGGCCGACGACTGGTTCACCGCCCTGGCCGAGACCGCCTCGGGTGACGCGTTGCTCGTCGAGGAGCTCGTCGGCTTCACGCGGGAGTTGGCGCAGTCCGTGGCGCGGCGTCCCTCGGGCGAGGTCGTCCCGTGGCCCCTCGTCGAGACCGTCCAGCGCAACGGCGTGTGCGCCGAGGTCATCGCGCCGGCGCCGGGCAGCGCGGGGCGGATCGCGGACACGACCGAGGACATCGCCGTCCGCATCGCCGAGGAGCTCGACGTCACGGGCGTGCTCGCGGTCGAGCTGTTCGAGACCGACGATGAGCGGATCCTCATCAACGAACTCGCGATGCGGCCGCACAACACCGGGCACTGGTCCATCGACGGTGCCACGACGAGCCAGTTCGAGCAGCACCTCCGCGCGGTCCTCGACCTGCCGCTCGGAGCGCCGGGCATGCACGCGCCCATCGCGGCCATGGTGAACGTGCTCGGCGGCCCGGCCGACGGCGACCTCGCGTCGCGCTACCCCGCCGCACTCGCCGAGTTCCCCGAGGCGAAGTACCACTTCTACGGCAAGGCGCCGCGGCCCGGGCGGAAGATCGGCCACGTCACGGTCACGGGCGACGACGTCGACGACGTCGTGTTCCGTGCCCGGGCGGCCGCAGCGCACTTCGACGACTGACGGGCGGCCGCGCGACGGCCCGGCGCCGTCCCTCCCGACCGGCGCCGTCCCTCCCGACCGGCGCCGTCCCTCCCGACCGGCGCCGTCCCCCGATGGGGGATCCCCCGGACTGGGCGGTGCACAGGGGTGACCACTGCTGTTGTCATGGACAACAGCCAGTCACGTGTGCTCCCGACGCACGTTCCACCCCGTGCGTCCCCGACGCACGACCGCGCCCACCACGCCGTCAGGAACGTCCATGCTCCGCTCTCTCTGCGCCGCGACCGCCGGGATCGTCGCGGCCGCCGCCGCGGTCGTCTCGATCGCCGTCGTGCCCGTGTCCGCGGCGTCCGCCGCGTCGGGCACACCCCTCACCGCCGCCACGGTCCACAGCGCCGCGTCGAGCGGCGTCTTCGCCGGCGGACCGTACCGCGAGCCCACGAGCCAGGCGGCCCAGGCGGCCAGCAGCCTCGCGGCGGCGGGCGACAGCAGCGGGGCCGCGGCCGCCCGCGCCATCGCGCAGTACCCGGTCGCGATCTGGCTGGGCGAGTGGTACTCGGACGCGCAGCTCGTCGACCTCCTCACCTCGACGGAGGCCGCGGCGGCCGGGGCGGGCGCGAGGCCGTCTACGTCACCTACGCGATCCCGAACCGCGACTGCGGCGGCTACTCGTCCGGCGGCATGACCGCGACGCAGTACACGCGGTGGGTGGACCTCATCGCATCGACCCTGCGGGGGAAGCGAGCGGCCGTGATGGTCGAGCCGGACTCCCTCGCGATGCTGAGCAGCTGCCCCGACGAGGCGACGAGCCGGTACGCGCTCCTGTCGCACGAGGTCAGCGCCTTCACCGCCGCGGGGGTCCCGGCGTACCTCGACGGGGGGAACTCGAACTGGGTCCCCCCGGCCACCATGGCGCAGCGCCTCCGTTCCGCGGGTGTCGCCGATGCGCGCGGCTTCTTCAGCAACGTCGCGAACTACTACCCGACCGCGCAGGAGCAGGCCTACGACCAGCAGGTCTCCGCGGCGACGGGCGGCGCCCACTACGTCATCGACACGTCACGCAACGGGCAGGGCTGGCGGGGCACCTGGTGCAACGGGCCCGGAGCCGGACTCGGCGCGGCCCCGCGCGTCGTCGACGACGGCACGGCGCTCGACGCCCTCCTGTGGGTGAAGACCCCCGGCGCGAGCGACGGTTCCTGTGGCGGTGCGCCCGCCGCGGGGGAGTGGTACCCGAGCTACGCCCGGGCCCTCGTCGCGAACGCCGTGCTGGACCCGAACGGCACCGTGAGCGCGAGCTCCGGCAACGGCGGCACGACCGCGCCCGCGGGATCCGCCCCGAAGGGGTCGTTCGACCGCGCCACCGCGGTCACCGCCGGTGTCACCGTCCAGGGATGGGCGTTCGATCCCGACGCGACCCGAACGCCCCTGTCCGTCCGGATCACCATCGACGGCGCGGCGACCACGATCACCGCGAACGTCACCCGGCCGGACGTCGCGCGCGCCTACGGCGTCACGGCCGCGCACGGGTTCTCCGCCACCGTCCCGGCGACGAGCGGGAAGCACGCGGTCTGCGCGAGCGCGGCCGGGGTCGCGGGCGGCGGCGACAGCAGCCTCGGATGCAGGACCGTGACCGTCCCGTCCGTCAGCCCGAAGGGGTCCTTCGACTCGGCGACCGGCGCGGCCGGTGGCATCCGGGTGGCCGGATGGGCGTTCGACGGCGACCAGACCGGGACCGCCCTCACCGTCCGGGCCGCCATCGGGTCGACGACGACCACGTTCACGGCCGACACGACGCGGAAGGACGTCGCGCGGGTGTACGGGGCGGGGGCGTCCCACGGCTTCGCGGCACTCGTCCCCGCGGCGGCCGGGTCGCGGAGGGTCTGCCTGACGGCGGTGAGCGTCGGCGGTGGCGCCGACACGAGTCTCGGGTGCAAGACCGTCACGGTGCCGAACACGAGCCGGTAGGCCCACCGACCGCGGTGGCCGGTGTGCCGGCGCGGCCATCTCGACGCGCGGACGGACGGACGAACGGACGGACGGATCGCGGCCGGGTGGCCCGTCCCGCGCCGGTAACATCGACCCGTGACCGACACCACCGCACCGTCGTCCCCGCTCGTCGCGATCGTCATGGGATCCGACTCGGACTGGCCGACGATGCGCGCGGCCGCCGAGATCCTGACCGAGCTCGGCATCCCGTTCGAGGCGGACGTCGTCTCCGCCCACCGCACGCCCGACAAGATGATGCGGTTCGGTCGGGAGGCCGCCGGTCGCGGCATCCAGGTCGTCATCGCCGGCGCGGGTGGTGCGGCGCACCTCCCCGGCATGCTCGCCGCCGTGACGACGCTGCCCGTCATCGGCGTCCCCGTGCAGCTCGCGCGGCTCGACGGCCTCGACTCACTGCTGTCGATCGTGCAGATGCCCGCGGGAGTACCCGTGGCGACCGTCTCGATCAACGGCGCGGCCAACGCGGGGCTCCTCGCGGCCCGCATCATCGGCTCCGCCGACGCCGCCGTCTCGGCGCGTCTGGCCGACTACGCCGCGGGACTCGAGGACCTCGTCGAGCAGAAGGCGGCAGCGCTCCGCGCGCAGCTCTGAGGGGTGCCGGGCCGACCACGGCGTCCCGGGCGACGCGGCGAGTCCGGTGACGGGCCTCCCGCGCGTGCCGCTCAGAGGTCGGCGTGCAGGTGCCAGACCTCGGCGGCCGAGTCGCGCCAATCGAACATGCGCGCGCGGTCGGGACCGGCGACCCGGAGCTGCGCGGCGAGCGCCTGGTCGCCGACGACCTGGAAGATCGCGTGGGCGAGCCGTTCCGGGTACGTCTCGATGGGGTTCGTGTCGACCACGACCGCGGCGTCCGCGGCGACCTCGCGCACGGCCGGCGCGTCCGAGTGGATGACCGGCGTGCCGAGGCTCATCGCCTCGATCACGGGCAGGCCGAAGCCCTCGGCCAGGCTCGGGAACACGAACACCGACGCGCGGGCGTAGACGACCGCGAGGTCGGCGTCCTCGATCCGTCCGAGGACCTTGACGCGGTCCGGGGCGAGGCCCGCGGCGGCGGCCGTGCCGGCCACGTCGACGTCGCCCCAGCCGTCCGGACCGCTGATGACGAGCGGGAGGTCGGCGGGAGCATCGGGGCGCGCCATCGCCGCGATGAGGTGCCCGAGGCCCTTGCGCGGTTCGAGCGTCCCCACCGCGAGCACGTACCGTTCCGGGAGGCCCAGGCGCTCGGCCCGCACGTCGGCGTCGACCGGGACCCGGAGTCGCCCGCTCGGCGCTCCACCGATCACGCGGAGGCGGTCCTCGAACCGGTGGATCTCGTTGAGCTCGGCCGCGACCGCGTGCGTGGGCACCACGACGGCGTCCGCGTACTTGTACGCGCGCTTCACCATCGCCTTGTGGAAGTGGACACCGCGGGGCGTCAGGGTCTCGGGGTGGGTCCACGGCACGACGTCGTGCACCGTGACGACCGTCTGCCGGCCCGGCTCCAGACCACGGTCGTGCTTGACCAACGGGGCGAGCACGCTCGGCGCGTGCACCATCCCGCGGCTGGCGCCGTGGGCGAACCCGCCCTGCCAGGCGAGCGAGAGCTCGCGGCGGGGCAGCGACAGGCGCTCGAGGTCCGCCAGGCCCGGCAGGAGCGTCCGGATGTGCGCCAGGTCCCCGGCGTCGACGGCCGACACGATGCCCTCGACGTCGCAGCCCGCCGGTGCGGTGGCGATGAGTTCCCGCGTCAGTTCCTCGGCGTACCGCCCGATCCCGCCCGGCACCGGGGCCACGATCTGGTCGACGATCACGCGGAGGGTGGTCATGGGGCTGTTCGGTCTCCTGGAGTTCGCCGACGACGCGTCGGACCCGGTCTCGCTCGGCCCGCGGACGTCCCCGGCAGGCCGCACGAACCTATCAGTGCTGCCCTGGAGTTCCGCGAGAGCCGAGCGCGCCGAGGTCGTCCCGCTCGGTCGGGACCGCGACGGGCGGCACGGGACGGTGCCGCCGGTTCAGCACGAACACGGCCGCGAACACGACGTCGACGACCGTGAGCAGCACCCGGGACATCACCGCGACGCTCACCGCGGTCCCGCTGGCGAGCGGCACGCCCGCCACGAGCAGCGCGGTGAGCGTGGCCTCCCGCCCGCCGAGCCCGGCCGGCAGGAAGAACACGACGAAGCCGACGAGCCACGCGAGCGCGTAGCCGCCGATCACGAGCAGGAACACGCCGGGGCGGAGGTGCGCGAGCGGCGACAGGACGAGGGCGATGTGCGTGCCGAACAGCCCCCAGGCGAGCGCCGCCCACCCGAACGCGCGGGCCAGGGTCGGGTAGGGGATCGTGAGCTGACCGAGCTCCCGACGCGTCACCCGTGAGGCCAGGCGCATGCCGAAGCCGAGCACGGACGGGTGGAGTGCGGCGACGACGATGGGCACGAGCAGGAGCACGAACCAGTAGGTCCGGAAGGCGCCGGGGGCGACGAACGGGATCGTGACGGCCGCCACGCAGACGCCGGCACCGCAACTGACGAGCAGGGTCAGCATGCCGACGGCGACGCTCTTGGCCGCGGGCACCTTGTGCTCGCGGCCGAGGTCCGCCTGCGCGACGATCGGCCACACCGAGCCCGGGATGTACTTGCCGATCTGCGACAGGAAGAACACGCGCTGCGCGGCACCGAGCGGGAGGCGGTGCCCCGCGCCGGCCAGGAGGCTCCGCCAGGACAGGAACGTCACCCACGTCGCGGCGAACCCGAGCAGGAGTGCGAGCGCGAGCGGAGCCGGACGCTGCCGCGCGAAGGCGGCGGCGATGTCGTCCGCGCGCGGCACGAGGAACGCCACGCACAGCGCCAGTGCGAGCACGAGGGCGACGACGCGGATGACGGTCCGGCGGCTGCGTCGCGGGGCGGGCGGCGTCTCGGGGCTCGTGGTCATGATCACCTAGGGTAGTTCGCGGCCGATGACGCATCGGCCCGGGCAGGGAGGACACGAGGCCACGTGCGCATTCTCGCATTCGGGACGTACCAGGCGGCGAACCACCCGCGCGTCACGGTCCTCGTCGAGGGCCTCCGTGCCCGAGGCCACCGGGTCGTCGAGGCGAACGTGCCGCTCGGCCTGAGCACCCGGGACCGCGTGGCCATGCTCGGGTCGCGGACCGGGGCGGTCCGGATGGCCGTGCGGCTGCTGTCGTCGTGGAGCCGGCTCGCCGTCCGGGCACTGCGGGTCCGCGCCGCCGGTCGTCCCGACGCACTGCTCGTCGGGTACATGGGGCACTTCGACGTCTGGTTGGCGCGAGCGCTGTTCCCCCGGACCACCATCGTGCTCGACCACCTGATCTTCGCCGCGGACACGGCGGCCGACCGCGGCGTCGGCGGTGGCGTCGTCCAGCGCGCCCTCCGGTGGCTCGACCGCGCCGCCCTCACCATCGCCGACGTCATCGTCCTCGACACCGAGGAACACCGGGACCTCGTGCCGGCCGCGCTGCGGTCGAAGGCGGTCGTCGTGCCCGTCGGCGCGCCCTCGGAGTGGTCCGCGGTCGAGCCCGCGCCCGAGCCGGGGGACGGACCCGTCCGCGTCGTGTTCTTCGGACTGTTCACGCCCCTCCAAGGGGCCGCGGTGATCGGGCACGCGCTCGCGGGCCTCCCCGAGGGGCTCGTCGAGGTCTCCATGATCGGGTCCGGTCAGGACCTCGACGCCACGCGCGCGGCCGTCGGCGACCGACCCGACGTCACCTGGACGCCCTGGGTGGAGGCCGCCGATCTGCCGTCCGTGGTCGCCGCGCACCACGTCGGTCTCGGCGTGTTCGGGACGACCGACAAGGCGCTCCGGGTGGTGCCGAACAAGGTGTACCAGTGCGCCGCTGCGGGCACCGCGATCGTGACGAGCGACACCGCCCCGCAGCGACGGATGCTCGGGCAGGACGCGCTGTTCGTGCCGCCGGGGGACGCGGCCGCGCTCGGGGCCGCGCTGCGCGAACTCGCCCAGGACCGTGACCGGTTGGCGGCGCTGCGCAGAGCTGCACGGAGCCGTGCGGACGCCTTCCGACCGGCCGCGGTGGTCGCCCCGCTCGAGGAGCGGCTCGCTCGGCGCTGAACGCGGTCGGCGCAGGGCGCGATGGCCCAGGGCGCGACGGCCCAGGGCGGCGCCGGGCGCGACGGCGCCGAGCCGCGACGGCGCCCGGCGACCCTCAGGCCGTCAGGACCCCCGCGGCAGCGGCGGCGTGCAGGGCGTCCCGCCAGTCGCGCATCGGCGCGATCCCGGCCGCCGCCCAGCCGTCGTGCCCGAGCACGCTGTAGGCGGGCCGCGGTGCCGGACGGACGAACGCACTGCTGTCCGTCGGGAGCACGCGCTCCGGGTCGAGGCCGGCCTCGACGAAGATCGCCTTCGTGAACTCGAACCACGAGGCCTGTCCGCTGTTCGTGCCGTGGTAGACCCCGGCGGGAGCGTCGGCGTCGACGAGCGCGACGATCTGCCGTGCGAGGTCGCCCGTCCACGTGGGCTGGCCGACCTGGTCGGTGACGACGCTCACCGTGTCGTGTGACGCCGCGAGCCGGAGCATCGTCTTGGCGAAGTTCGGGCCGCCGGCGCCGTAGAGCCACGCGCCCCGGACGATGTACGACGAGTGCGGGGCGACGGAGCGGACGAACGCCTCGCCCTCGGCCTTCGTGCGACCGTAGGCGCTCACCGGGTGGGTCGGCGTGTCCTCGGCGTAGGGCGTCGTCGCTGTGCCGTCGAACACGTAGTCCGTCGACACGTGGACGAGCCGGGCACCGGACTGGACCGCGGCCCGGGCGAGCATCTCGGCGCCCTGGGCGTTGACGCGCCGCGCCGTGGCCTCGTCGGTCTCGGCGTCGTCGACCTTCGTGTACGCCGCCGCGTTGATGACGACGTCGTGGCCCTCGACCGCGGCACCGACGGCGCTGCCGTCGCTGATGTCGAGTTCGGCACGCGTCAGCGCGGTCACCGCCCGCCCGAGGAGCGCCTGCTGGATGTCCTGGCCGAGCATGCCGCCGGCGCCGGTGATGAGGTACCGGGTCATGCGAGCGCCGCACGCTCCTTGAGCGGCTCCCACCACGCGCGGTTGTCGCGGTACCACTGCACGACGTCGGCGAGGCCCTGCTCGAACGGCACGAGGGGCTCGTAGCCGAGCTCGGCCTGGATCTTCGAGATGTCGACGGAGTAGCGGAGGTCGTGCCCGAGCCGGTCGGCCACGCGGTCGACGTACGACCAGTCCTTGCCCGTGGCGTCGAGCAGCAGCTGGGTCAGCTCCTTGTTCGTGAGCTCCGTGCCGCCGCCGATGTTGTAGATCTCGCCCGCGCGACCCCGGGTCAGGACCATGGCGATGCCGCGCGTGTGGTCGTCGACGTGCAGCCAGTCGCGGATGTTGTTGCCCTCGCCGTACAGCGGGACGTGCTGGTCGTCGATGAGGTTCGTGACGAACAGCGGGATGACCTTCTCGGGGAAGTGGTACGGGCCGTAGTTGTTCGAGCACCGTGTGATCGACAGGTCGAGCCCGTGGGTGCGGTGGTAGCTGCGCGCGAGCAGGTCGCTGCCGGCCTTCGACGCGGAGTACGGGGAGTTGGGCTCGAGCGGCCGGTCCTCGGTCCACGACCCCTCGGCGATCGAGCCGTAGACCTCGTCGGTGGAGACGTGCACGAAGCGCTGGGTGCGGTGCCGCAGGGCCGCGTCGAGGAGGCGCTGGGTGCCGACGACGTTCGTCTCGACGAAGACGCCGGAGTCCCGCACGGAACGGTCCACGTGCGACTCGGCGGCGAAGTGCACGATCGCGTCGATGCCGGGGACGACCTCGTCGAGCTTGGCCGCGTCGGTGATGTCGCCGTGCACGAAGGTGTAGCGCGGGGAGTCGGCGACCGGGGCGAGGTTCTGCTCGTTGCCGGAGTAGGTCAGCGCGTCGTAGACGACGACCTCGGCGCCCTCGAGGCCCGGGTAGGCGTCCTCGAGCGTGCGTCGGACGAAGTTGGAGCCGATGAACCCGGCTCCACCGGTGACGAGGATCTTCACGGACTGTTCCTAACGGTCTGGCGGAGGGTCGCCGAGGATTCTAGCGGGACGCCGCGGGGGCTCGTCGGAGCGACGGGCGGTCCGGTCCCGCGCCGACGGGGGTCGTTCCGACGTCGCTCCCGCGGCCGGCCGATCGCCACACCGCGACGACCGTCGCGCTCCCGGCGACGGCCAGGAGGCACACGGCCGCGAGCAGGACCGGCGCACCGAGCGGGGTGGTCGCGGCGAGGTGGGCGAGGCCGGCGCGGGTGACACGGAGCGCCGCGCCCTCGTCGAAGCCGCGGTAGGCGACGGACAGTCCGTAGACCGCCATGACGGGCGCCCCGACCGCGACGACCCGACCGGCGACGGGCCACCAGCGCGTCGGGAGCAGACGGAGTCCGCCGACGGCGGCGACGAGCAGGAGCGCGGCGAGCGCCACGAAGAAGTACCGCCCCTGCGCCCCGGTGATCCGGTGCAGCCGACCGTACGACTGCCAGTTGTTCGCGAGGAGGAGGAGCAGGGACACCGCCGGGAACGTCACGAGCGCGAGCACGGGTCCACGCCACCGTGACCGGAGCACGACCGCGGCGGCCACGGCGACGAGCCCGACGACGGTCAACGCCACCACCACGACGGGGTCGATCGGGTACGAGAGGAGTCCGAACCGACCCCAGAACGACGTCGTGAGCGCGGACCACTCGCTCGACAGGAAGAACCCCGGGTCGCGCTGCTGGCCCGGGGCCCACGGCGACGCCGTCCAGGTGCCGGCGAGCCCGTTCGGCTGGACGGTGCCGTAGCGCACGACGTTGCGGACCCACCACCAGCCCCCGAGCGCGGCGCCGATCGCGAGGGCCACCGCCGCACGTCCCAGCCGTACGCGGAGACGAGCCGTGGTGGCCACGACGAAGGCGAGGCCGACGAGCGGGACGGCGGGGAACCCGGTCGCCTTCGTGGCCACCAGGACGCCGAGGGCGGCGCCGAGTGCGACCGTGGTGCGCCACCGGAGGTCGCCGGTGGCCACTTGGACCGCCAGCCAGGTCACGACCGCGCCGAGCAGGATCACGAGCGCGTCGTTCGTGACCGAGGAACCGATCTGGGCCAGTTGCGGCACGGCCGCCAGGGCCGCAGCCGCGACGACGCCGAACCGCCGGGACCGCGTGAGGCGACGGCCGGCAGCCCAGACGAGCATGGGCAGCGGCGCGACGAGTGCGACGTCGAGGAGGCGGAGGACGACGATCACGTGGTCCCACCGCAGGTCCTCGAACCCGACCATGCGGAGCACGACGGCCGCCAGGGCGTAGGCGGTCGGTGGATGCTGGGTCATCTGGTCCGCCCCGGCGCTCGCACCGGGGGCGGCACGGACGAGTTCGGCCCAGGTGCCCCGGTCGGCCGGCGCGGTCGTCGCGACCTCGGCGCGGGCCGCGAGGAGCGCGTTCGACACCCGCAGTGCGCCCGGCGCCGGCCAGCCCTCGCCCGTGGCGATCGCCACGACGGCACCGGTGTGCGGCAGTTCGTCGGGCGCCTGGAAGAGCGGCGTGAGGAGCGCCCAGACGACGAGCAGGAGGGTGAACGCCGCGGTGATCGAGCCGATCGTCCAGCGCTCCGTGCGGGTGACTGGCATCCGGACCTCCATCGTCGGCGAGCTTACCGATCGGCTACCGCCCCGCCCACCCGCCGACCCGCGCCGCGCCGCTCCCCGGCGAGGGCGCGAATCCGGTGCCTTGCTACGCTCTCGGGGTGCAGATCCGCGAACTGAAGATCCCCGACAGCTACGAGATCACGCCGAAGCAGTTCGGGGACGACCGTGGCGTGTTCCTCGAGTGGTACCGCTTCGACCGCCTGGCCGAGGCCACCGGCCGTTCGATCGACCTCAAGCAGGCGAACACGTCCGTGTCGAAGCGCGGCACCGTCCGCGGCATCCACTTCGCGGACATCCCGCCGAGCCAGGCCAAGTACGTGACGGCGACGCACGGCGCGGTCCTCGACTTCGTCATCGACATCCGGGTCGGCTCGCCGACGTACGGCGAGTGGGACTCCGTGCTCCTCGATGACGAGGACCGGCGGGCGATCTTCCTGTCCGAGGGGCTCGGGCACTGCTTCGTGGCACTGACGGAGGGCGCCACGGTGTCCTACCTCGTCACGGACGTCTACCAGCCCACGCGCGAGCACGGCATCAGCCCGGTCGACCCGGCCATCGGGCTCGCGTTCCCGGAGGAGGCGGGCGAGCTGCTGCTGTCCCCGAAGGACACCGAGGCGCCGACGCTCGCCGAGGCCGAGGCACAGGGGCTGCTGCCGCAGTGGGCGGACGCCCGGTCGTTCTACGACTCGCTGAAGGGGGCCTGATCGCGATGAGGGGCATCATCCTCGCCGGCGGTTCCGGCACGCGGCTGTGGCCCATCACCAAGGGCATCTCGAAGCAGCTCATGCCGATCTACGACAAGCCGATGGTCTACTACCCGCTGTCGACGCTCATGATGGCCGGGATCCGCGAGGTCCTCGTGATCACGACGCCGGAGTACAACGACCAGTTCCGTGCGCTCCTGGGCGACGGCTCCGCGCTCGGCATGACGATCGAGTACGCGGTCCAGCCCTCGCCCGACGGCCTCGCGCAGGCGTTCGTCATCGGCGAGGACTTCATCGGGGACGACAGCGTCGCGCTCGTCCTCGGCGACAACATCTTCCACGGGGTCGGCCTCGGCACGAACCTCCGCAAGAACACCCACATCGACGGCGCGACGATCTTCGCGTACCACGTCTCCGACCCCAAGGCCTACGGCGTGGTCGAGTTCGACGACGGCTTCCGCGCGATCTCGATCGAGGAGAAGCCCGCCGAGCCGAAGTCGAACTACGCCGTGCCGGGGCTGTACTTCTACGACCACCGCGTCGTCGAGATCGCCAAGACGATCGAGCCGAGTGCCCGCGGTGAGCTCGAGATCTCGACGGTCAACGAGCGGTACCTCGAGGCCGGTGCGCTCAACGTCCAGGTGCTCGACCGCGGCACCGCATGGCTCGACACCGGCACCTTCGAGTCGATGATGCAGGCGTCGGAGTACGTGCGCGTGATCGAGGACCGGCAGGGCCACAAGATCGGCTGCATCGAGGAGATCGCCTGGCGGAACGGTTGGATCGACGACGCCGCGCTCGCCGCGCTCGCCGCACCGCTCGCGAAGAGCGGGTACGGCGTGTACCTGCAGCGCCTCCTCGACGCCTGACGCGCGTCCCGTCGCGCGGCACCCCGGCACCCCGACGCCCCGGACCTCCGCCAGGAGCCGGGGCGTCGTCGCGTCCCGCGCTCCGTCAGTCGACGTCCGGGAGGCGGTCGGTCGCGGTCGCGGGGACCGTGGCGGTGACCGACGGGACCGGGGTGGGCGGGGCCTCCCGGCCGGTCGTGTCCCGACCGGACCCGAGCCCGCACCAGCGCCACGCGAGCACCACCGCGACGACGACCGCGACCGCCATGAGGACGCCGACCACGGCGAGGGTGTGCGACCCGAGCGGCGTCGTGTACGCGAGGTGCGCGAGCCCGGGACGCGTGATCCCGAGGTTCGTCTGCTCGTACTCGCCGCGGTAGGCGACGCTCAAGCCGTACGCACCGACGGCCGGGGCCGCGACGACGAGGACCCGGGCGGCCCGGCGACGGAGCACCGGCCGGACCACGAGCGCGGACCAGGCGACCGCACTCATCGCGATCGCCGCGACGAGTGCGACGAACAGGAACCGCCCCTGGGTGCCGCCGATCTGGTGCAGGCCACCGTAGGACCGCCAGTCGTACGCGACGACGGCGAGGAGCACGGACGCAGGCAGCGCGCCGAGTGCGACGACGGCACCGCGCTGCGGGAACCGGCGGGTGAACGACCACGCGATCGCGAGCAGCGCCACGAGCGACAGGAGGTCGGTGACGATCGGGGTCATCGGGAACTGGAAGCCGCCGAACTCGCCCCAGAACGATCGCGTCAGTCCGTCCCACTGCTGGTCGACGAACAGCCCCGGGTTCCGCGTCGAGCCGGGCGGCCACGGCGTGACCGGGGTGAGACCGGCGAGACCGTTCGGCAGCGGGGTGTGGAAGGCGACGAGGCAGTGCACCCACCACCAGGAGCCGAGCACCACGCCGATCGCGAGCGCCACCCCGGCGCGGGACAGCCGTGCCCGCCAGGGGAGGGCGCGTGCGGCGAGCACGACGACGGCGACGAACAGGACCGCCGGGAGGCCCGTGGCCTTCACCGACGCCAGCACGGCGAACGTCAGCCCGAGCGCGAGTGTCGTCCACCAGCGCCGGTCACCGGTGAGGATCCGGACGCCGAACCACGTCAGCAGGCCGCCCAGGAGGAACACGGGGGCCTCGTTCGTGACGGAGGAACCGATCTGCGCGAGCTGGGGCACCGCGAACAGCGCGAACGGCGCGACCGCTGCCAGTCGCGGCGCCCGCGTGAGCCGCCGGACCGTCGCCCAGACCAGGACCGGCAGCGGCGCGACGAGGAGGGCGTCGACCAGGCGGAGCACGACGACGGCGACGTCCCACCGGAGGTCGTGGAGGTGGAGGATCCGGAGGACGACCGCCGCGGCCAGGTAGTAGGTGGGCGGGTGCTGCGACATCTGGTCCACGAGCACCGATTCGCCAGGGTGCGCCGCGAGGAGGGCACCGACGGTGGGCCGCTGGAGGGGCGGGGTCGACGCGGCGGAGTCGACCGCGGCACGCGTCGCGTTGAGGTAGTGCAGCTGCCCGGGGGCGTCCCAGTGGCCGCCGAGCGCGAGGTGCAGCACGGCGTCGACGTGGGCGGCCTCGTCCGGGGCCTGGAACATCGGGGTGACGAGCGCCCACACGACGAGCAGGAGCGCGAACGCCAGCGTGACCACCGCGACCACCACGACCTCGCGCCGGGTCACCCGGGGGCGGGGCACGACCACCGCGGTGGCCGGGAGGCGCTCGGCGGCGGTCATACCGGGACCTCCTCGCTCCGCGCCGCGCGCGTCCGCGCCGCCGCGGCTGCGGGGATCGCCCACCACGTGGTGACGGCCGCCACGACGAGGGCGACGCCGAGGAGCACGGTGAGCACCGTCACGCCGGCGCCGCCGACGGGACTCACGCTCGCGAGCCGGTGGAGGCCGTCCTGCGTGACGAGGAACTGGTTCTTCTCCCAGAAGCCGCGGTACCCGACGGTGACGCCGTACGCGGCCACGAGCACGGCCGTCACCAGGGCCACCCGGCCGAACCGGGCGCGACCTGCGGGCGTCAGGACGGCGCGTCGCCACGCGAGCGCGCTCAACGCCACCAGGGCCACGATGCCCGGGAAGAAGTACCGGCCCTGCACGCCGCCGATGAACTGCGTGCGGTCGTAGCTCTGCCAGTTGTTGAGCAGCTGGGTCGCGACGAGGAACGCGGGGAACACCGCGAGCGCGATCGCCGAGCGGAGCGCGGGGCCGCGCCGGAACCCCCACACGACGATCCCGCCGATCCCGACGATCGTGAGCAGGTCCGTCAGCACCGGGGTCATCGGGAACTGAGCGCGTCCGAAGTCACCCCAGAACGTCGGTCCGAGGCCCGTCCACTCGCTGTTGAAGAACTGGCCGAAGTTCGGCGTCGCCCCGCCGGTCCAGGGCTCGTCCGGACGGAGGGCGATGAGTCCGTTCGGCTGGAGCGCGTGGTACACGACGATGTTGTGGAGCCACCACCAGCCGCCGAGCACCCCGGCGACGGCGAGCGCGACGAGCGCCCGGACCGCGCGCACCACGGGACGGAGGACACCGACCCCGGACCAGAACGCGGCGACGGCGACGAACGGGATCGCGGGCAGACCCGTCGCCTTCGACGCGACCGTGAGTCCGAGCGCGACCGACAGCGCCAGGAGCGTGCGGCGTCGGACGTCGCCCGTCACGACCCGGACCCCGAGCCACGTGACGAGCGCACCGGCGAGCATGACGAGCGGGTCGTTGCTCGCGGAGGCACCGATCTGTGCGACCTGTGGCACCGCGAGGACGGCTGCCCCGCCGACGAGCGCCGCGGCGGGTGAGCCCGTCAGCCGTCGGGTCGTCGCCCACGCCAGCAGGGGGAGTGCGAGCACGAGGAGGGCGTCGAACAGCCGCAGGGTGAGCACGACGAGGTCGTACCGGAGGTGCTCGTAGTGCACGAGGTGCAGGACACCGGCCGCGAGCACGTAGTACGTCGGCGGGTGCTGCGTCATCTGGTTCACGCCGGTCTCGTGCGTGTACCGGCGTTCCAGCGCGCCCCACGTCGGGCCCTGGTCGGTCGGGACGTGTCCCACGAGCGCCTGCGCCTGGACCGTCGCGCCCTCGTAGCGGAGATGCCCGGGTGCCGCCCAGCCGTCGCCGCGCGCCACGTGCACCACGGCGTCCACGTGCGCGGCCTCGTCCGGCGTGTGGAACAGCGGGGTCAGGACCGCCCACAGCGCGAGTACCAGCCCGAACGCGACCGTCAGCGCGACGACGGCGATGCGCTCGCGACGGGTGATCGGAGGGGCGTCAATCGCCATACCGGGCGAGCTTCTGGAGGTCGAGTGTCTCCTCTTGCAACGTCCGGTTCAGGCGTGTCAGGTCGGCGACCACGCCGATCACGATCGAGAGCAGGGCCGTGATGACGAGGACGACGCCGAGGATGAGCGACTGCAGGTGGTTGCCCCCGCCGTCCACCGCCAGCAGGACGAGGTACCGGACGAACGGGATGAGCCCGCACACGGCGAGCAGCACGCTGATCCAGGCGAACAGGGCCATGGGTCGGTACATCAGGTAGACCCGGGCGATCGCGGACCCCGACTGGAACATGTGCTGCCAGATGTTGCTGAAGAGGCGGGACTCGCGGGTCTTCGGGTTCGTGGTGATCGGCACGCTGGCGATCGCGAGGCGCTTGTACCCGGCCTGGACGATGGTCTCCATGCAGTAGCTGAAGCGCGTCACGATGTTCAGCCGGATGAGCGAGTACTTGGAGTACGCGCGGAAGCCGCTCGCGGCGTCGGGGAGGTCGAGGCCGGCCGCGCGGCTGGCGACCCAGCTGCCGAACTGCTGCATGCTCTTCTTGAAGGCCGAGAAGTGCTCGATGGTGCGGGTCTGCCGGTCACCGATGACGATGTCGGCCTCGCGCCGGAGGATGGGCTGCACCAGCTCGGTGATCATGGCCTGCGGGTACTGGTTGTCGCCGTCGGTGTTCACGACGATGTCGGCGCCGTGCAGGAGCGCGTAGTCGACGCCGTCCCGGAAGGACCGCGCGAGACCCATGTTCGTCGTGTGGTGCACGAAGTGCTTGACGCCGTGTTCGCGCGCGACCTCGACGGTGCGATCGGAGCAGCCGTCGTCGATCACGAGCAGCTCGACCTCGTCGATGCCGGGGATCTCGCGGGGGATCGAATCGATCACGGACGCGATCGTGGCCTCTTCGTTGAGGGCGGGGATCTGCACGAACAGTTTCAAAATTCGGAACACCTCGGGCTCTGGACAGCGCTGTCGATCCTAGCGGAGGTCGTGAGCGGAACGGTGTCGGCGGCGCGCGGGCACTACCCTCGGACGCATGGCGCTGACCCGGGGACCAGCTCGCGTCGCTGCGGGTGTCGCTCGACGCCTGTTGGCCGGTCGTGACGTCAGCCCACCCGACGCGGGGCACGGACCCGTCGTGCTCGGCATCGCGACGGAGATCGACCAGCGCGGCGTGGACCATGCGGCGCTCCGCGCCGACGTGACCACCGTCCTCGTGCTCGCCGATGTCCGGACGTCGCTCGCCGACCGCGCCGCCGCCCTCGACGCGGCCGCAGCCTCGGTCGACGCCGCGCAGGTGCTCCTGGCCACGTACGACGTCCACGCCGGACCCGCCACCGCACATCCCGTACCGCGCGTCCCGCAGGGGTGGCAGGGCGTCGACGAGCGCGTGCACGCGACGGTCGGCGGCGCCGTCGCCGCCGCGCTCCCGGCCGTGGTCGGAGCGCGTCTGCTCGTGGTCGACGCGGCGCTCGACGCCGAGCCGGAGGCGTGGGGACGCCTCCTCGACGCGCTCACGCCGGACACCGCGGTGGTCCAGGCGGTCGTGCGCACCCGCGACGACCTCGTCGCGAGCGCGGGTGCCGGGTTGATCCGTCCAGGGTGGCCCACGTGGCCGGTCCTCGAGGGGTTCCCGGTCGAGGACGTCGGCGAGGCGGGCACGGTGGTCTTCGCCGCCGACGAACCCGTCCTCGCCGTCCACACGAGCGCAGTCGGGATCCCGCCGCGCACGATCGACGCACAGGTCACGCTCGCCGCCTGGACACGTGCCGCTGCGGACGTGCACGGCGGGGCCGTACGGGCCGTGCCGGTCGGACGCGTGTACCGGGACGCGCGCGAGACACCGCGGCGCCTCGACACCGACGCCGAGGCGGTCGTCCGCGGGTGGGACGACCGAGCGGACGCCTGGACGCCGACGACCCTCGCCGCGCGCGGTCTCGCCATCGCACGCGTCGACGCCGGTCCTGCGGGGCGTCCCGTCGCGCTGCGCGTCCCCGTGCCGTGGCTCGTGCGGGCCGTGCACGCGACCGATCGCGCCGTCCGTCTGCGCTGGTCGCTCAAGATCGCGGCCCACGCCGGCCGCCGCGGTGACGACTGGGGCGACCTGTTCTTCGCCCAGGACCTCGCGGCCGCCCTGCGGCGAGCGGGTCAGGAGGTCGTGGTCGACGCGCGGGACCGGCACGTCCGTCCGCGCTCCGAGCACCTCGACGACGTCAGCCTCGTGCTCCGTGGACTCGACGACACCCCGGTCGTCCCCGGCGCCGTCAACGTGCTCTGGGTGATCAGTCACCCCGACCTCGTCACCGACCCGGAGCTCGCCCGGTTCGACCTGCGCTTCGCCGCGGGCGCTCGGTGGGCGGACGCCACGGCGGCCCGGACGGGACTGCCCGTCCGGACGCTGCTCCAGGCCACCGATCCCGCGCGGTTCGCACCCGGACCGTCCGATCCCGAACTCGCCAGCGACGTCCTCTTCGTGGGCAAGACCCGCGACACCGTCCGGCCGGTCGTCGCCGACGCGGTCGCGGCCGGCCTCGACCTGACGGTGTGGGGATCCGGGTGGGACGCGACATCGGTGGCGCCCCGGGTCCGCGGGGCGTTCCTCCCGAACGACCGCCTGCCCGACGCCTACCGCAGCGCTCGGGTCGTGCTCAACGACCACTGGCCCGACATGGCCGACGGTGGGTTCCTGTCGAACCGGCTCTTCGACGCCGCCGCCACGGGGGCCATCGTCGTGTCGGACGACGTGCCGGGCATCCGCGAGGTCGCAGGACCGAGCGTCGTGGTCACGGCCGGCGGTCCGGACGACCTGCGGCGCGTCGTCGCGGCCGCGCAACCCGGCGACGAGATGATCCGATCGGCGCGTGCCGCGGTGTTCGCCGAACACCATTCGTTCGACCGCCGAGCCGCCGTCCTGATCGAGGAGGTCCTCCGTGTCCGCAGCTGAGTCGTGGGCCGAGGGACCCCGGAGTGCGACGCGGGAGCGACGCCGGGAGGGACGGGCGCGGCGGGACGCGCGGCTCGAGGTCGCCGGGTTGGTCGCCGCCGTGGTGTTCGTCGTGCTCGCCTCGGTCGCCCGTGCGCTGAGCAACGGGCCGCTGTCGACGGCCGACGAGACCGCGCACCTCGACTACGCCTACGAGGTGTGGCACGGTCACCTCCCGGTCTTCGAGCGCGGGATCCAGTTCCACCCCGCCTTCGGGGCCGTCCCGCCCGTGCAGTGGGTCTCGCAGCACCCGCCGCTGTTCTACGCGCTCCTCGCGCCCGTGGTCGGACCGCTCATCGACGGCAACCACCTCTACATCGCGGTGATCGCCGGCCGGTTCGAGGACGCGCTCATCGCGGGGACGACGGTGCTCGCGACGTGGTGGGCCGCGCGGCAGGTGCGTCCGGGGGACCGCGTCGTCGCGGTCGTGGCCGCGCTCGCCACCGCGTCGACCGGCATGCTCATCCTCGTCGGTGGCGCGATCTACAACGACCTCGTCAACGTCACGTTCTGCGCGCTCGCGATCGGGCTGGCGGCGCGGGCGTTGCGGACCGGCCTGACGACGCGGCTCGTCGTCGCCGCGGCGCTCGTCGGCGTGGGCGGCATGCTGAGTCGGCTCGTGTTCGCCGTCTTCCTCCTGGGCCTCGTCGTCGCCCTGTTCGTCGCGCCGACCCGTGCCGTCACCGCGCGCGGGGCGTGGGGGCGCCGGGTGCTGGCGGCCGTCGTCGTCGGTGTCGTCGCCGCGCTCGGGGCGGGGTGGTTCTACCTCCGCAATCGCGCGCTCACCGGCAACGTGGCCGGCAGCCACCCGGCCTGGGCCGCGGCGCACCTCGGTCGGCACGACCGGACCGCGTCGTCCGTCGTGACCGACAAGGGGTTCTGGGAGCAGCTGTTCGCCGTGTACCGGGCCGGCCTGCCGACGACGAGCCCGCTCACGTGGGTCCTGCTCCTCGCACCGCTCGTGCTCGCCGCGGTCGTCGGTGTCGTCGTCCTCGTCCGCACGCTGCGTGCACGCGGACGCCGCCACGGCTCCGCCGCCGCCGATGCGCAGCCGGCCGAGGTCGACGGGGTCGTCGGGCGGCCGCTCTGGGGTGTCCCGGCAGGGTGGTGGGTCGCGGCGATGATGGTCGCGGTCTTCGTGCTGACGGTGTTCCTCGAGGTCCGGTTCGTGATGGGCGGTGGCGCCCCGAACACCCGCTACGCGCTCCCGCTCGTCCCGGTCACCGCGATCGTCGGGGCGATCGGACTGACCGCGCTCGGGCGCATCGCGGGCACGGTCCTGACGGTGCTCTGGTCGATCTGCGCCGTCGTGGCCTACTCGAGCGCCGTCGGGCTCGTGACCCCGGTCGGCCCGGCGATCGCGCTGACCGCCACGCGTGGCGACTACGTCGTCTCGCTCGTCGTCTTCGCGTTCATGGTGGTGGCGGCCGTCGTGCTCCGCCTCCGGCGGCCGCCGGCAGTCGGCGTCGACGCGGGTTCCGAGTCCGACGTCCACGCCGACCACGGCGGACGGCCCGACGGCGCCTGAGCGTCGCGTCCGGAGTCTCCGGCGTCTCCGGCGTCTCCGGCACCTCCGCGTCGCAGCGAGGACGACCGCGTGTCAGTGCGCGTGTCAGTGCGCGTGTCAGTGCGCGCGGATGCGCGACCGGACCGACCGGGCCACGTCGCCCGCACGGTCGGCCATACGCACGACGCGCCGCGCCCGCATGCGCTGGAGCTCGGCCTCCCGGTGGTTCGCGAGCTGCTCGACGGCGTCGATCCGGAGTTGCTGGTGCTGCACCGTCGACTCGAGCAGCCGCACGTTCTCGCGGACGCGTCCGAGTTCGGTCTCGCGGCGGTCGACCTCGGCATCGCGCGCCGCCAACGCGGCTCCGACCCGGCGCAGGTCGACGAACTCGTCCTCCGGGACGACCTCGTCCTCGCCGTCGGCAAGCGGCGTCCCGCGGTCGGCGAACGAGCGGACGAGGGAGTCGTCCCGGGTGAACGGCCCCGCTTCGGCTTCCGCCTCGGTGACGTGGCGGAGCGCGTAGTAGTGGAGCAGGACGCCCTCCTGGAGGCGCCGGTAGTCACGCATCCCGTGGTGGTTCGGGCTCGGGTTGAGGTCGGGGTTCGCCTCGTACGCGCGACCGGCGATCTCGACGCGGTGCTCGTACTGCCCCCACGATCGCCAGGGGAAGTGCAGGACCTCGAGCGCGAGGTCCTCGGCGGGGGCCTCGCCCGCGGGGATGGTCACGAGGTGGTTGCCCTGGACGACGGCGACGTCCGGGTGTCCGACGTGGATCGCGTTCCCGGACGGCTGCGAGATGAGGCCCGCCGCGTGCAGTTCGGACGCGGAGCGTTCGTCGCGCCACAGGAGCCGCGACAGGCCGGCGCCGCGCCGAGCGAGGGGACCGACCATGTTGACGACGGGGACGACGAACGCGTTCACCGCGGGGTCGAGCCGTTCGAACACCTCGTGGAGCGTCAGGCTGCGGTCCTTGGCGAACAGGAACTCGTCGGCGTCCGCGTTGACGACCCAGTCGGCACCGTGCAGCGTGTGCGCCTCGCGGGCCATCCGTGTCACGGTCTCGCTCTGCTGCTTCCGGTGCACCGGGTCGTGTCGGAGGTCGACCTCGGCGACGCCGGACGCCGCGAACGCCTCGAGGGCCTCGCGGGTGCCGTCGACCGATCCGTTGTCGGTGATGACGAAGACGTCCACGCCCTGTGCGAGGTGGTGGTCCAACCACGGTCGGATGACGTCCGCTTCGTCGCGGACCATGAGCGTGACTGCGAGTTTCATCGGTGGAGTCCCGGGGAGGTGTCGGGTCGGCCTGGGAGGCCGACGTGGTCAGATGGTCGAACCGTGCATCCTGCTGCGGACACCCAGGGCGAGCCTGAGCGCGACGCGCAGCGGCCACAGGTACCACCCGTGGTACTTCGAGGCGAGGAACCGGTACGCGCTCGCGTGGTGTGCGCGGCGCATCCGCTCGGACACGCCACGGGTGGAGTGCGCCCCGACGTGCGTGACGCGAGCCGCCGGCTCGTACACGTTCCGGAAGCCGGCTCTGGAGAGCCGGTAGCCGAGGTCGACGTCCTCGAAGTACATGAAGTAGCGCTCGTCGAACCCGCCGATGCGCTCGAAGGCGCTGCGGCGCACGAGCAGGCACGCCCCCGACAACCAGCCGGCGTCGCGTCGTCGGGCGCCGTCGCGGTCGCTGTGGTACCGGGCGGTCCACGGGTTCCGGGGCCAGACGTTGGCGAACAGCGCGTGGCCGAGCCCGTTCCGGAGCGACGGGACGGCGCGCGCCGACGGGTAGACGGTCCCGTCCAGTTCGACGATCGCCGGGCCGACGGCGCCGATGTCCGCTCGTTCCGAGCCGGTCGCGAGGAGGCGGTCGACGGAACCGGGCGCGAGGACGACGTCCGGGTTCGACACGAGCACCCAGTCGACGTCCGGGGGGAGCGCGGCCACGGCGCGGTTCACCGCACTGCCGTACCCGGCGTTGGTGCCGAGTTCCAGGAACACGGCACCGCTCGCCTCCGTCGCCGCGCGGAGCCCGGCCAGGTCGTCGGACCGGTTGTCCGCGACGACGACCGGGACCCGGCCGGAGCACGACGCACCGGTCGAGGCGAGGAAGTCGGTCAGGTAGCGGCCGGAGTTGTAGCTGACGGTCACGATCCCGACGTGGGCCGTGCGTCGTTCGGTCGTCGTCATGCCGCGTAGACCTCCTCGTGCACGCGAGCGCACGCGCGCCAGGTGAAGGTCTGCGCACGCTGTCGGCCGTCGGTGGCGAGGGCGGAGCGCAGCGCCGGGTCGGCGAGCAGGCCCGCGAGACCCGCGGCGATCGCGTCCGCCGTGGGCTCCACGTACGCGACGGCGTCGCCTCCGACCTCCGGGATCGCCAGACGGCGCGTCGTCAGGACGGCGGCACCGCACGCCATGGCCTCGAGGACCGGGAGTCCGAAGCCCTCGCCGGTGCTCGGGTACGCCACGACGGTCGCGCCGCCGAGGAACGCGGCGAGATGGTCGTTGGGCAGGAAACCGAGGTGACGGAGGCGGGCGCCGGGCCGGTTCCCCGCGCGTTCGAGCAGGTCCCGAGCCGTCGGGTCCCAACCCAGGCCGCCGGAGACGACGAGCGGGGGAGCGTCCGGGAGTTCGGCGTGGGCGGCGACGAGGGCGGCGACCTGCTTCCGGGGCTCGACGGTCCCGAGGAACGCAACCCAGCCCTCGCCGGGGTCGAGGTCGTGCTCGGCCGCGAACGAGCGCACGGCCTCCGGGGTCGGCTCGTGGAACACCGCAGGGTCGACGCCGAGGTGCGCGACGACGTTGGGGACCGCGGTGTGGGGCACGAAGCGGGCGATCTCCGCGGCCGTCGCGGCGCTCGGCGTGACCGTGGCCCGCGCGTGACGGCGGGCGAGTCGGGTCCACAGCCGGAAGAACCGGCGCTTCAGGGCCCCGTGTGCGTCGGGGTCGCTGAAGAAGGTCGCGTCGTGCAGCGTGACGACGGACCTGCGGCCAGCGGCGAGGGGGAACGTGTAGTGGGGACAGTGCAGCACCCGTGCCCGCGCCCGCAGGGCCAGGAGCGGCAGCCCGACCTGTTCCCAGAGCAGTCGGACCGGACGACGCGCCACGGCGGCGGGCGCGACCGCGTAGCGGTGCGACGGCGCCACCGATCGGAGCCACGACAGGTCGTCGGGCTTCACGACGACACCCACCGCCACGCCGTCCTCGGCCAGGCCGCGCAACAGGCCCACGATGTAGCGCGCCACGCCTCCGCGGTTCGGCGGGAGACTGGTCGCGTCGACGAGGACCGGGAGGTCGACCACCGTCAGGCGGGGATCTCGCGTGCGACGGTCGACACCCGCGTCATCCCGGCGTGACGGTCGTCGTCGGCCATGACGAACCGGGCCGCCTCGCGCAGGATCGCGATGTGCTCCCCGGTCTTCTTGGCGAGGAAGCAGTGGATGAAGTACGGGCCACCACCGAACTGGATGTCCCGGAGCCGGTACTCCACGATGGTCCGACCGTGCAACGGCTGGTGCGTGAAGCCGATCTTGCGGCTGTCGGTTCCGTACACGAGGTGGCCGTGCTGGTTCTCGATCTTGAACCCCGAGTTCCACTCCTCCAGCGGCGACGTGTGGGACACGGTCATCCGGATGACGAGGTCGTCGCCCGGCTGGAGTTCCTCGCCCGGCGCGCGGCCCGGCGCGGCGATCTCGACGCGCTCGACCTTGCCGGGCGTCGCTTCCTCGCCCGCGGCCTCGGCCTCGGCGACGCGGCGGCCCTCGAGGATCTCGCGGAAGTTCTTGACGGCGTGCCGCGCGGACCCCTGGAACTTGACCTCGCCGTGGTGCAGGACGACGGCGTGGTCGCAGAGCTCCTGGACCTGTCCGAGGGAGTGGCTGACGAGGATGATCGTCCGACCCTGCTGCTGGAACTCGCGGATCTTGTCGAGGCACTTCTTCTGGAACTGCTCGTCGCCCACGGCCAGGACCTCGTCGACGAGGAGGACGTCCGGGTCGGTGTGGATCGCGACGGCGAACGCGAGCCGGACGTACATGCCCGAGCTGTAGAACTTGACCTGCGTGTCGATGAACTCGCCGATGCCGCTGAACCGGAGGATGTCGTCGAACTTCTCCTCGGCTTCCTCTTGTGTGAGACCGAGGATCGCGGCGTTGAGGAACACGTTCTCGCGGCCGGTGAGGTCCGGGTGGAAGCCCGCACCGAGTTCGATGAGCGCAGCGAGGCGCCCGCGCCGAGCGACCGACCCCGTGCTGGGCTCGAGGATGCCGCCGATCACCTTGAGCAGGGTCGACTTGCCCGATCCGTTCGGCCCGAGCAGTCCGATCGTCGTCCCGGCCGGGATGTCGAGGTTGACGTCCTTGAGGGCCCAGAAGTCCTCGCTGTGTCGGCGCCCGGCGCGACCGAGCGTGACGATCCGTTCCTTGAGGGAGTTGTCCTTCCGGATGACGAAGCGCTTCGAGACGTTCCGGATGCTGACGACGGTCGGGGCGTCCTCGAACACGGCGTCCTCGGTCTCGCTCGGGGCGATGAGGTCGTTGTCGATCGACATGTGATGCCTTTCTCGGTCCCGAGGACTCAGATCTCCTGTGCGAAGTTCCCCTGCAGTCGGGCGAACGCCCGCTGGCAGAAGAAGAGCGCGACGAGTCCCACGACACCGGCGATCACCAGGCGGAGGAGCATGTGGTCCGGGTACTGCTCGGGACCGCCGGCGGTCCAGAAGGCGCGGTGGAAGCCGAGGATGGCGAGCGTGACGGGGTTGTTCTCGTAGATCGGCAGGATCCAGCTGATCCCCGCGGCGATCGCCCGGTCGTGCACCATCTGCCACGAGTAGACGATCGGGGACGCCCACATGAAGAGCATCATCAGGACCTCGACCAGGTAGGCCATGTCCCGCAGGTACACGTTGAGTGCCGAGAACAGCAGGCCGATGGCGGTGGCCCAGATCAGGATCACGAGCGTGGCGGGGAAGAAGAACAGGATCCCCTCGTTCATCGGGAAGGACCGGAACGCGGCCGTCGCGATGAGCAGGATCACCATCTGGATCCCGAAGTTGAACAGCGCGCCGCCCACCGCGGAGAGCGGGTAGATCTCGCGCGGGACGTAGACCTTCTTGAGGAGGCCCGCGTTCGCGACGACGGAGCCGGTCGCGCCGGACACGATCTCGCTGAACAGCCCGTACAGGGTCAGCCCGGCGAACACGTAGATGGCGAACTCGGGGATCGCCCGGGACGAGCCAAGGATCTTGCCGAGGATCAGCCAGTAGATCCCCAGCTGGACGAGCGGCCGGATGAGTGACCAGGCGAACCCGAGTGCACTGTCCTTGTAGCGGGACTTCAGGTCGCGGCGGATCAGGAGGTCCAGGAGCTGGCGCTGACCGTGGATCTCGCGCACCGACCCCCAGGTACCCCCGGCGGTCCGGCCCGCGGGCACCAGCTGCTCCGTGCGGAGACGGGCGAACCGGTCGGCGACGGTCCGGTCGGCGACGGTCCGGTCGGCGATGGTCGTGCTCATGTGTACCTCACTCGTCGGACGAACAGGAAACTATACCTCGCGCCGATCCGGCCGGCACCGCCACGCACTCAGCGTCCGTACTTGCTCGCGCGCATCGTCGAGACACGGTTGCGCACCTTGCCCGCGAGTTCCTGGACGCCGCCGTCGGTCAGGTAGTGCCTCGCGAGCATGACGTCGCGACGGAGCCCGTGCCGGCTGTTCGCGATCTCGTGGAACCGCTGCTCGCGCGACTTGCCGATCTGCGGGATGACGACGCCTCCGCCCGTGCGCTCCCGTTCGACAGCGGCGTTCGCGCGGTCGGGAGCCGGGTACGGGTCGTGCGCGAACTCGATGAGCGGCGCGAGCGCCTTCTCCCAGGTGAAGTCCGCACGGACCCGGGCGACCTGTGCTCGGGCCTCGGCGATGGCGGCCTCGTCGTAGAGCATCGCCTCGAGTGCGTCGGCGAGGGCGTCGACGTCACGCTCCGGGACGGAGACGCCCATGCCCTCGGCGGCCACGAGGTCGCCGAAGCTGTCGCCCTCGGTGGTGACGATCGGCAGGTTCGCCCACATGTAGTCGAGGATCCGGGTGCGGAACGAGAACGTCGTCTCGACGTGCGCGAAGTGCGTCGAGACGCCGGCGTCGGCCTCGAGCAGGTAGTTCTGGCGGTCGTCGAGCGCGACCCACTGCTCGTTGAAGAACACGTGCTTGTTCGTCAGCCCGAGCTTCTCGCTGATCTCGCGGGTCTTCGCGACGATGGCCATCTCGGGCACGTCGGGGTTCGGGTGCGCGACACCGAGGAAGAACAGGCGGATGTCGTCGTGGCGCTCGGCGACCTTCGCGACGGCCTCGACCAGGGTCGGGGTGTCGAACCAGTTGTAGATGCCGCCACCCCAGATGACGACCTTGTCGTCCTCGCCGATGCCGGGCACGACACCGCGGATCGCCTTGCGGGTGTGCTGCGGCGGCGTCGAGTCCATGCCGAACGGTGCGATCGCGATGAGGGACTTCAGGTTCTCGTCCTGCGCGTAGGTGTCGGGGTTCACGCGACCCACGGCCGCGAGCTGCCCGATCCAGAACAACCGCTGTCGCTCCGAGGCGCACAGGAAGAAGTCGCCGCGCTGGAGCTGCTCGTTGACGACCTCGGTGGTCACGAGGACCTGGTTCCGCCACGCGGCGTCGCCCATCTCGCGCCCCTGCTCGAGCTGCTCGAGGTGCATCGGGTCGTAGAGGTCGACGACCATGATCTTGTTCGAGGCCTGCAGCGTCAGGAAGTGCCGCAGTGCGAAGCCCTGGAAGAAGATGACGTCGGCCCACTCCTCGTGCACCTTCATCGCGCGCTCGTCCTGCAGACGGACGCGGTGCACCTCGAACTGGTCCGAGGCCCGGTTGGCGACGTTCCAGGTGACGAGGCGGACGTCGTTGTGCTCGCTCAGCGCCTCGGCGATCTTCCACGCCCGCATGCCCGGGCCGGCCATCTTCTCGCCGAGCGCGTCGCCCGTGATGATGAGGACGCGCTTGCGCATCATCGGCCGGTTCACCTGGAACGCGTCCTGGATGGCGGTGAAGCCCTCGAGGTAGTAGTCGTTGCCGAACAGCGGGTGGAAGATGTTCCCGAAGAGCCGGAAGACCTCTTTGTCGGTCTTCACCCGACGGGACTGCACCTCGGCCCGGCTCTGCCGGAGCTTCGGCAGGTCGGCCACGAACTGGTCGACCGCGAACAGACCGGCCACGGTGTCCTTCGACACCGGTGTGGTCGGCTCGTGCTCGTCCGGTGCCCCGGTGAAGCGGCGGAGGTCGTACGACTCGCTGTCGAGCTCGCCCTTGGCGACGGCACGACGGGCGAGGAGGGCGAGGGCCGCGGGGAGGATCGTGCCGAGGCTGGCGTCGTCGAGGTTCTTGTAGAGCATGTGCAGCGCGTTGCGCTCGAGCAGGTACATCTCGCGGTACTCGCCGAAGCTCTTCATCGAGCCGTGGTGCTTGTGGTACACGATCGAGTTCGGCGCGAAGCGGACGCGGTAGCCGTACAGGTTCAGCCGCCACCCGAGGTCGACGTCGTCGTAGAACATGAACAGGTCCTCGTCGAACCCGCCGATCTCGAGGAACAGCGCCCGGCGCACGAAGAGCGCCGACCCCGTGCCGAAGAGGATGTCCTTCTCGCGGTCGAACCGGCCGTCGTCGGGCTCGGTCGTGTGGTTCTTGTAGCCCATGCCGAACCAGGTCAGCCCGGCCTCGACGAAGTCGATCGCCGTGCCGTCCCAGTCGAGGACCTTGCTGGCGACCGCGCCGATGCGGGGGCTCGCGGCGAACGCGGCGAGCCCTTCGCGGATCCACTGGGGGTCCGGCTTGGCGTCGTTGTTGAGGAACGCCACGAACTCGCCGGTCGCCGTGCGGGCGCCGAGGTTGCTGCCGCCGGTGAACCCGAGGTTCTCGTCGGACACGACGAGCTTGACGTTCGCCTGGTCGCCGAGGGCCGCCCGGAGGCGGGTCGCACTGTCGTCGCCGGAGCCGTTCTCGACGACGACGATCTCGAGCTGGCGTGCGGGCCAGTCGACCTCGTTCAACCGCGCGACGCACTCCAGGGTGTCGTCCGTGCCGCGGAAGTTGATGATGACGACGGACACGGTGCCCGTGGTGGTGACGGTCAAGACGGGATCTCCAGATGTCGACGGCGGTCGTGGCGCACTGGCCGTGGCGAGTATAGCCAGCCGCCCGGCGCGGGACCGTGGAGACCGCCGGTGGTGCGGGATGATGGCCGGATGCTCGTCTCGGTCGTCGTCGTCGACTGGCACCGCGCCGACCTGACCGTGCGCGCGGTGGAGTCCGTCCTCGCGCAGCGCAGCGAGCACGACGTCGAGGTGGTGCTCGTCGTCAACGAGGCCCGCGACGCCGACGTCGCCCGCTTCCGTCGCGACCTGCCGCGGGTGGTCGTCGTGCCGATCGACCGGAACAGCGGGTTCGCGGGCGGGGTGACCGCCGGGATCGCGGCCGCACGGGGAACGGTCGTGGCCCTGCTCAACAACGACGCGGTCGCCGACGACGGCTTCCTGGCACACGGCGTGGCCGCGCTCGAGGCGGCCGGACCCCGCACCGCCGCGGTCGCCGCGACCGCCCTGCTCGAGGGCACCTTCCGCCCGGACCCGGACGGCCGCGACCCCGACGACCTCGTCGCGCCCGACGGGGCACGCTGGCGGCGCTCGGAGGGCGGCGTCCACCTCGTCAACGGCACGGGCGTCGTGCTGTCCCGGAGCGGCAACGGCCGCGACCGCGACTGGCTCGCCCCGATCGAGGGGCCGCGTGAGACGATCCCCGTGTTCGGGTTCAGCGGCGGCGCCGCGTTCATCCGTCGCGAGGCGCTCGACCAGGTGGGCGGGTTCGATCCGCACCTCTTCATGTACTACGAGGACGTCGACGTGTCGTGGCGGCTGCGCCTGACAGGGTGGGACATCGGGCACGCGCCGCACGCCGTGGTGGTCCACCGGCACGCGGCGAGCTCGGGCAGCGACTCACCCCTGGTCCGCTACCAGAGCATCCGGAACCGGCTCGCGGTCGTCCTGCGCAACGCGACGGCCGGCACGACGCTGCGGGTGGTGCTCCGGACCACGGTGCGCGCCCTCCTCGACCTCGCGCGCCCCGACCGCGCACAGCTGACGCCCGCGCAGTGGCGGCGTCTCGTCCGGGAGGCCCCGGGCCTGGTCCGCCATGCCCGTCGCGCCCGTCGCGGCGACGGTGCCACCCGTGCGGACCGTCGGCGGGTCGAGGAGCTCCTCGAGGCGGACTGAGCACACCCTCCCGCCGCAGCGGCGTCGGGGAGGTGTGTCGAGCCTCCCGGCCGTTCCGTCGTGCCGCCCGTTCGGGGGACGGATCGGGGGCTGTGTGACTGGAGTGGTTCCCGTAGCCTGAAGTGACCCTGAGGACCTGATGTGGTCATGCGACCTCATCCGATGATCGCCGTACCCGCGGACCGGACCAGCACCGACGCCACCGGCGAAGAGGAGACCGACGACGTGAACAAGCTCCTGGCGACGGTCATGGCGGTGCTCGCCCTGGCCACCGTGCTCGTCGGGTTCCAGGTCGCACCGCGCTCGCCCGGGGAGGAAGTCGCCCGCGCGCTCAGCGGGTCGTCGTTCCAGGCGGGGAACATCATCTCGGACGCCAACTTCTTCGACGGGGACGCGATGTCCGCGTCGGCGGTCCAGTCGTTCCTCGACGACCAGATCGGCACGTGCAAGTCGACCTCGTGCCTCAACGTCGGCACGTCGTCGCTGAACGCGCACGCCGCCGACCCCATGTGCGGGGCGGTCACCGGCGGATCGGGCCTGAGCGCGGCGACGATCATCACCCGGGTGGCGGTCGCGTGCGGCATCAGCCCCAAGGTGATCCTCGTCACCCTGCAGAAGGAGCAGGGACTCGTGTCGGGCAGCACCGCACAGAAGCCCTCGTCGGGCGTGCTCTCGCGGGCCATGGGCTACGCCTGCCCGGACACGACGAACGGCGCCTGCGACCCGGCGTACTCGGGGGTCGGCAACCAGGTGTACTGGGCCGCCTGGCAGTGGAAGCGGTACGCGAACCCCGCCGGCACGAGCAAGTACTTCACCTGGTACGCACCCGGCACGACCGCCGCGGTGCAGTACGACGTCCCGACCTCGTGCGGCACCAAGTCGGTGACGATCACCGACCAGGCGACCGCCGACCTCTACTACTACACGCCGTACACGCCGAACGCGGCGGCGCTGGCGAACCTCTACGGCACCGGGGACGCGTGCTCGGCGTACGGCAACCGGAACTTCTGGCGCCTGTACAACGACTGGTTCGGAGAACCGACGGCCGGCGCGGCGTCGCCGGTCGGGTCGTTCGACGGGGCGACCGGCGGGTTCGACGAGCTGAGCGTCCGAGGCTGGGCGATGGACGGCGACGTCGACGACCCGATCCGGGTCCGGGTCACGGTGGACGGTGGCAGCCCCACGACGATGACGGCCGACCAGACGCGCGCGGACGTCGGCAGGGCCTACCCGGGCCGGGGTTCGGACCACGGTTTCTCCGGGACGCTCGCCGCCGCCGCGGGGAGTCACCAGGTGTGCGTGACCGCGGTCGGCGTGGGCAGCGGTCAGACGACGGCGCTCGGGTGCCGGACGCTGACCGTGACGAGCGCGTCCCCGATCGGGGCGGTGGACCAGGCGCAGGCGTCGCCGGGCGGCATCCGCGTCCGCGGGTGGACGCTCGATCCGCAGACGTCGGACTCCATCCGCGTGGCCGTCTACGTCGACCACACGCACACGACCACCCTCGCGTCCGGCGCGCGCTCCGACGTCGGTCGCGCCTCCGGGCTCGGGTCCGCGCACGGGTTCGACGAGACGCTCCCGGCGACCGCCGGCACCCACACCGTGTGCGTCTACGGCATCAACGTCGACGAGGGCTCGAACGCGCTCATCGGGTCGTGCAGCACCGTGCACGTCCCGGGCTCGAGCCCGACGGGGTCGCTCGACGGCGTGACCACCACGACGAACTCGGTCGCGGTGGCGGGCTGGGCCCTCGACGGGGACACCACCGGTCCGGTGGCCGTCACGGTGACCGTCGACGGGAAGGCGCAGCGGGTGACGGCCTCCGCGTCACGCTCGGACGTCGCGCGGCTCTACCCGGTGTACGGGGCCGCACACGGGTTCTCGACATCGGTGCCGGCCGGCAACGGGTCGCACACGGTCTGCGTGACCGCCGTGAACACGGGCGCCGGATCGGACACCAGCCTCGGCTGTCGGACCGTCTCGGTCGTCAACCAGGCCCCGAAGGGGAGCCTCGACCAGGTCGCGGCGGTGACCGGCGGCGTCCACGTCCGTGGGTGGACGTTCGACCCGGACGCGCCGACGACGTCGATCGCGGTCCACGTGTACGTCGACACCCGCGCGACCGCGCTGACCGCGTCGACCAGCCGACCGGACGTCGCCCGCTCCTTCAGCGGGATCGGCACGGCGCACGGGTTCGACGCCACGGTCCCGGCCGCGAAGGGCAGCCACCGGGTGTGCGTCTACGCGATCGACGCGACCGGCGGCAGCAACCCGACGCTCGGCTGCAGCACCGTCACCGTCCGCTGACCGCGGCGTGCGCGGGTGCGGCCGCGGGAGACCGGCCCGCCCCGCGCGGATGAGGCCGCGGGACACGCTCGCCCCACGCGGGTGAGGCCGCCGGACACGCTCGCCGTGCCGTGGCGACGGAGCGGGTGAGCGGTCTGGCATGATCGTGCGGTGCTCAGGAACCGGACGGTCCACCCTGTCGTCGTCGCGATCGGCGCCGTGGCGCTGTGGGCGGTCGGCACGCTCGTCGCCTGGTTCCGGCTCACTCCCGAGAGCCGGGGGACCCTCTGGGCCGAGGACGGCCGCTTCTTCCTGCAGGATCTGTTCACCCACGGCACCGTCGGGTCGCTCCTCGTGCCCTACCAGGGGTACCTGCACGTCGTCCCGCGGGCCGTGATCGCCCTCGCGGAGCACGTGGCGTCACCCGGCCGCTTCGCCGAGGTCGACACGGCCCTCTGCTGTGCCGTCGCCGCGGCCGCGGGCGCGGGCGTGTTCGTCCTGTCCGGCGCCGTCGTCCGGTCCTGGGTGGCTCGGGTGCTCCTCGGTCTCGTGCCCGTGCTGCTCCCGCTGGCCCCGATCGAGATCTCCGGCAACGCCGCCAACATCCACTCGTACCTCCTGTTCCTCGCCCCGTGGGTGTTCGGGGTCGTCGTCCGGTCGTGGTGGCACTCCGGCGTGCTGGCGGTCGTCGCGGTGCTCATCGGTCTCTCGGAGATCCAGTCGATCGCGTTCCTGCCCGTGCTCCTCGTCGGGATCCGCTCACGTCGCAAGTGGCCCGTCGTCGCCGGTGCCGTCATCGGCACCGGTGCACAGGTCCTGACGACGCTGTCCAACGCGCGGACCGCCTCGGAGCACGTGCCCGTCTCGGTGGCCGACATGGTCGTCGGCTACCTCATCGAGGTCGTCGGCGGCGCCGCGACGTGGAACATCGCGGACGTCGGGACGGAGGCGGCGATCCACGGGTTCGTGGTCCTCGTCGTGCCGGCGCTGCTCGTCCTCGCCCTGCTCGTGCTCGGCGTGGTGCTCGGCGGCTGGTGGCAGCGTGGCGCGATCGTCGTGCTGCTGTACGGCTCGCTCCTCGTCTGGGCGGGGTCGGTGTACCTCAACGCCAACACGGTCTACGAGTACGCGGAGTACACGACCGCGCAGCTGCGGACGGTCTGGACGATCCGCTACGGTGCGCCGAGTTCGATGTTCCTGCTCGCCGCGGTCCTCGTCGCCGCCGACGTCCTCGCGGCCCGCGCGGTCGCGGCACGGCGTCGGGTGCTCCGGGTCGGCCTCCTCGCCGTGGCCGGAGTCGTTGCCGCCGGGGTGGCCGTGGCGTTCGCTCTGAACGCGCCCGTCGACGGTCAGAAGCGCGAGGCCGGGCCGCTGTGGTCGGACCAGGTGACGGCGTGGACCGCGGAGTGCGACGTCCGACCCGCGCAGCCGGCACGACTCCTCGAGGCCCCGACCGGGTGGGTGGCCGCAGTGCCGTGCACCTGGCTGGAGCACTAGCCCACGGCGGGTGCACCCACGGCGCGTGCACCCACGCACCGGCGGACGCCGCGGGGGCACCGGTGCACGGGCTTCAGGGGCGCCGGAGGCGTGAGCGCCAGGACCGGCGCCGCGCGGTGATCACGAGCACGGTGACGAACATCATCAACCCCGCGCCGTGGAGCAGGTAGCTCTCGGCCGCACTCGTCACGCCGATGAGGACGAGCACGACGGCGGGCCACACGTAGGCGACCCCGGGGAACGTCGTGGCGGTGACCCAGGCACGCGCGAACGCCAGTCCGGCGGTCGCGACGAGGACGAGCATGCCCGCGAGCCCGATCTGGAACCAGGCGTCGACGAGGGCGTTGAGGCCGGAACCGAACGGGCGACCCGACTCGGTCAGCAGCGTGTCGAACGGGAACACGTCGGTCGGCCAGGTGCCCACCCAGCCCCAGCCCTGGATCGGGTACGCCTCGATGAGGATCCGGATCCGCGACCAGAGGGCGATGCGGGTGGCGGTGCCCTCGGCCGCTCCGATCCCGCGGAGCAACGGATGACGCAGCGCGAACCCCGTGACGACGGCGGCGAGGAGGAGCACGCCGAGCGCCGCGTTGATGCCGGGACGGCGGGGGAGCGGTGCCCGGCGGAGCGCGACGATCGCGAGCACCGCCACCGCGAGTGCGATCATGGCGATGCCCGTGATCGGGGACTGGACGAGCATGAGCGTGATGAGGGCGAGCGCGGCCGACGCGATGCCCCGCCACCGGGTGACGCTGTGCGTGAGGATCTCCATGACGAACGTCACGAGCGCCATGCCCGCGATGAACCCCATGAAGTTCCGGGTGCCGCCGACGCCCTGGATCGGGCCGCCGTAGGCGATGTCGCCGGTGATCCCGAGCGCCGGGATCGGGACGTCGAGCACGAGGCCGCTCAGGACCTCGAGCCCGAGTGACGTCACGACGAGGATCCGGAGCGCGTCGCCCGAGGCGCGCACCACCTGCACGAGGTCGCGTCCGAGCGCCAGGTACAGCCCGAGGGACACGAACCCGATCGTGGACGCGAACCCGCGCAGGGACGACCAGGAGTACGTGCTCCACAGGACGCTGAGCGCCATGTACCCGACGAGGCCGAGCAGGCTCAACGGGAGCACGCCGTGCCAGTCGATCCGGTAGCGCTGCCCGAGCAGGCTGAGACCGGCCAGGACCACCAGGGACACGAGGACCGCACCGGTGCCGGCCGCGCCGACGAGCACGTGGACGGTCGGGGACCCGAACGCGAACACCACGATCACGGTCGCGAGCGCCTGCGAGAACCGGCCGCCGGCGGAGAACCCGATCCACGCGGACACGTACCGGCGCGCCAGGACACGGCGTCCGGGTGCTGAGCTCACGGACCAATCATCTCGTACCCGGAGCGCCGCGGCCCGGACCACGCGGCACGGCGGCCGTTCCCGGGCGCGTGACCGAGCATGGGATACGCTCGACCGTCCACGCTCGCGTCCGAGGAGTCCGTCCGCACCATGCCGTCGTCCGTCCGTCCGCTCGTCATCGTCCCCACCTACGACGAAGCGGAGAACATCACCGCCGTGACGGAACGGGTCCTCGGGGTGGTGCCCGAAGCGCACCTGCTCGTCGTCGACGACGGCAGCCCCGACGGCACCGCGGACATCGTGGCCGCCATCGCGGCGGGGGACGATCGCGTGCACCTGATGCGCCGCAGCGGCAAGCTCGGCCTGGGCACCGCCTACGTCGCGGGGTTCCGATGGGGGATCGAGCGTGGGTACGACCTGCTGGTCGAGATGGACGCGGACGGGTCGCACCCGGCGTCCGCGCTCCCGGACCTCGTCCGTGCGGTCGCCGACGCACCCGCCGGAGCCCGCGTCGACCTGGCGATCGGGTCGCGCTGGGTCACGGGGGGCTCGGTGGTCGACTGGCCGCGGTCGCGGGAGCTCCTGAGCCGCGGCGGGAACTGGTACGCGCGGTGGATGCTGCGGCTCGACGTCCACGACATCACCGCCGGCTTCCGCGTGTACCGCGCCGACGCGATCTCGCAGATGGACCTCGACACCATCGACTCGAAGGGCTACTGCTTCCAGGTCGACATGACGTTACGGGTGCACGACGCGGGAGGCCGCATCGTCGAGCGCCCCATCGAGTTCCGCGACCGCGTGCTCGGCACCTCGAAGATGAGCCGGGCGATCGTGCTCGAGGCGATGGCGCGGGTCACGCAGTGGGGACTGCAGCGCCGGTTCGGGCGTCGGCGCCGCTGAGCTCCGCGTGGGCGCCGCCGTCCCCGGTGTCCGCCACTCGGTCCGTCCAGCCGCGCTCCGGCAGCGCTGGGTCCGCCGTGCCCCGCAGGCGCGCCGTCGGTGACGCCAGGAACGCGACGACCATGCAGACGAGCAGCACCGCCCGTCCCCAGACGCCGAGTGCGAGCGCCTGGTCGGCCCACGTGGTCCCGGCCGGATGCCCGAGCGTCAGGTAGTACAGCCACCGGAACCACCCGACGAACGCGCACAGGTCGGCCACGAGGTACGCGGCGATCCAACCGACGCGGATCTGCACCGTGACGAAGAAGGGCAGCAGCCAGAGCGTGTACTGCAGCGAGTCCACCTTGTTGAACGCCATGTACACGCACAGCAGCGCCGCGCTCGTCTGCAGCCAGGGGTAGGGCCGACCGCCGCGCGCGAGCAGCAGGCTCACGACCACGACGACGACGATGCCGACGGCGGTCGCGGCGGTCGACGCCGCGCTCATCAGGTGCTGGATGTGCTCGGTGCCGTCGTCGGACCACGGACGGAGCCCCCAGTACCAGATCGACAGCGTCGCGCGATCGATGTTGCGGGCGGCCTGGAACCGGAAGACCGAGAACCACCCGGTGAAGTTGACGACCGCGAGCGGGACGTTGACGACCGCGACGACCCCCACCGCGACGCCGATGGGCGCGAGGGCCCGGAGGAGACGCCGACCGATCGTCCGACCGCGTCCGTCGGTGAGCACCGCGAGGGCCAGGGGGAGCACGAACATGATCGGGTAGAGCTTGAGCGCGCCGCCGACCCCGAACGCGGCGGCCGCGAGGAGCACGCGGGTGGTGGGCGACCAGCGCCGCGGGCCCGCGACGACGAGCGCGATCCCGAGCGCGGTCATCAGGACGGGTAAGACGTCCCAGTTGTACAGGGCGTAGAGCGCGAGCGGCGGCGTCGCTGCCCAGGCCCAGGCCCGCCGACCGGCGACACGCACCAGGAGGAGCGTCACGAGCACGCCGACGACCGCGAACACGCAGGTGGTGACGAGCAGGAACCCGACGTCGGTGGACACCGGGAGTGCGGTGAGCCAGACGAACAGGCCCGTCAGTGCCGGGTACTCGACCGTGCCGCCGTGGACCGCCGGCGGGTCGGCCGTGTACGTCCCGTGCACGTAGGGCACGAGGTGCGCGATGAGCCCCCGGCTGCCCCAGAGCGACAGCACGTCCGAGTAGCAGGCCTTGCGGACGACGTCCTGGTACGGGTCGGTGCTCGCGCCGTTCGAGGCGAAGACGCCCTTGGAGCAGGTGAGCTTGTCCGCGGCGCTCAGGACCGTGAGGAGCACGGTGGCGAGCACCATGCCGACGACCTCGAGCGGGTGCGGACGGGAGCGCAGGACGGCCGGCGCGGTCATGGGGTCCTCTCGGACGGGGGCGGGGTCGGCGTCAACCGTAGCCGGTCGCGGGTCAGCGGCCGGCCGCGGCACGACGGAAGGACCGGCTGCGGACCGGCACACGCGGTCCGTCCCCGATCGACGGCGGTTCGTCGCCGACGGCCACGATCCGGGTCTTCACCACGACGAGCACGAAGAGGATGAAGTCGCCCTCGTAGAGGAGCCGGGACTCCGTGACGCTCTGCACGAGGAGCGCCACCACGACGAGCAGGGCGAGCAGCGAGACCGGCGCGAACGCCCGCGGGCGGTGGTCGGCGTCGTAGCTGAACGCCGTGGCGCTCGCCCACGACCGCACGAGCATCGTGAGGACGGCGAGGCCGAACAGGACCACCCCGACGACGCCGGTCTGCATCCAGACGTCGAGGAACGCGTCGTGCGCCTGCAGGTACGTGACGCCGTTGCGCACGGCGAGGTGGTTCAGCGGCTCGATGGCGGGCCACCAGTACCCGAGCCACCCCCACCCGAGCACGGGGTGCTGCTCGACGAGGCCCCACACCGCCCGCCAGATCTCCCCGCGTCCGGTCAGGTCCGGGCTCTTGCCCGCCAGCGCGAGCACCGGCCGCCAGAGCAGCGCCACGAGGCCGGCGAGCACGACCGCGATCGCGAGCCCGGCGAGGTACCGCGGGGTCCGTCGTCCGGTGGGCACGCGACGGATCACGAGCGCACCGGCGAGCACGAGCGCGGTCACGGCCGCGGCGGCCACCACCGTGGAGGAGCGGGTGAGCAGGAACACCACCGCGGCCACGGAGAGCCACCCGGTCGCGCGCACGCGCCGCATGCGCCCCTCGGCGAGCTGCACGCCGACCGCGATCGCGGCCAGCAACGCCACCATGGCCAGGAGGTTCGCGTTGCCCGGGAGGCCCTGGATGCGTCCGCCGGTGAACAGTTCCGCCCGCGAGAACGCGAACGCGGCCGGCACGTGCCGGCCACCGTAGTGCGTCCACACCGGGTAGACGGGGTGGCGGACGAGGACCGCGACGACCGCCTCGAACACGAGGGACAGGGCGAGGACCCAGCGGAGTGCGAGGCTCAGCGCGTCGAGGATCCGCCGCCAGCTCAGGGTCGAGGCGATGACGACCGCCGTGAGGGCGCAGAGGAGCTGCGCGGCGATGCTCGCGGTCGTCGCGACCCGCCAGTGCGACCACGCGACGCTCACGAGGCACCACGCGATGTACACCCACAGGGCGTTCGGCGTGCGCCGGAACGACGGCCGGGCCCGGATCGCGATCGCGACCCCCCAGGCACCCGCGCCGGCGCAGACGACCGCCCATCCGATCCAGCTGATGGTGTTCGGGATGCCGTCGCCGGTGAAGACGATGAAGAGCACGGTGGCGGCGAAGCCGAACGCCTCACGCTCCGGGACGCGTCCGCGGGTCCACGGCCAGGTGTTCGTCACGACGACGAGGCTACCGGGCCGCGGGCCCGGGACCACTGCCGTCGGCCCCTGCCGATATGGTCGGAGCCATGTTCCTCGGTATCACGAACACCCCGCGCGACTACGCCTGGGGCTCCCGCACCGCGATCCCCGAACTCCTCGGCCGCACCGTCACCGGTCAGCCGCAGGCCGAACTCTGGCTCGGAGCGCACCCGGGCAGCCCGAGCGTCGTGGTGAACCCGGCGATGGTCGGTGGTGCGGACACCCTCGCCGACTGGATCCGCGAGGAACCGGACGCCGCGCTCGGTGGCGGGGCCGAGGGCCTCCCGTTCCTGCTCAAGGTGCTCGCCGCCGCGGCACCGCTGTCACTGCAGGCGCACCCCACGCCCGAGCAGGCCCGCGACGGGTTCGCGCGCGAGGAGGCGGCGGGGATCCCCGTCGACGCCGCGGAGCGCAACTACAAGGACCCGTACCCGAAGCCCGAGCTCGTCGTCGCGCTGAGCGAGCGGTTCGAGGCCCTGAGCGGGTTCCGCCCGGTGGACGAGGCGCTCGCCGACATCGTCCGCATCGACGGCGGGACCGGTCGCACGGCGCCGCTCGCCGACCGGCTGCGCGACCAGGGCCTCGAGGAGACCGTCCGCTGGCTCGTCACCGCGGACGACGACGCGCGCTCCCTCGTGCGTGTGCTCGGGGAACTCGCGACCGCCGTCGAGGACCCGACGCCGAACACCGCGACCGTCGTCGACCTCGCCGCGTCGTACCCGGACGACCCGGGCGTCGCGGTCGCCCTGCTCGTGCACCGGGTCTCGCTCGCCCGGGGCGAGGCCCTCTACCTGCCGGCGGGCAACATCCACGCCTACCTCGAGGGCCTCGGCATCGAGCTCATGGCGCCGTCGGACAACGTGCTGCGCGGTGGTCTGACGCCGAAGCACGTCGACGTGCCGGAGTTGCTGCACGTGCTCGACTTCACGCCGGGGCCGCCGCCGCTGCTCACGCCGGAGCCCGTCGCGCCGGGTGTGGACCGGTTCGCACCCGCGGGCGTCGGGTTCGCACTCGTCCGCGTGTCGAGCGCCGGTGCCACGGCCGGGCTGGGCGCCGGCGGGGTCGTGCCGCTCGGCGGACCGTCCATCGCGATCTGCACCGAGGGCGCCGCGACCCTCGTCGGAGCACGGTCGGCGACCATGCTCCGCCGGGGGGAGTCGTGCTACGTCACGCCCGACGAGGGCACGGTCACCGTCGAGACCGACGCCGCGGCGGGCGGCACCGCCACCGTCTTCATCGCCACCCCCGCCTGAGCCGCGGTCGGGGCGCGCCGTCCCGGTACGGTAGCGCCATGAGTTGGTTGGTCACCGGCGGTGCCGGGTACATCGGTTCCCACGTCGTACGCGCCCTGCGGGCCGCGGGGCTCGAGACGGTCGCCCTCGACGACCTCTCCAGCGGGTTCGCGTCGTTCGTCCCCGAGGACGTCCCGTTCGTCCAGGGCACGATCCTCGACGGCGACCTCGTGCGGCACGCCATCGACGAGCACGGTGTCACCGGTGTCGTGCACGTCGCGGGGTTCAAGTACGCGGGCGTCTCGGTCGAGCGTCCCCTCCACACGTACGAGCAGAACGTCACCGGCATGGCGACGCTGCTCGGTGCGATGGCGGACCGCGGTGTCGACCGGGTTGTGTTCTCGTCGAGCGCGGCGGTGTACGGCACCCCCGACGTCGACGTCGTCGTCGAGGACACCCCGAAGGCGCCGGAGTCCCCGTACGGCGAGTCGAAGCTCATCGGCGAGTGGCTGCTCCACGACATGGAGGTCGCGGCCGGGTTCCGCACGACGAGCCTGCGGTACTTCAACGTCGTCGGTTCCGGTGGACCCGATCTGTACGACGCGAGCCCCCACAACCTGTTCCCGCTCGTGTTCGACGCGCTGCTGGCCGGACGGACGCCGCGGATCAACGGCGACGACTACCCGACGCCCGACGGCACGTGCGTCCGTGACTACATCCACGTCGCGGACCTCGCCCACTCGCACGCGGTGGCCGCCCAGCGCCTCGACGCGGGGGACCGGCTCGAGCGTGCGTACAACCTCGGCAGCGGTGACGGTGTGTCCGTGCGCGAGATCATGACCGCCATGGCCAGGGGCACCGGGATCGACTTCGAGCCCACCGTCGCGCCCCGCCGTCCGGGTGACCCGGCACGCATCGTCGCGACCGGCGAACTCGCCGCGCGCGACCTCGACTGGGCCATGCGCCACTCGCTCGACGAGATGGTGACGAGCGCCTGGGAGGCCCGCCGAAACGCCTCCTGACCGCCGTCCGGTGGCCCCGTACACCACGGACGACGCGCCGCGCGACACGCCAGAACGGGGGACATGACCTTCGATACGAGGTCGACGGTTTTATGATCCGCCGACTTGACCTCAGCGAATCACACCTGTGTAATTAGTGCTGCGGCGCTCGCCGCGACCGTGGCCAACACGACCGTTCAGCGGTGGAGCAAGGGGTGATCAGGGTGAACGCTTCCGACTTCCGGTCCGGCGTCCCGGACGACTGGCACGTCGACCCCGTCGACCTCGGCGTCCCCGGGGTCCGTCGTGCCGGCGAGGACCAGGGGGACAACCCGCTCGCCTGGCAGGTCGACTCGCTGTGCGCGCAGACCGACCCCGAGGCGTTCTTCCCGGAGAAGGGCGGCTCGACGCGCGAGGCCAAGAAGATCTGCACCTCGTGCGAGGTCCGCTCCCAGTGCCTCGAGTACGCGCTCGAGAACGACGAGCGGTTCGGCATCTGGGGCGGCATGAGCGAGCGCGAACGACGGAAGCTGCGCAAGCGCGCGTAGTCCGGTCGTCGGCACCGGATCCGCTTCGGCGGGAGCGGTCTCCGAAACGCGCGCCGCGCCTCCCGGGAGCCGCTCCGGACCGGACGTAGAGTGACCGGCGTCATGCAGCCCAGAGTCACCGCGATCCTCGTCTGCGCCAACGGCGCGGAGTTCCTCGACAGGACCCTGGACGCGCTCGCCGCCCAGACCCGCCCCCCGGAAGCCCTCGTCGTCGTCGACGTCGGGTCCACCGACGGGTCGACCGACGAGCTCTCGTTCGGCGGGTCCGCGCAGCTCGCACGGATCCCGGCCGGTCGGCCGTTCGGGGAGGCAGTGGCCCAGGGGGAGCGCGTCGCACCGCACGCCGCACCCGACGAGTCCGTCGACGAGTGGCTGTGGCTCATCGGGCACGACAACGCCCCCGCGCCGACCGCGCTCGCCGAGCTCCTCGCCGCGGTCGAGATCGCGCCGTCCGTCGCGGTCGCCGGGCCGAAGGTCATGGTCGCCCAGGAGCCCACGCGCATCCGGGAGTTCGGCGAGAGCATGACCCGCTTCGGACGGTCGACGGTCCTCGTCGCCGACGAGCTCGACCAGGGACAGCACGACGCGCACGCGGACGTGCTCGGCGTCGGTGTCGCCGGGATGCTCGTCCGCCGTTCCGTCTGGACCGTGCTCGGCGGCTTCGACCCGGGACTGCCGCACGTCGACGCCGCGCTCGACTTCTGCGTCCGGGCGCGGCTCGCCGGCCACCGCGTCAGCGTCGTGCCCGAGGCCCGGGTGACGAGCGCCGGCGGCCCCGAGGACTTCGGACGACGGTCGGTGTCCGAGACCCGTCGCCTCGGTTTCCGGCGGCAGGCCCAGCTGCACCGGCGTCTCGTGTACGCACCGGCCGCGGTCCTCTGGCTCCACTGGCTGTCGCTCGTGCCGCTCGCGATCGTCCGGAGCGTCGGGCGCCTCGTCGCGAAGCACCCCGGTGCCGTCGGTGCCGAGATCGGTGCCGCCGTCGCCGTGGCCTTCGGCGGTGGCGTGGGACGGGCACGTCGGACCCTCGCGCGGAACCGCCGGGTCGGCTGGGCCGCCGTCGAGCCGCTCCGCGTGAGTCTGGGCCGCGTCCGGGAGCACCGGGTCACCGCGCGCGACCTCGAGCTCGCCCGGGTCGAGGACGCCGCCGTGCCCCGCGCGTCGTTCCTCGGCGACGGCGGCTTGTGGACCGTCCTCGCCGCCGCGGTCGTCACGGCGGTGCTGCTCGGCCCGCTGCTCGGGGCACCCGCGCTGACGGGTGGGGGGCTGCTGCCGCTCAGCACGACGGTCGGTCGGCTCTGGCAGAACGTCGGGTACGGATGGCACACGATCGGCACCGGGTTCACGGGGCCGAGTGACCCGTTCGCGGCGGTGCTCGCGGTGCTCGGCACGCTCACGTTCTGGTCACCGTCCACGTCGATCGTGCTCGTCATGCTGCTCGCGGTGCCGTTGTCGGCCCTCGGCGGGTGGTTCGCGTCGCGCCGGCTCACGACGCGGGTCTGGGTGCCGGTCGTCGGTGCGACGCTGTACGCGCTCTCGCCGTCGCTCGTGACGGCCGTGATGAGCGGACATGTCGGCGCGGTGATCGCGCACGTGCTCCTGCCGTGGCTGCTCCTCACCCTCCTCGGCGCCCATCGGTCGTGGGCGTCGTCGGCGGGCGCCGCGCTGCTGTTCGCAGCCGTGCTCGCGAGCGCCCCGTCGCTCATCCCGGTGCTCGTGCTGACGTGGCTGGCGTCCCTCGCCTTCGGCTGGCGGCACCTCCTCCGGCGCATCGCGATCCCGCTGCCCGCGGTCGTGCTGTTCGCCCCCCTCGTGATCACGCAGCTCCGCGCGGGAACGCCGCTCGGCGTCCTCGCCGACCCCGGCGTGCCCGACGCCACCCGGGCGCCGTCGGCGCTCCAGCTGGCGATCGGGTCCCCGCTCCCGGACTGGAACGGGTGGACGACGGCGTCGCACGCCGCCGGGTTCGCCACCACGGTCCTCCCGATCGCGCTCGCGGTGCTCGCACTCCCGGTCGGCGCGACCGCCATCGGTGCGCTGCTCGGCCGACGCTGGCACCTCGCCGCGGTCGCGCTCGGGTTCGCGCTCGTCGGGTACCTCACGGCCTTCGGCGCCACGCACCTCGCGCTGTCCGGCGTCGGGTCCACCACGACCATCGTGTGGCCCGGCAGCGGTCTCAGCGTGTCCTGGTTCGCGCTCGTCGTCGCCGCGGTGGTCGGGCTCGACACGCTGCCGCGACTCGCGCCCGGTCTGGGACTCGTCGCCGCGGTGCTCACGGGCGTGACGGTCGCGCCGGTGTTCGCGGGTCTGTACCTCGGCACGGCGGCGATCAGCCCGACCACGGGGCGCGTGATCAGCGCCTACGTCAACGCGGAGGCACGGACGAACCCCGACGTCGGCACGCTCGTCCTGACCCCGCAGCGCGACGGCACGCTCGGGGTGTCCCTGGAGCGTGGGCAGGGGGCGACGCTCGACGACCAGTCGACGGTCCAGGCCACCGCCCACCGCCTCAGTCCGGACGACCGGCGCCTGACGACGCTCGCGGCGAACCTCGCCAGCCGGAGTGGCTTCGACCCGCGCGAGGACCTCCGCCGGCTCGGCGTGCGGTTCGTCCTGCTCGCGGACGGACCCGACTCCCGAGCCGCCGAGGCACTGCACGACCGCGCCGCCGGTTCCATCGGCCAGGACGCCCGGTTCACGAGCATCGGCGCGACCGGCACCGGCGTCCTGTGGACCTACGACGGCCGCGTCGACCGGCCCGCCACGGGCACCGCCGCGGCGTCCGCCGCCCACGCGCTGTTCCTCGTCGTCCTCGGCGTCGTGTTCGGTGCCACCGCACTCCTCGCGATCCCCACGGGGCCGCGTCGGCGGCGGGCGGTGTCGCACGTGATCGAGGCCGACGAACCCGCGACCACCTTCGACGAGGAGCGCGAATGACCCAGCAGCCCACGAACGGTCAGCGGAACGGACGGCGATGGGCGGTCCGGGGGAGCGCCGCGCTCGTCGCCGTGCTCGTCGCTGCGGGCACCATCGGCGCGGCGCACGCCGCGGACCTCACCGGCATCACGGCGCGACCCGCCGGGCGGACCGTGACCCCCGTCCCCGCGGACGCCTCCCGGGTGTGCGCGGGCGGACTCCTCCAGCTGGCCGACGCGTCCGGTGCGGACGCGACCACGGCCTCCCGGATCGGCCACGAGACCGTCGCCGCGGCGTCGACCACGGGACAGGTGCACCGGTCGACCCTGGCCGCCGCGAGCAGCGGTGGCTCGGACCCGACGGTCGTCACGGCACGCGCCGGGCGCACCACCCCGACCGTCGCCGGGAGCGGCATCCAGGAGGCCGACGGTGACGAGGTCGCGGGCCTCGCCGCCGCCTCGTGCGACGACCCGTCGACGTCGACCTGGCTCGTCGGCGGCTCCACCGAGACGGGTCGGACGAGCATCGTCACCCTGGCGAACCCCACCGACGTCAACGCGACCGTGGACCTCGACGTCTTCACGACGACGGGCAAGGTGTCGGCGCCCGGCACCACCGGCATCGTCGTCGCACCGAACACGCAGAAGGTCGTGCCGCTGGCGGGGTTCGTCTCCGACGCGGCGTCGCCGGTCGTGCACGTGACGTCCTCCGGCGGTCAGATCGTCGCCACCATGCAGGAGAGCATCGTGCGGACCCTCACCCCGGGTGGGGCCGACGTCGTGCAGGCGGCGGCGACACCGTCCCGGACGCAGACGATCCCCGGGGTCGTGCTCCGCGACACGGACGGCGCGCAGCACGGCGACGACACCGCCGACGCAGCACCGGTGGTCCGCGTGTTCGTGCCGGGTGACGCGAGTGCGCACCTGACCATGGCCCTGACGACCGCGGACGGCGGTGGGACCACGGTCCAGGCCACGGCGGACGGCGGCGTCGTGACGGACGTGCCCCTCGACGACTTCACCGACGGCCGGTACACGGTGACGGTCACCGCGGACGTGCCGATCGTCGCCGGGGCCCGGACGAGCACGCCGACGACCGACGGCCGGACCGACCTCGGGTGGTTCGCGTCCGCGCCGACGCTCACGGGCACCACCCTCGTCGACGTCGTCGACGGTCCCGGCGCCCGACTCACGCTCGTCAACCCCACGACCTCCGACGCCACGGTGACCATGGCGGCGGGCGGGGAGCGCACGACCGTCACGGTCGCCGCGGGGACGACGGCGGACACGACGGTGCCGACGAGCACCGCGCTCACGCTCCGCGGTGTCCGTGGGCTGGTCGCGGGAGTGTCCTACGCGGGCGACGCCGGGATCGCCGGGTTCCCGCTGCGCCCGGGTGCCACCGCGTCGACGCCGATCACCGTCTACCCCTGATCGGCGGGACGGGGTCAGAGGTGCCGGTACCGGTCCGGGGCGAGGTCCCAGGGGTCCTTGTCGAGGAGCTCCGCGACCGCCCGGAACACCGCGGTCTCGACGACGATCCGGCGGTCGACGTCGTCCTTCTCGGGCAGGTGCGTCAGCCGCTCGACCGGGATCCGGTAGATCGTCACGCGGTCCGGCCGTCGGTCGATGCGCCAGCGTGGCACCGTGCGGTCCGCCGGGTCGGGTGCGGTCGCCGTCGACGGCATGTCCGCCACCTGGAACACGACGCCGCGCAGTTCGTCGGGCCACAGCTCGACCAGGTAGTGCGCCGTGTCGCCGACGATGCGGTCGAACGCCTCGGCCCGGGTGACCACGGGCGCGAGGTCGGGTCCGGTGACCGACGAGCGTCCGCCCCGGCCGTGCCGCGAGCGACCGCGGGCCCGGTCGACGGGCGTCACGAGAGGGCGTCGGCGGACCATGCGGCCATGGTACTGCCGGGTGCCCGGTAGGTTGGGCGGGAGATGGACGTGCGGATCTGCAGCAAGGTCGCCTGCGGGGCGGGGGCCGTGGCGACCCTGACGTACGACTACGCCGACTCCATGGTCGTCGTGGGACCGCTGTCGATCCGGGTCGAGCCGCACGGGTACGACCTCTGCGGCCGGCACGCCGAACGCCTCTCGGTCCCACGGGGGTGGCAGGTGGTGCGCCGTGCGCCCCTCGGGCGCGACTGACGACGGCCGGGTCCGTCGCCCGGCGGTCGCCACCGCCCGCCGGCCGGGAGGCGCGGTGCGAGCCCGCCACGTGCCTCCCGGCCGGAGGGTGGGAGACTGGTGGTCATGCCCACCGACATGCAGACCGCGCTGCCCCACCGCGTCGCCGACCTGACGCTCGCCGAGGCCGGCCGACACCAGATCCGCCTCGCCGAGCACGAGATGCCCGGCCTCATGGCACTGCGCGAGGAGTTCGGTGCGTCGCAGCCGCTCGCGGGTGCGCGGATCGCGGGATCGCTCCACATGACCGTGCAGACGGCCGTGCTCATCGAGACCCTCGTCGCGCTCGGTGCCCGCGTGCGCTGGGCGAGCTGCAACATCTTCTCGACGCAGGACGAGGCGGCCGCGGCGGTCGCGGTCGGCCCCACGGGCACCCCGGACGCCCCCGCCGGTGTCCCGGTGTTCGCCTGGAAGGGCGAGACCCTCGACGAGTACTGGTGGTGCACGAACCGGATCTTCGACTGGTCGGCCGAGGCCGCGGCCGAGGGCGCCGACTGGATCGGGCCGAACATGATCCTCGACGACGGCGGCGACGCCACGATGCTCGTGCACGAGGGTGCGGACGCCGAGTTCGCCGGAGCCGTCCCCGAACCGGCGTCCGACGCCGCGGCCGAGCGTCTCGTCGTCCTCCGCACGATCGCCGAGTCGCTCGCGACCTCGCCCGACCGGTGGACCCGGATCGCGGCCGAGCTGCGCGGGGTGACCGAGGAGACCACGACGGGCGTGCACCGTCTGTACGAGCTCGCGCGCGCCGGCGTCCTCCGGTTCCCGGCCATCAACGTCAACGACTCCGTGACGAAGTCGAAGTTCGACAACCGCTACGGCATCCGGCACTCGCTGCCGGACGGCCTCAACCGGGCCACCGACGTCCTCATCGGCGGCAAGGTCGCGTTCGTCGTCGGCTACGGCGACGTCGGCAAGGGCGCGGCCGAGGCGCTCCGCGGACAGGGTGCCCGCGTCATCGTCTCCGAGGTCGACCCCATCTGCGCGCTCCAGGCGGCCATGGACGGCTTCCAGGTCGCCCGGCTCGAGTCCGTCCTCGACCAGGTCGACATCGTCGTGACCTGCACGGGCAACGTGGACGTCGTGACGGTCGACGACATGCTCGGGCTGAAGCACCTGGCGATCGTCGCGAACGTGGGCCACTTCGACAACGAGATCGACATGGCCGGACTGGAGCGGCTCGAGGGGGCGGAGCGGATCGAGATCAAGCCCCAGGTGCACGAGTGGCGCCTGCCGAACGGCCGGAGCGTCCTCGTCCTCAGCGAGGGGCGGCTCATGAACCTCGGCAACGCGACCGGCCACCCCTCGTTCGTCATGAGCAACTCGTTCACGAACCAGGTGCTGGCGCAGATCGAGCTCTGGACCCGACCCGAGGCGTACCCGACCGACGTGTACGTGCTGCCGAAGCACCTCGACGAGAAGGTCGCACGACTGCACCTGGACGCGCTCGGCGTCGAGCTGACCACGCTGGACGCCCGACAGGCCGACTACATCGGCGTGCCGGTCGAGGGCCCCTACAAGCCCGAGCACTACCGCTACTGACGTCCGGGCGGCGCGGCGGCGATCCCCGCGGGCCGCCGCCCCGCCGCGCCCGGCCGTCGTGACCGGGTCCCTCGGTTATGGTGGCAGCACGGGCGCGTCGCAACGCCCGGCACCACCGATCCTGAGGGGGACCATGAGCCCGCGCATCCTCGTCGTCGACGACGACCAGGCGCTCGCCGAGATGATCGGGATCGTCCTCCGGTCCGAGGGGTTCGAGCTCGAGTTCAGCGAGGACGGCACCGACGCGCTCGAGGCCTTCCAGAGCACGCGACCGGACCTCGTGCTGCTCGACGTCATGCTGCCGGGTGTCGACGGGATCGAGGTCTGTCGCCGGATCCGTGCCGAGAGCGGCACGCCGATCATCATGCTCACCGCCAAGGGCGACACCGCCGACGTCGTGTCCGGCCTCGAGAACGGTGCCGACGACTACGTGGTCAAGCCGTTCAACCCGAAGGAGCTCGTCGCGCGCATCCGCACGCGCCTGCGCCCGGTGGCGAGCGACGCGGCCGTCCTCACCGTCGGGGACCTCACGGTCGACGTCCCCGGGCACGAGGTCCGCCGCGGCCGCACCCCGATCGCACTCACCCCGCTCGAGTTCGACCTGCTGCGCGCCCTCGCCGAGAAGCCGAACCAGGTGTTCACGCGCGAGATGCTGCTCGAGCAGGTGTGGGGGTACCACTACAAGGCGGACACGCGACTGGTCAACGTCCACGTGCAGCGGCTGCGCGCCAAGATCGAGCACGACCCGGACAACCCGCGCATCGTCACCACCGTGCGCGGCGTCGGCTACCGGGCGGGCTCGCAGGGCTAGCCGTTGGCCAGGCCCGCGGCCCGCGCGACGCCGACATCCGTCGCGTCCCCCGGGGCGGTCACCGTCCGGCAGGTGTGGCGGCGCACCCGGCGATGGATCCGGCGGGGGTGGCGCGCCGTCGCGTTCCTCTGGCGACGGTCCCTGTTGTTCCGCGCGGTCGCCATCACGGTCCTGACGACCGGGCTCGCGGTCAGCGTCATCGGCACCGCGATCACCCTGAGCATCACGAACAACGTCTACGCCCAACGGCGGGACCAGATCGAGGCCGAGTCGGAACGTGCGACGGTCCTCGCGCAGAACATCTTCGACGCCGCCACCGCCGCCGAGGACAACAACCAGGTCGAGCTCGAGACGCTGCAGAACGAGGCGCAGACCTCGATCCTGACCACCACGACGAGCCCCGGCGGCACGAGCATCGCCATCCTCCGCACCCCGGGGCAGTCCACCACGCAGACGCTGCAGAACATCGCCAGCCCCGACTTCCCGGACTCGGTGATCACGCCCGAGTTGCGGAAGGCCGTCGCGAAGGACTCCGGTGCGCTCCGGCTGCAGGCGGTCGCGCTCGAGGACGGCGGACGACGGGAACCGGGGCTCGCGGTCGGGTCGACGCTCCAGATCCCGAGCGCCGGGCAGTACGAGCTGTACCTCGTCTACGACCTCAGCGACGCGCAGAAGACGCTGGACTTCGTGTCGCAGACGCTGTCCGTCGGCGGCGTGGCGCTCGTCGTGCTCATCGCGCTCGTCACGTCGCTCGTCGTCCGCCTCGTCGTCGGCCCGGTGCGCGTCGCGGCCGAGACGAGCCGCAAGATCGCCGCCGGCCGACTCGACGAACGCATCCCCGTGCGGGGCGAGGACGACATCGCGATCCTCGCCACGAGCTTCAACGGCATGGCCGACGTGATGAGCCGGCAGATCACCCAGCTCGCCGAGCTGTCCCGCGTGCAGCAGCGGTTCGTGTCGGACGTGTCCCACGAGCTCCGCACGCCCCTGACGACCATCCGGCTCGCGGGCGACGTCCTGTTCGACGCCCGACACGCGTTCGAACCAGCGGTGGCCCGGTCGAGCGAGCTCCTGCACACCCAGATCGACCGGTTCGAGTTGCTGCTGGCGGACCTGCTCGAGATCTCGCGGTACGACGCCCAGGCGGTGCAGCTCGAGACGGAGCCGGTCGTGCCGGCGGCGCTCGCGACCGACATCGTCGACGAGTTCCGGCCGCTCGCCGAGTCGGCCGGAGTCGAGCTGCAGGTCGCCACACCGGGCGGCCACGTCGTCGTGCAGGCCGACGGACGACGGATCCGGCGCGTGCTCCGCAACCTCGTCGGGAACGCGATCGAGCACGGCGAGGCCAAGCCGGTGCAGGTCGTGGTCGACAGCGACGCCGACACGGTCGCGATCGCCGTGCGCGACCAGGGCGTCGGGATGCCCCCGCAGGACGTCGAGCGCGTGTTCGACCGGTTCTGGCGGGCCGACCCGAGCCGACAGCGGACCATCGGCGGGACCGGCCTGGGGCTCGCGATCAGCCTCGAGGACGCACACCTGCACGGCGGGCGGATCGACGTCTGGTCGCGGCCGACGGTCGGATCGGTGTTCGTGCTGACGCTCCCGCGCCGCGCCGGCGACGCGGTGACGCGGTCGGTGATCCCGTTGCCCGCGCTCGACGACCTGGAGGACGAGCCGCGCCTCCCGGCCGTCCCCGCCGACGGCGACGGAGGGCCGCAGCGGTGACCCGGCGCGTCCTCACCGCGCTCGTCGCGACGCTCGTGCTCGTCGTGCTCACCGCCTGCGCCGCGATCCCGACCGGCGGTGCCGTGCAGAAGGGCGGCCGCGTCGAGGACCAGGCGCCGTCCGGCGTCGACTACCGCCCGAACGGGCCGGTCAAGGGCTCGGACCAGGAGACCGTCCTCCGACAGTTCATCGACGCGGCCACCGGTGCCCAGGACAACTACGCGGTGGCACGGGAGTTCCTGACGACGGGGTTCGCGCAGCGGTGGAACCCGCGGCAGAGTGTGACCGTCCGCCAGGGGAGCGGCACCGTCGCGCGCACCGGGGACCGTCGGCTCTCGTACACGATGACGGTGTCGGCCACGGTGGACGCCGACGGCGAGTACACGCAGGCCGACAGCGACGCGACGTCGACGCTGACGTTCCAGTTCCGCAAGGAACACGGGCAGTGGCGGATCAGCTACGCGCCCGGCGGGATCATCCTGTCGCCCGTCAGCTTCGAGTCGGTGTTCCAGGCGCACGCCCTGTACTTCTACGACCCGACGTACCACTACCTCGTGCCCGAGGAACGGTGGTTCCTCGCCCGGTCGTCGACGAGCACGCGGATCGCGAGCGCGCTGCTCGCCGGGCCGAGCGAGTGGCTCAAGGGAGCGGTCGTCACGGCGTTCCCCGAGGGCACGCAGCTGTCCCTCAACGCCGTGACGATCGAGAGCGGGTCCGCCCAGGTCGACCTGACGAGTGACGCGCTGAAAGCGACCACGGTCGAGAAGGTCCGGATGCGCGAGCAGCTCACCGCGAGCCTGGCGTCGGTCGCGAGCATCTCGTCCGTGACGATCACGGTCGAGGGCACGAGCCTCGACGTGCCCGACTCGACGGGCACGAACGCCGAACGCGACCCCGACGTCGACGCCCGGCCGCTCGTCGTCGCGAAGAACGCCGTCGGCAACGCAGCCGCGGGAGCCGTCGACCAACTCGCCGGCATCGCGGACAAGATCCGCGGCCTCGACCCGACGTCACTCGAGGTGACGGCGGCGGGCACCTCCGCCGCGGTCGGCACGGCGGACGGCGTGGACGCCGTCCGGTCCGGCTCGAGCGCTCCCGTGCAGGTGGACACGCGGAGCGGTCTCGTCGCGCCGTCCATCGACGACGAGGGCTTCGTGTGGTCGGCCCAGGCGGCGGACCCCCGGTCGGTCGTCGCGTACGGGCTCGAGGGCGATGCGCACCCGATCTCGTCGAGCCTGCCCGACGGCCGACTCGTCGCGTTCCGCGTGTCGCGGGACGCCACCCGGGCACTCGCGCTCATCGACACCGACGAGGGTGCCGCCCTGTACGTCATGGGCGTGCTCCGGAACTCGCAGAAGCAGCCGACCGCGCTCGGCGCACCCGTCCGGGTGCCGGTCGCCGCGGGCACCCCGGTCGACGCGACGTGGCAGAGCGACCTCGAGGTGGCGTCGCTCGGCTCCACCGCGACCGGCTCGACCGTGACGTCGTCGACCATCGGCGGGCGTTCGACGACGCTCAACCGCCCGTCCGGCTCGGCGACGACGATCGTCGGCGGTGCGTCCGACTCGCTGCTCCTGCGCATGACCGACGGCCGTGTGCTCGCCGAGAGCGGCGGTGGCTGGGACGACAGCGGCGTGACGGCGGCCGTCCTCGGCACGCAGCGGTAGGCCGGGAGGCCCGTCCTCCCCCGGCGCTCCCGTCCGGACCGCCGTCCACCGACTGATTGATCCGGCGCCGAGTCACGCGGCCGCGGCGCGACGATCGAGGCATGGGGGAGCGGGAAGCCGACCGGTGGCGGGACGCGGCGATCGAGGCGCTCGGCGTGCTGCTGCCGGTGTCGTGCGTCGTGTGCGGGCGTGACGACCGCCCGGTGTGCCACGCGTGTCTCGAGGACCTCGCCGCGACCCCGTCGTGCGTCCGGCTCGTGGCCGGCGTCCGGCTCGACGCCCCGTTCACCTACCGGGGGACGGCCCGGGCCCTCGTGCTCGCGTTCAAGGTGCACGGACGGCTCGACGTCGTCGGACCGCTCGCCCGCCCCACCGTGCGGGCACTCCGGGGGGCGCTCGCCGAGGCGCCCGACGCGGTCGTGGTCCGGGTGCCGTCCTCGCGGGCGGGACGTCGGCGGCGGGGATTCGACCCGGTCGTCGTCCTGCTCCGTCGCGGTGGTTTCCGGACCGCTCGCGTGCTCCGACGGGTGCCGGACCCGCGGGCCCGCGGCAGGCGCGACGGCGGCCAGAAGTCGCTGTCGGCGGTGGACCGGGTGACCGCGACGGTCGGCACCCTCCGCGCGGTGGACGTGCGCGACCGCGCCGTCGTGCTCGTCGACGACGTCGTGACGACCGGGGTGACCATGGCCGAGGCGATCCGGGCGGTCCGCGCCGCGGGCGGCCGCGTGGTGCGGTGCGTGGCGACGGCGAGCGTGGAGCCGTCCTCCCCGTCGGAGGCTGGGACCGGACCCTGAATCGTCGCGTGCACCCGGGTCTACGCTCGCTCGAAAGGCGTCTGGAGTCGCCACGAGGAGGCGACGCGCCGAGTCTGGATGGGAGCCGCCATGGACATCTCGATCACGGGACGGAACGTCGGGATCACCGACCGTTTCCGCGCCTACGCCGAGGAGAAGTCCGCGAAGATCGACGCGCTCGCCGATCGTGCCGTGGCCTTCGAGGTCCGGGTCAGTCGACACCACGAGAAGAGCAGCGGGGCGAGCGGCGACGACCGCGTCGAGCTCACCCTCATCGGCCCCGGGCCGCTCATCCGCGCCGAGTCGACCGCGTCCGACAAGTACGCGGCGTTCGACCTGGCGTTCGCCCGCATCGCCGAACGGTTGCGGCGTGCGAAGGACCGCAAGAAGGTCCACCGGGGCCGTCACCGCCCGACCTCGGTCGCCGAGGCGGCGGGTGACGGGTTCGCCACGATGGACGTCGTGCCCGCCGACGGCACGCTCATCGAGACGGTCGCGACCGGCAGCCTGCCCGTCGTGACGGACGAGGCCCAGGCGACGGACGAGGACGCCTACAACCCCGTCGTCATCCGCACGAAGGTCTTCGCGTCGTCCCCGATGACCGTCGACGACGCGCTGTACTACATGGAGCTCGTCGGCCACGACTTCTACCTCTTCATCGACGCTGAGACGGAACGCCCCAGCGTCGTGTACCGCCGCAAGGGCTGGGACTACGGCGTCATCGCCCTGGACGACGCCGCACCCGTCCAGCAAGAGGCCGCGACGGTCGAACGCGCTGGCGTGACCGTCTGACCTCCGCGCACGACCACGAGGGCCCCGCTCGGCACCACTCGGTGCGGTCGGGGCCCTCGTGTCCGCCCCGAGCGAACGGGCGCACCCATCGGCTCCGGCAGCGCCCGCTGCCCAGGTGTGCGGGCGCGGAGGTTGCTAGCATGGCTGGCTGATCAGGCGCGCGCGACCGGCCGTCCGGAGGCCCCGAGCGATCAGCGCCAGACGACACCATGAGGAGTCTCGATTGACCAACGTGCTGGAGAAGGTCCTCCGCATCGGCGAAGGGCGCACGCTCCGACGCCTCAAGGCCTACGCCGAGGCGATCAACGACCTCGAGGACGACTTCGCCACCCTCAGCGACGAGGAACTGCGCGACGAGACGCGTGAGCTGCGCGAGCGGTACGCGAACGGCGAGTCCCTGGACGACCTGCTGCCCGAGGCGTTCGCCGCGGTGCGTGAGGCGTCGAAGCGCACGCTCGGGCTCCGTCACTTCGACGTCCAGCTCATGGGCGGTGCCGCGCTGCACCTCGGGAACATCGCCGAGATGAAGACCGGTGAGGGCAAGACGCTCGTCGCGACGACGGCCGCGTACCTCAACGCCATCGCCTCGCGCGGCGTGCACGTCATCACCGTCAACGACTTCCTCGCGAGCTACCAGTCCGAGCTCATGGGCCGCGTGTTCCGCGCGCTCGGCATGACCACCGGCTGCATCCTCGCGGGGCAGGAGCCCGCCGAGCGTCGCGAGCAGTACGCCGCCGACATCACGTACGGCACGAACAACGAGTTCGGCTTCGACTACCTGCGCGACAACATGGCGTGGCAGGCGTCGGACATGGTGCAGCGCGGGCACTTCTTCGCCATCGTCGACGAGGTCGACTCGATCCTCATCGACGAGGCCCGCACGCCGCTCATCATCTCCGGACCGTCCTCGGGCGAGGCCAACCGCTGGTTCACCGAGTTCGCCACGATCGCCACGCGCCTGCGTCCCGGCGTCGACTACGAGGTCGACGAGAAGAAGCGCACGGTCGGCGTGCTCGAGCCCGGGATCGAGAAGGTCGAGGACTACCTCGGCATCGACAACCTGTACGAGTCGGCCAACACCCCGCTCATCTCGTTCCTCAACAACGCGATCAAGGCCGACGCCCTGTTCAAGCGCGACAAGGACTACGTCGTCATGAACGGCGAGGTGCTCATCGTCGACGAGCACACCGGTCGCATCCTCATGGGCCGCCGGTACAACGAGGGCATCCACCAGGCGATCGAGGCGAAGGAGGGCGTCGAGGTCAAGGCGGAGAACCAGACCCTCGCCACCATCACGCTGCAGAACTACTTCCGCCTGTACAAGAAGCTCTCCGGCATGACCGGTACCGCCGAGACCGAGGCGGCGGAGTTCATGTCGACGTACAAGCTCGGCGTCGTCCCGATCCCGACGAACAGGCCGATGCAGCGCAACGACCAGACGGACCTCGTGTACAAGAACGAGCCCGCGAAGTTCGAACAGGTCGCCGCCGACATCGAGCAGCGGCACGAGAACGGCCAGCCCGTCCTCGTCGGCACGACGAGCGTCGAGAAGAGCGAGTACCTGTCCAAGCTCCTCGCCAAGCGCGGCGTGAAGCACGAGGTGCTCAACGCGAAGAACCACGCGCGCGAGGCCGCGATCGTCGCCCAGGCGGGTCGTCTCGGTGCGGTCACGGTCGCCACGAACATGGCCGGCCGCGGTACGGACATCATGCTCGGCGGCAACGCGGAGTTCCTCGCCGTCGCCGAGATGCACGCGAAGGGGTTGTCCCCGACCGAGACCCCGGATGAGTACGAGGCCGCGTGGGACGACGTGTTCGCCCGCGTCAAGGCCGAGGTCGAGGTCGAGGCCGAGAAGGTCCGCGACGCCGGTGGGCTGTACGTGCTCGGCACGGAGCGACACGAGTCCCGGCGCATCGACAACCAGCTGCGTGGTCGCTCCGGTCGACAGGGCGACCCCGGCGAGAGCCGCTTCTACCTGTCCCTCACCGACGACCTCATGCGGTTGTTCAACTCCGGCGCGGCCGAGAGCCTCATGGGCCGCTCGAACGTCCCGGACGACCTCGCGATCGAGAACAAGCTCGTCGGTCGTGCGATCCGCTCCGCGCAGGCCCAGGTCGAGGCCCGGAACGCCGAGATCCGCAAGAACGTGCTGAAGTACGACGACGTCCTGAACCGCCAGCGCGAGGCCATCTACGACGACCGGCGCCGCATCCTCGAGGGCGACGACCTGCACGACCGGTCGCAGCAGTTCCTCGAGAGCGTGGTCAACGAGATCATCGACTCGCACACGGGCGAGGGCTCCCCGGACGACTGGGACCTCGATGCGATGTGGACCGAGCTCGGGACGCTCTACCCCGTGTCGATCACCATCGACGAGGTCATCACCGAGGCCGGATCGCGGGGCAAGGCATCGCGCGACTTCCTCGGCCGCGAGATCCTGTCGGACGCCAAGCTCGCGTACCAGAAGCGCGAGGAGGCCCTCGGCGACGAGGCCATGCGCGAACTCGAGCGCCGCGTCGTCCTGTCGGTGATCGACCGACGCTGGCGCGACCACCTCTACGAGATGGACTACCTCAAGGACGGCATCGGTCTCCGCGCGATGGCTCAGCGCGACCCCCTCGTCGAGTACCAGCGCGAGGGCTACGCCCTGTTCCAGAGCATGATGGGCCAGATCCGCGAGGAGTCCATCGGGTTCCTGTTCAACCTCGAGGTCCAGGTGCAGCGTGACGGCGAGACGGCCGTCATCGACGCCAAGGGCCTCGGCGAGGACTCGGAGGCCGCCGGGCTGGAGTACTCGGCACCGTCGATCGACGGCGAGGTCGAGGTCCGTGACCAGAGCGGTCGCCTCGAGCAGGCCGCGACCGCACTCGCGCAGCGGCAGCAGGCCGTCGCCGAGGCCGAGCAGGTCCCGGGTCCCGAGCGGGGGTCGTCGTTCGGTGCTGCGGCGACGGCGTCCGGCCAGCGCGGTGCCTTCGGGCAGCGCGACACGGCGCCGACGAACCGGGCGGACCGTCGGGCGCAGGCCAAGAAGAGCTGACCGGGAGCGTTCCCGGAACGGCGGCGGTCCTCCTCGGGCCGTCGCCGTTCGGCGTTCCCGCACCCGTCGCCGGTGAGCCCTGCGCTCCGGTGCGGTCCGCGCCGGTCAGCCCTGCGCTCCGGTGCGGTCCGCGCCGGTGGTCAGAGGACGCTGACCGCGGTCGCGCGCCATCGGCCGTCGCGGCCCTCCAGGCGGATCGCGACCGCACGAGTTCGTGCCCGTGCATGCACGATGACGGTGGCCTCGGCGACACCGTCGCTCGGTTCGCGGACGATCACCGAACCGATCGAGAAGACGGGCCGGCGCGGCGCCGTCCGGCGTACCGACCGCGCGCGGGCCGCCAACCGGACGCGGACCTGGAGGTGTCGGTGCACGTCGTCCGTCACCCACCGCGCGATCTGGTCGAGTTCACGGGCGCCGGCGAGGATCTCGACGACACAGCGGGCGAGGTCCCGCGCGACGGGGGTGGGGTCCGGCAGCGCTGCGCGAGGGGGCTGCGGTGCGGCGTCGGCGCGGCGGAGCCGGCGCGGCCCGGCGGTGCGCCGCGGCGCGTGCTCGGCAGAGCGATCCGGCTCGTGCCCGGGAGGCGTGGGGCGGAGGACCGCGCCGTCGAGCGCCGTGGGCAGCGGAGGAGCCGGCTGCGCTCCGTGCTCGGTCAGGGCGTGCCGCCCCTGACGGCGCGTGCCCCGTCCCTCCGGTCCGTCGTCGGTGCGCTGTGCGGCACGGTCGTCCATGAGCCCCCTCGTGGTGCGGTGGTGCGGCCTCCCCGGCCACGCCCTCAGGCTACTGACCGTTGGAATGTGACATTTAATCCCCGGACCGAGGTGGGGACGGTCGCGGGGAGGACCGGAGGCGGCCACTTAGACTTGCTCCGTGTCGACCCTCAGTGACCTCGTTCTCGCCCAAGGCCGGTCCACCGACGCGGACGTCGAGTGGCTCCACCTGCTCGTGGGCGACGGTCAGCTCCTCGCCGACCTGTCGTTCGCCGACATCGTGGTGTGGGTGCCCGCGGAGGACGGCTCGTTCGTGGCCGTCGCGCACGCGCGGCCGTCGTCCGCCGCGACGCTGTTCTACCGCGACGTCGTCGGGCAGGGCGTGCGGGACGAGTGGCGCGACCAGATCACCCAGTGCTTCGAACGCAGCGAGATCGTCGACTCGGCGGAGCCCGACTGGTACGAGGACACCCCGACCCGCGTGCGCGCGATCCCGGTCCTGCGTCGGTTGTCCGCCACGAGCGCCCAGACGACGGAGGCGCCCATCGCCGTCGTCACACGCCACTCGAACGTCAACGAGCAGCGCACGCCGAGCCGCCAGGAGCTGACGTTCAACTCGAGCGCGAACGACCTGTTCGGCATGATCGCCACGGGGGACTTCCCGGACATCGGCGCACCGACCGGTCCGCGTCGGGGCGCTCCTCGTGCCTCCGACGGACTCCTGCGACTCGACGTCGGGGGCGTCGTCACCTTCGCGAGCCCGAACGGCCTCAGTGCCTTCAACCGGATGGGCTTCGAGGGCGAGCTCGAAGGGCTCTCCCTGGCCGAGGTGACGACCGGGCTGCTCGGGAATCAACTCGTCGTGGACGAGTCCCTGCCGCTCGTCGTGACCGGTCGCGCTCCGTGGCGCACCGACATCGAGGCGAAGGGCGTGACCGTGACGCTCCGCGCGATCCCCCTGCGCGACCACGGGGAGCGCATCGGGGCGATCGTGCTCTGCCGTGACGTCACCGAGCAGCGGCACCAGGAGCGCGAGCTCATCACGAAGGACGCGACGATCCGCGAGATCCACCACCGCGTCAAGAACAACCTGCAGACGGTCGCGTCGCTCCTCCGCATCCAGGCGCGTCGCACGCATTCGGAGGAGGCCCGGGAGGCCCTGCAGCAGGCGATGCGTCGGGTCGCCGCCATCGCGGTCGTCCACGACACGCTCTCGACCGGTCTCAGTCAGAACGTGGACTTCGACGACGTGTTCGACCGCGTGCTCATGCTCGTGACCGAGGTCGCGGCGAGTCACAACACGACCGTGCGCCCCAAGAAGACGGGCGAGTTCGGTGTGCTCCCGAGCGAAGCGGCGACGCCGTTGGCGCTCGGCCTCACGGAACTCGTGACGAACGCGGTGGAGCACGGGCTCGACGGCCGTGACGGCGAGGTCGAGATCGTGGCCGACCGGTTCGAGGACCACCTCGAGGTGCAGGTGCGCGACAACGGGCGCGGACTCCCCGAGGGCAAGGTCGGTGCGGGACTCGGCACGCAGATCGTGCGGACCCTGATCCAGGGCGAACTCGGCGGCACGATCGACTGGCACACCTTGGTCGGCAGCGGTACCGAGGTCACCATCGGCATCCCCTTCCGGTGGTCGGAGCAGTCGTAGGGCTTCGGCCTCGGGATCGCGCGGGGTCCGAGTCGAGGGACGACGGGCGCGGCAGGACGACGTGGGGTGGAACGACGACGGCGCCCGGTCCCCTGGGGGACCGGGCGCCGTCGGCGTCGGAACGGGTGCGCTCGGTCAGGAGGCGCGACGTGCGCGGGCAGCGCGGCGCTTGAGCGCGCGACGCTCGTCCTCGCTCAGACCGCCCCAGACGCCCGAGTCCTGCGAGGTCTCGAGCGCGTACTGCAGACAGGTCTCGGTGACGGTGCACCGAGCGCACACCGACTTCGCCTTCTCGATCTGGTCGACGGCCGGGCCGGTGTTCCCGACCGGGAAGAAGAGCTCGGGGTCCGCGGTGAGGCAGGCGGCCTTGTCACGCCAATCCATGTGTTGATGCTCCTTAAATAGCTTCGAATCGCACGACGAACGGCCGTGGCGAATCAAGTGCAGGCGTGGGCCAGCTGGGCTGCAGCACTGCGGGGGGATTCTCTGTGGGGGAGAGAAAGACTCTGCGGGAGGCGCACACGTCATCGTGGCGTTCCATCGACCTCGAACATCGTTCCATACTGATATGGCCAAATCAAGGGTCGAGAGCTGGAGGAACGCTGTGTCGGATGCCCCACGCCCGGAGCGCCCCGAGGGTGCCGCTGATCGGGAATCACCTGATCGCGCGGCATTCCGGACGCCGACCGTGCTCGGTCTCGCGGTCGTCGTGGGGCTCGAGTTCCTCGCCGTGGCGGTGCTCACGGTGGTGCTCGTCGTCGACCTCGTGGTCGCCCCGCCGGACTCGGTCGTGAACGGTCTGGCGCTCATCGTCCTCGCCGCCGTCGCCGCGATCTGGCTGGGAGCGATGGTGCTCGGACTGGCCCGCGCCCGCTCCTGGGTGCGGAGCGGGGTCGTCGTCTGGCAGTTCCTCCAGATCGCCCTCGCCGTCGGTGCGTTCCAGGGCGTGTTCCGGGTCCCGGCGATCGGGTGGGTGCTGCTCCTGCCAGCGCTGCTCGCCCTGGTGCTCGTCTTCGCACCGGCGACGACGGCGGTGCTCGCCCGCCGCGACCTCGAGCGCTGAGGGCAGGGACTCAGTCCAGGCCGAGCTTCTTCCGCAGCGCGGCCACGTGCCCCGTCGCCTTCACGTTGTAGAGCGGTAGCTGCACGCGGCCGTCCTCGTCGACGACGATCGTCGAGCGGATCGTGCCCGTCGTGACCTTGCCGTAGAGGTTCTTCTCGCCGTACGCGCCGTACGCGCGGTGGACCGTCAGGTCCGGGTCGCTCAGGAGCGGGAAGGTCAGGGCCTGCTCGTCCTTGAACCGCTGCAGCGCGGGGAGGTCGTCCTTGCTGATGCCGAGCACCGTGTAGCCGGCGCCCTGCAGGGAGTTCATGTTGTCGCGGAAGTCGCAGGCCTCGGTCGTGCATCCGGGCGTCGACGCGGCCGGGTAGAAGTACACGATGACCTTGCGGCCCCGCAGGTCGCGCAGGCTCGTCGGCGTGCCGTGCTCGTCCGGCAGGGTGAAGTCGGGGGCGTCGGCCCCGGCGGCGAGACGTTCGGTCATCCTGTGCTCCTTGCGCGACGTGGTGGCGGCGCCCCGTGGTCCGTGGCGGCCGAGACCCATGCTATTGTTGTTCTCCGTTGCGGCGAGCCGCGACGGCACGCGCCTCTAGCTCAATTGGCAGAGCAACTGACTCTTAATCAGTGGGTTCTGGGTTCAAGTCCCAGGGGGCGCACCACCAGCCCCGGACCTCCCGGCATCAGCCGCAGGTCCGGGGCTTCGTCGTTGCCAGGCGCGGCCGTCGTCCCCCTCGATCGGGGGCGTCGTCCGGCAACCGCGGCGCTCGCGGGTCGCGCCGAGGACGACCTGGACTCGGTGTAGCGTGCGTACCTCCGGGCGGGAGCAGGGGGTGACGGGTGGGAACAGCGGACGAGGACGTGTCCGACCTCATCGCGGCGTTCGCCTCCGTACAGCGGGCGAACGCCGCCCTCATGCGGCAGCTGAGCCTCCTCGCGGGCGTGCACGAGAACGCGCTGCGGGCGCTCGTGCTCATCGACGACACGGCCCGGTCCACGCCGACCGAGGTCGCCGGGTTCCTCGAGCTGACCTCCGGTGCGGTCACGAGCATGCTCGACCGACTCGTGGCGGGCGGGTTCATCAAGCGGATCCCGAACCCGGCCGACCGGCGCGGGTCCCTGCTGACGCTCGAACCCGCGGGTCAGGCCGTCGTCGCGCAGATCCGGCGCCGCTACGAGGGGGTCATGCGGGCCGTCGACGCCGAGCACCGGGCCGGGCTGTACCTCGTGCTGAACGACCTCGCGACCGGGCTGCTCGAGCAGGCGCAGGGCGTCGTGTCCGACGCGGCCGCCGCGGGCGGAGACGGGACGTAGTCCCGGGACCGGCGGCGACCGCGGCGTGCGTCACGGTGCCGCGGCGTCAACGTCGGTCGAGCTCGGACGACCGCGCCCGGTACTCCGTCGCGTCGATCTCGCCGCGCGCGAACCGGTCCGCGAGGACGGCCCGGGCGTCGGAGCGAGCGCGCCACGGCCCGCGGCGGAGGACCCCGAACACGAGGGCGAGCACGACGAGGGTCGCGAGGAACACGACGGGGAACACGGCGAACGGGGCCACGGGTGGGCCGCCGTGCCAGGACGGTGCGGCGGCGAGTGCGGTGGTGAGTGCGGGTGTCATGGTGACCTCCTCGGTCGGTGGCTGGGCGTCGCTGGTGCGACCGGTCCAGGCTCCTGCTCCGCGGTCGTCCTGTCGTCCGCTCGGGGGACGCTCCTGGACGTGCTCCCGACGGCAGTACCCGAGGTCGTTCCTCCACACGCATCACGCCGGAGGGAGGAGTCCACGGACACCTCCCCGGGCGGACGACGGCGGCCCGGTCGGCACCTAGGCTTCCGGGCATGAGGAGACCCACCGAGACCGGGCGGCGGCGGTTCGCGCGCGTCGGCAGGGTGCTCCCGGTCGCGGCACTGCAACTCGTCGGCACCCTCGTCCTGTCGCGCTGGACCGGGCCGACGCCCGGCACCGTGCCCGCTCATCCGGGACCGCCGTGGGGGCCGGGAGCGGGGGAGGCCGTCGTGGCGGCACCCGGTCCGCTCGCGATCGCGATGCTCGTCGCTGCGGTGGTCGTCCTGCCGTTCCGGTGGCGTTGGCCGGTCGTCGTCCTCGGCGTGACGCTGGCGACGACCCTCGGCTACGCGGTCCTCGTGAGCCCGCGGGGTCCCTTCGTGGCGGCCCTCACCATGGCGGCGGTGAACGCGTGGCTGTCGGGTCGTCGCCGTTCCGCGGCCGCGGCGGTGGCGATCGGCGCGTTCGCGCTCCCGTGGGTGGACCTCGCGACCGGGCGTTCGTCCGTCCTGCCCTGGGGGACGGCCACCGTCATGCTCGCGTGGGGTGGGCTCACGATCGCGCTCAGCGAGCTCGCTCGCGTCCGCGTGCTCCGGGCGGCCGAGGCCCGCCGCGCACGCGCGGAAGCGGTCCGGCGGCGCGCCGAGGACGAACGCGTCCGCATCGCTCGCGAGCTGCACGACTCGGTGGCGCACAACATGTCGCTGATCAACCTGCAAGCCGGGGTGGCGCTGCACCTCGGCGCCGACCTGCCGGACCCGACCCGGGCCGCGTTGACGAGCATCCGCGACGCCAGCCACGAGGCCCTCGTGGAGCTCCGCGCGGTGCTCGGGGTCCTCCGGAGGGTGGACGATCCCGACGCGGGAACGAACAGCGGCGGCGCGGGTGCGGCGACCGGGGACGGGGGCGTCGTGGTGCCCGAACGGTCCCCGGTGCCCGGCCTCGATCGACTCCGGGATCTCGTCCTGCGCGCAGAGGCGGCCGGACTCGACGTCACGCTCGACGTCGACGGCGACCTCGGCGCCGTCGACCGCATCGTGGATCGGACGGCGTTCCGCATCGTGCAGGAGTCGGTGACGAACGTCATGAAGCACGCGCCGTGGAATCGTGTCGCGGTGGTCGTCGGCACGTCTGCGGAAGTCCTCGACGTCACCGTGGAGGACCTGCCCGACGCGCGCGTGCGGAGGGGCCCTGCTGAGCCGCCGGACACGGCCGCGTCGGCCGCGTCGGCCGCGTCCTCCGCGTCGGCCGCGTCCTCCGCGTCGGCCGCGTCCTCCGCGTCGGCCGCGTCCTCCGCGTCGGCCTCGTTGGACGCCCCGCAGGACACCCTCGACCGCGCCCAGGCCGGCCTCGGTCCGTCGGGCAACGGCATCATCGGCATGCGGGAGCGGGTGGCTGCGGTCGGCGGCGTGCTCGAAGCCGGCCCGGTCACCGGTGGCGGATGGCGGGTGCACGCGCGGCTCCCGACCACCGGCACGACCCAGACCCCGACCCCGACCACCGGCACGACCACGACCACGACCACGGGCACGGACATCACGGACCGACGGACCGCTGCCCTCGAGCGAGGACAGGAGGCACACCGTGGTTGACGCCAGCGAGGCGGCACCGCTCCGGTTGGTGATCGCGGACGACCAGGCACTCGTCCGCGCCGGACTGCGGGCGCTCGTCGAGTCCGAGCCCGACATGACCGTCGTCGCCGAGGCCGCCGACGGCGAGGACGCCGTGCGTGCTGCCGTGGAACACCATCCCGACGTCGTGCTCATGGACATCCGGATGCCCCGCGTCGACGGACTCGTGGCAACGCGGCGCATCGGTGCCGACCCGGCGCTCCGTGACGTGCGCGTCGTGGTCCTCACGACCTTCGAGGAGGACGCCTTCGTGTTCGAGGCGATCCGGGGCGGAGCGGCCGGGTTCCTGGTCAAGGACACCGAGCCGGCCGAGCTCCTCCGCGCGATCCGGACGGTGGTCGCGGGTGACTCGTTGCTCTCGCCGGGGGCGACCCGGTCCCTCGTCGCCGCCTTCGCCACGCACGCCACCCCGGCGGAACTGACCCCTGCACTCGACCGCTTGACCGATCGGGAGCGCGAGGTCATGCGGTGGGTCGCCGGGGGACTGTCGAACAGCGAGATCGCACAACGCCTGTTCATCAGCCCTGCGACGACGAAGTCACACGTGAGCCGGGCGATGGTGAAGCTCGGCGCACGGGACCGGGCGCAGCTCGTCGTGTTCGCCTACGAGACGGGCCTCGTCGCACCCGGCTGGTCCGGCTCCTGACCGCGTGGCCCCCAGCGCGGATCGGTAGGGTCGACCAGGCCGACGAACCGGAGGTGGTCGATGACGTCCTGGGTGGAGCACGCCCTCTGGTGGCACGTGTACCCGCTGGGGTTCGTCGGTGCCGACATCCGTCCGCCGGATGCCCCCACGCCGTCGGCACGGGATCGACCGGTCGAGCACCGGCTCGGTCGACTCGAGGCGTGGCTCGACCACGTCGTCGACCTCGGGCTGAACGGCATCGCGCTGGGACCGGTGTTCGCGTCGTCGACGCACGGCTACGACACGCTCGACCACTTCCGGGTGGACCCGCGGCTCGGGGACGAGGACGACCTCCTCCGTCTCGTCGCCACGGCGCACGACCGCGGCGTCCGGGTGCTGCTCGACGGGGTGTTCAACCACGTGGGGCGCGAGCATCCGGCGTTCCGAGCGCTCGAGGAGGACGGACCCGCGGCCCCGACCGCCGGACTGTTCCGCGTGCGCTGGGACGGGTGGCGTCCCGGTGACCGCGTCGACGCGGACGTGTTCGAGGGCCACGACCAACTCGTCGCCCTCGACCACGGCTCCTCGGCGACCGTCGACCTGGTCGTCGACGTCATGACCCACTGGCTCGACCGCGGCGTGGACGGCTGGCGCCTCGACGCCGCGTACGCCGTGCCGCCCGCGTTCTGGGCGGCGGTGTTGCCCCGCGTGCGAGAGCGGCACCCGGACGCTTGGTTCTCAGGTGAGGTGATCCACGGTGACGCCGCTGCCGTCGTGCGGGCCTCGACCATGGACTCGGTCACCCAGTACGAGCTGTGGCAGGGCATCTGGCACGGCATCGCGGACGGCAACTGCCACGAGCTCGCACACGCGATCCGCCGGCACGACGCGCTCCTGTCGACGTTCGTCCCGAGCACGTTCGTCGGCAACCACGACGTGACGCGCATCACGTCCGCGGTCGGTCCGCGGCACCTGCCGCACGCCCTCGCGGTCCTGTTCACGGTGGCCGGCGTGCCGAGCGTGTACGCGGGCGACGAGTACGCCTTCCGCGGCGTCAAGGAGGCCCGGGTCGGCGGCGACGACGCCGTGCGCCCGGCGTTCCCACCCGTGCCACCGGCTCCGGCCGACCTCGATCCGGAGGGCCGGGACGCCTTCCGCACGCACCAGGCGCTCGTCGCCGTGCGGCGTCGCCACCCGTGGTTGCACCGCGCGCACACGGACGTCGTGCACCTCGAGAACACGGCGATCGTGCTCCGGACGGCGATCGGCACGGACGCGGTCGTCACCGCGCTCAACATCGGCGACGAGGCGGTGTCGCTGCCCGCGGCCGGGTCGACCACGATCGAGGCGGGCGCGGGCGAGGTCGACCACGGTCGCGTCCGACTGGCGGCCTCCGGTTGGGCGGTGCTCGGCGGGTGACCGCTCGTCGCGTCTTCGGGCGGGCCTGCATGGCCGCCGTGCTCGTCGTGGCCGGCTGGGTGGTCGCCCCGCCCGTGGCGTCCGCCGTGCCGGCGGACCGACCCGCGTCGGCCGCCATCGGGAGGCTCGGTGTCGGGAGGCTCGGTGTCGGGAGGCCCGCCGTCGCGGCGCCCGCATCCACCGCGACGCGTTCGTCCCCGCCGGTCCGGCCGTTCCCGACCCGCGGGCGCCCGGACTACCAGCTCGGCGGCGCGTACCGTCCGCCCGCCAGCGTCACGATCGTCGAACGGGACAGCACCGCGCATCCGGCACCGGGCACGTACGGGATCTGTTACGTCAACGGGTTCCAGACCCAGCCCCAGGACACCGCGTGGTGGCGGCGCGAGCACCCGAGGGACCTCCTCCGGACCGCATCGGGGAAACCGGTCAGCGATCCCGGGTGGCCGGACGAGGTCCTCCTGGACACCGGGACCGCGGCGCACCGTCGAGACGTCGTCCGGGTCCTGTCCCGCACCGTGGACCGCTGTGCACGTCGTGGGTTCGACGCCGTCGAGTTCGACAACCTCGACTCGTGGACGCGCTCGCGCGGGCGCCTCAGCCGCGCTGACGCCCTCGCCACCGCCGCGCTCCTGGTCGACGTGGCGCACCGGGACGGCCTCGCCGCGGGGCAGAAGAACGCGCCGGGCCTCGGCACGCGAGGGCGGGACGTCGCGGGCTTCGACTTCGCCGTCGCCGAGGAGTGCGTGCGCTACGACGAGTGCCGTGCGTACGCCCGCGTGTACGGCGGACGGGTGATCGACGTCGAGTACAGCGACGCGCTCCGCACGACGTTCGCCGCCGCCTGCCGTTCCGCGTCGCGGCCGCGCATGACGATCCTCCGCGATCGTGACCTCGTCACGCCCTCGCACGCGGCGTACCGGTACCGGCGCTGCCTCGTCGCCGGCTCGTGAGAGCATCGTCGCGCCCCCGCCCGCCGACAGGAAGCCGCTCCGTGCCCCGCTCCGACACCACCGCCACCGCCCTCGTGATCGGAGCCGGGATCGCCGGCGCCGCCACCGCGTTCGCCCTGGCGCGCCGTGGGGTGGCCGTGACGGTCGTCGACGACGGCGCGACCGGGCAGGCGACCGCGGCGAGTGCGGGGATCCTGCAGCCCTGGTCGTCCGCGGTCGACGGGCCGTTCCTCGACCTCTACGCGGCGGGCGCCGCGTTCTACCCGGACCTGCTCGCGCAGCTCGCCGGCGTCGGCGTGACCCGGACCGACCACCGTCGGAGCGGTGCGCTCGTCGTCAACGCCGACCCGGCCCTCCTGGACGCCGCGGAGGCCCGGGTCCGGTCGCGGGCGGCCGTCGCCGGGTCGGTCGTCGGCGCGGTGGAGCGCATCACGAACGCCGAGGCCCGACGACGCTTCCCTCCGCTCGCCACGGGACTCGACGCGCTCTTCATCGAGGGCGGCGGACGCGTGGACGGCCGCACGCTCCGTGATGCGCTCCTCCTGGCGGCCGAGCGCCTCGGCGCGGTGCGGCGGGGCGGCCACGTCCGGTCGGTGCGCGTCGTGCAGGGCCGGTCGCTGGTCGACGTCGACGGCGCGGACACGACGGCGGACGTCGTCGTGGTCGCCGCGGGCGCGTGGTCACGGGACCTCCTCGCATCCACGGGTGCCGCCGTCCCGGTCGCACCGCAGCGCGGTCAGATCACGCACCTCCGCGTCGAGGGCGTCGACACGTCCGCCTGGCCCTCCGTCCACCCGTTGTCGCACCACTACCTCGTGGCGTTCGACGACTCGCGCGTCGCCGTCGGCGCGACCCGCGAGACCGGCAGCGGGTTCGACCCACGCGTCACCGCGGCCGGGCAGCTCCAGGTCCTGCAGGACGCGCTGGCGGTCGCGCCGGGACTCGCGGACGCGACGCTCATCGAGACGCGGGTCGGGCTGCGGCCCCTGCCCGACGACACCATGCCGGTCGTCGGTGCGCTGCCGGGTGCGCCGGGCGTCGTCGTCGCGACGGGGTACGGCGCGGCCGGACTGACGATGGGCCCGCTGCTGGGTGACGCCGTGGCCCGGTGGGTGCTGGGGGAACCGGCACCCGAGCTCGAGCACACCGCGCCCGGACGCGCTGGCGTCCGTGGCACCGACGCGCGCTGATCCGCCGGTCGTCCGGTCAGACCCCGCCGCAGGTGATCGCGCGGATCGTCGCGGCGTCCCCGCCGCCGACGCCGCCGACGAACGCGGTGGTCGGCGTGCCGTCGGTGAGCGGCTCGGACTCCACGACCCGTCGGTCGTCCTGGCCACCCTGCCGTGACGCGACGCCGATGGTGATCGTCGACATCGGGCAGGTCTCGTGCGGGGTGAGCCGGAAGCCGACGCACCCGAGGGTGCTGCACGCGTCGGGGTAGGCGGTGGCGGGGACCTGACCGTCGACCGACACCGGCAGCAGCGACGGGCGGACCTCGTGGCAGATGACGTCCTGGACCCCGGCGTACGCCTCGTTCCCGGACTCGACGAGGACGACGGGGACGCCCGCGGGGACGTCGACGAACCGCAGCGCGAGGCGGGTGGCGACGCCTGTCGCGGTGTCGGCGAACCCGACCTCGACGCGCGCGCGGCACGTCGTGGTCGTCGAGAGGGTCCAGGCCCAGCACCCGCCGTCGTCCGTGGCGCCCGGCAGCGTCGGTGACGGGTCGCAGTAGCGGCCGACGTCGGCGTCGGGGACGTCGGTGACGTGGACGTCGTCCTCGGCTCGCGGTGCGGGACCGCCGGCGCGCGTGCCGTCGGCGGTGCCCGGGCCTCCAGAGCGGCCCGCGGCCGTCACCGGACCGTGTGCCGGTGACGGCAGGGCGGGTACGACGAGTCCGGCCGCCACGACGAGGGCCGTCACCGCGACGACGGCGCTCGCACCGACCGTGTCCGATCGCCGTCGGCGGGTCAGCCGTTCGTGCAGCTGCGTGGGGGTGGTCCGCCCGGGTTCGACGAACGGCGAGGCGGTGGATGTGCCCCACGCCTCCGATGACCACGCCGTCACGGCCTGGTCATCGGTCAGCCACGGCGTGCCCAGGGCGTCCGCCCGCCGACGCGCCCGCTGCGGCACCGCCCAGGCACGCCAGCTCCGCGCGTCGGTCGCGATGCGCTCCACGGCGTCGCCGACCAGCTGTCGTTCACGACGGTGCGCCACGATCAGGCGCACGCCGCCGACGAGGATCGCGCCGCTCGCGACGGCGAAGGGTCCGCGCGAGGCCGCCCCGACAGCCGTGACGACGACGCCGGCCAGGAACACGACCGCTGCGATCCAGCGGGCGCGTCTGGCTGCCGACCACGACGGGCCGAGGAACGCGAGCATCGCCGCGCGATCGCGCGTCCAGAAGCGCCATCCGCGTGGCGCGGCCGGGAGGCCCGGTGCCGGGGCCCAGCCCTCCGGCGGCTCCCACAGTTGGTGCAGGGCGACCCACTCCGCCGACGGTTCGGGCCACCCGGGCGGGCGGCGGAACCGGAACGGCGGGGCCGCCGCTCCCGCGGGCTCGGACGGAACGGCGGTGTCACGGAGTTCCCCCATGCGGCGACCGTACCGGCGCCTCCCAGCTGCCGCACAGGCCCCTCTTCGGGGTCGGCGGTCCGGACGCGTCGTGCACGACGAACGACGACGGCCCGCCACCGAGGGGTGGCGGGCCGTCGTCGTGGTGACGGCGCTGCGGACTCAGCTCCGCGTGGTGCCCGTCGTGCCGGTGGTGCCGGCGTCGCCCTCGAGCTCGATCTCCTCGTGCGCGACGTCCTCGGTCACGTTCTCCTGCTCGGTGACGGTGTCCTTGCCGAGGCGGACGCGCTCGACCGGCACGGTCTCCTTGTCGACGACGACGCGCTCCTCGCTGAGGGTCACCTCGTGCTCCTCCTCGCTGAGCTCCGGGCCGTCGGTCGCGGCGCCGACGTTCGCGTCGGTGATCGGCTCGCGCTCGAGTCGGACCTCCTCGTGCTGGACGGGGACGGTGACGTTCTGCTGCTCGGTGACGACGTGCTTGCGGAGGCGCGCACGGCCGGTCTGGACCTGCTGCGTGCCGACCTGGAGGTGCTGCTCCGAACGGGTCATGGCGTCGTCGGTGTCGGGGCCGGAGGTGTCGTGGCCGGCACCCTCGAAGCCCGTGGTGCCGGTGCCGACCGTGCCCGTGGTGTCGGTGCCGACCGTGCCCGTGGTGTCGGTGCCGGTCGTGGTGGTGTCCGTGCCCGCGTAGGTGTCCGTCGTGCCGGTGCCGCCGGTGATGCCGTAGTACGAGAACAGGGTGTTCTCCTCGTCGATGCCGAGCTGGCCGTCGGCGTCCACCCGCGGGGCGTCCTTGATCTTGGCCTTGTCGTACCCGACGGTGAGCGTGCCGCTGCTGTAGTCCGCGTTCTCGAGCGGGACGAAGGACTCGGAGGTGCCGAAGAGGCCCGTCGAGACGCTGGCGAACAGCGGGTGACCGTCGTTCTGGTCCACGTAGACCTGCTTGACGGTGCCGACCTTGTCGCCGTCACGGTCGATGACCGTCGCGTCGAAGATGTCGTTCATGGTGGTGGTGTCGATCATCGCGTTCTCCCTGATGTCGGTGGTGCTTCTCGGGTCTGCTTCTCGGGTCTGCTCTGGAGCGCGTGGACGTCGGGCCCTGCTCCGGTGTGATCGCGACGCGCCGTACGGGCTGACGTCGACGAAGGTGATGCAACGCGTCCTCGGCCGTGCCGTCCCGCATGTCCGGGTGCCACCCATCGAACGGGGGACAAACGGAGCCGTTCGGCGCGCTTCTGCGGCCTGGGACCCGGCGCCACGACGCATGTCGGAGGATGTGGGGGACGTGCTCCTCCTGTTGCCGGTTCGTGCCGGATCCAGCCGCGTTCCCTGGCGTTCCCGGTGCCTGGGAGGATCAGACGCATGGCCTCCTCGACCTCGACACCCGTGCCCACCCGCCGTTCCGTCACCGTGCTCGCCGGCGGCGTCGGCGGGGGACGGTTCGCGCGCGGCGTGCGGCACCTCGCGCGGCAGCAGGACCTCGACGTCACCGTCGTGGTGAACACGGGTGACGACCTCTGGCTCACCGGGCTGCGCGTGTGCCCCGACCTCGACTCCGTCATGTACGCCCTCGCCGACGCGAACGACACCGAGCGCGGATGGGGGCGCGCCGGTGAGTCCGAACGCGTCAGTGCCGAGCTCACCGCCTACGGCGTGGGGTGGCCCTGGTTCACACTCGGCGACCTCGACCTCGGTACGCACATCGCCCGCACCGCGATGCTCCGCGACGGTGACGACCTCACCCGCGCCACGGCGCGGCTGGCAGCGCGGTGGGCCCTCGACGTCACGCTCCTGCCCGTGACCGACGACGAGGTCCCGACCCTCGTCGACGTCGACC